>JAHCJH010000099.1 GCA_026126345.1 Phycisphaeraceae bacterium | reverse complement strand
GGCGCGGGGGGCGGGCCGGGGGGGCATGGGGTTATCGGGGCCGGTGGCCATGAGTCCGCTCCGTAGGTGAAGGGGGCAAGGGGCCCCCGGGGTTCACCGGGTTTCAGGAATCCAGGAAATAGCGCCGGGCGGCGGGATCTGC
The DNA here is from genome assembly GCA_026126345.1 of Phycisphaeraceae bacterium. Taxonomy (GTDB): domain Bacteria; phylum Planctomycetota; class Phycisphaerae; order Phycisphaerales; family UBA1924; genus JAHCJH01. Next base: position 9,725 of record JAHCJH010000099.1, on the reverse strand, counting down.
CCGGAGGGTGGCGATGGCGTGGTGGAGGCGGCTCTTGACGGTGCCGACGGGGATGTCGAGGGCCTGGGCGATCTGTTCCATGGAGAGGTCGTCAACGAAGCGCATGAGGACAACTTCGCGCTGGGGCGCGGGGAGCACGGCGAGGATTCGGCGGAGGTCGTCGCCGGGGCCGCGGGGGTCGGCGGGGCTGCAAGAAGGCCCGGCGAGGTCGGCCAGGAGGTCGTCGTCTCCGGGGCCTGAGCCGGCGGCGGATCCGCCCCCGGCGCGGCGGCGGGCGCGGAGGGCGGCGAGCGACTCGTGGCGGACGACGGGGTAGAGGAAGGTGGTGAGGCGGCAGGTGAGGGTGAAGCCGGGGAACTTGCCGGCGAGGTAGGCGAAAGTGTTCTGGAGGACGTCGGCGGCGAGATCCTGGTCTTGGGTGAAACGGAGGGCCAGGCGCCACACGAAGTCGCGGTGGCGGACGTAGAGCGCTTCGAAGGCGCCGTGGGATTGATCGTCGCGCCGGTTGCTGGCGGCGATGAGGTCGAGATCGGGCCTGGGGTCGGCGGGTGGCACGGGGTCAACGGTACCGGGGCGGGGTGTGCGGCGCGACGGCTATTCGATGCGCGGGTCGGCCCAGCGGTAGAGCACGTCGACGGCGAGGTTGAAGAGGATGAGCAGGGTGGCGTAGACGAGCACGACGCCGATGATGAGGAAGCGGTCGGCGTTGAGAACGGCGTTGACGAAGTGCTGGCCGAGGCCGGGGACGTTGAAGACCTTCTCGACGACGAAGGAGCCGGTCATGGCTCCGGCGGCGGCGGGACCGAGGTAGCTGAGGACGGGCAGGAAGGCGTTCTTGAGCGCGTGACGGAGCAGGACGCGGGCCTCGCCGGCGCCCTTGGCGCGGGCGGTGCGGATGTAGTCGCTGGAGAGGACTTCGAGCATGCCCATTCGGGTGAGGCGGGCGATGTACGCGGCGTAGGGGAGGCTGAGGGTGAGCGCGGGCCAGAGCACGTCGGTGAGGCCGCCCCAGGCGGCGACGCGGCCCCAGCCCAGCGCGACGGGGAAGACCAGCAGCACGGCGGTGCCGATGACGAACGAGGGAAGGCTGATGCCGACGAGCGAGACGGTGAGCGAGGCGAGGTCGATCCAGGAGCCGGGTCGAGCGGCGGCGATGACGCCCGAGGCCAGGCCGATGACCAGGGCGATGACGATGGCGGCGGCGCCGATGGTGATGCTGACGGGCAGGCCGCTGGCGATGATCTCGTTGACGCGCCGGTCGTCGTACTGGAAGGAGGGGCCGAGGTCGAAGACCCGGCGGGCCGGCGGCGTGCGGCCGGCGGCGACGGCGGCCTCGGCCTGGAGGCGGGCGTCGCCGGTGATGGTGTCGCGGAGCCAGGACCAGCCGGTGGCGTTGGCGAGATAGGAGCCGTAGAAGGCGGGGAACGAGTCGAGGTTGTACTGGCGCTGCATCGCGGCGACGACCTCGGCGGGCGGACGGCGGCCCTCGCTCTTCTCGAGCGGATCACCGGGGACGAGCCAGACGAGCGTGAGCGTGACGGTGTAGACGACCAGCAGGATGACCGGGAGCAGCGCCAACCTGCGGACGATCATGGCGATCATCGGTTGGCGCTCCCGGTGGGGACGGCCGGCGCGGGGGGCGCTGGGAGGACGGGGCGCAGGGGCAACTCCAGGGGCGTGTCGGCGCCCTTGCCGTCGCCGAGGATGTCGGCGCGGAAGAGGGACTGCTTCTGGCGCGGGTGGGGCGAGATTCCGCTGAGCCGGTGGGGGTTGAAGAGGTAGACCTGGTTGTAGTGGTGGATGGGGATGAAGGGCACTTCAACCTCGACGAGCAGGCGCTCGGCCTGCGCGAGGATGCGCGAACGTGCCGCGGCGTCGGGCTCGATCTCGGCGGCCGCGAGCAGCGCGTCGAACTCGGGGGAGCTGAAGGCGCGGTCGTTGTTGCCGTCGCCGGTGCGGTTGATCTCCAGGAACGTGGTGGGGTCGCCGAAGTCGCCGAACCAGCCGGCGCGCGAGATCATGTAGTTCCTCTGCTTGAGGTCGGCGCGGAAGACTTTGATCTCCTTCTGTTGGAGCACGACGCTGACGCCGAGGTTGCGTTCCCAGTCCTTCTTGATGGACTGAGCGATGAGGTCGTGCCCGCCGTCCTTGTTGAAGAGGATCTCGACGGTGATGAAGCCGCGGCCGTCGGGGTAGCCGGCCTCGGCGAGCAGGCGGCGGGCCTGGTCGATGGCGGCGGGGTCGGGCGCGCAGGGCAGGCCGTCGGGCGATGCGTAGCCGTCGAGCGAGCCGGGGGGGATGAGCGTGCGGGCGACGGGCTCTTCCAGGCGGCGGATGGTGTCGGCGACGACCTGCTTGTTGACGGCCAGGGCGAAGGCGCGGCGGACGCGCCGATCGGCGAAGGGGTTGGGGCGGCCGTCGGCGAGGTTGGGCGCGCAGTTGAAGTTGTAGAAGTAGGTGCCGAAGGCTGGGAACACGTGGATGTTCTGGCGGGGGTCGGGGGGCATGCGGCGGTCGATGGCGACGGGGTCGAGCCCCTGGCGGAGCAGGGTGCGGTAGAGCTCGGCGTGCTCGGCCTGGTACTGGCGCTTGGCGCGGACCATGTCGCCCCGGTAGTCGGGCGTGACGTCGCTGACCCAATCGACCGCGCCGGTCTGGAAGGCCAGAACCGAGGCGTTGGGGTCGCTGACCGAGGGGATGTTGATGGCGTCGACGCTGATGGCGGCGGCGTTCCAGTAGAAAGGGTTGCGCTCGAGGCGCATGTCGCGCTTGAAGCGCCAGGATGTGAGCATGAACGGACCGTTGGTGACCAGGTTCGGCGGCTTGGTCCAGGCGGTGTCGACCCGGGCCATGGCGGTGACGGGGTCGATGACGGTGCAGGCATCGATCGCCGGCGGGTAGACCGGGAGCATGGCCTCGAAAGCGAGAATCTCGAGGAAGTAGGGCACGGGACGTTCGAGCTCGACCATGAGGGTGCGGTCGTCGGGGCAGCGCACGCCGACGTCGCGTTCGTAGCGGTCGAGGGTTTCACGCCAGAGCGCTTCGGCTTCGCGCGGGCGGGGGCGGCCGGCGGACTGGCGGGCGAACTGCTGCTGGGCTTCGGAGCGCCAGCGGGCCCACTCGGCGGCGCCGCTGAACAGGCCGTAGAAGTTGGTGTAATCGCCGGCGGTCTCGGGCAGCAGGCCGCGGCGCCAGGCGTAGCGGAAGTCTGACGAGCGGACGGGCTGGCCGTTGGACCAGCGGGCGTCGGCGCGGAGGCGGAAGGTGTAGGTTCGACCGTCGGGCGAGACGGACCAGGACTCGGCGACGGCGGGGACCTTGCGGTACTCGTGGGAGAAGACGTCGTTGCGGACGAGCGGCTCCCAGAGGGCGGCGGCGATGCGGAGGTCCTGCATCCAGCTCATGCGCTGGACGTCGAGGGTGGTGACGTCGCCGCGGTTGATGAGGGTGAAATCGGCGGGCGGCAGGGGGCGGTCGGCCAGAACGCCGATGGCCAGAGCGGCCAGGAGCAGCGCCAGCGTCGCCGCGAGGCGGAGCATGGGCCGAGTGTAGCGGGCGGCGGAGCCGGACCGACGCGGGGCGGGCTCAGAAGGCGAAGCGGTCGCGCGGGAAATCGAAGGGAGACTTGGTGAGCACGCCGCCGTCGCCGATGATGGCCAGCACGTCACGGAGGAACTGGTCGTCGCGGCCGCTCTTGACGGCCTCGCCAAGGTTGGCGGGTGGCCCGGAGACGCGGAGCAACTGGCGGGAGAGGCTCCCGGCGGCCTCGGCGGCGCGGACGAGGCCTTCGAGCGTGGCGCGGTCGAGCTTGTCCTTGTCGGAGCCCTTGAGGGCGCGGGCGACGAGGGCGAGCATGTCGCCGGAGAGGCCGCCGGCGGCGACGAGGGCGGGGTTGGTCAGCGTCTGGCCGGAACCACCGGCGGTGATGAGCGCGTTTCGGACGCTGGTGGCGGCGCGGAGCATCACGGGCAACTGCGGGGCGTCGGCGCTGGAGCCCTTGAGCGACTTGGCGCGGGCGCCGGCGGCGTTGCAGAAGGTGACGACGGCCTGGCTGCGGGCGTCGTAGGACTTGATCTTGCCGGCGGCGACGGTGGTGGCGCCGGCGAAGGCCAGGGCGCAGCCGTCGAGCACGGCGGGGTCCTTCTCGGAGGCGAAGAGGGCGGCGAGGTCGGCCAGCAGGGCGTCGACATCGGCGGCGCCGACGGCGGCGGCCGAGACGGTGTCGGGCATTCGCAGGGCGTCGAAGACGCGCCCGGCGCCGTAGCAGGCGGCGTACCGGACGGCGGAGCGCTGGTCCTTGAGGCCTCGGGCGATGAGCGGCAGGGCGTTGGTGGTGGCCAGTTCTCCGGCGATGCGGAGCGCGTTGGCAGCGACCTGGTCGCGAGTGTCCTGGGTGAGGGGGTCGATGACGGGGAGCAGGGCCTTGGCGTACTCGACGCGGAACTGGAGGCTGACCTCGTTGCACTGCAGGGGGCGGAGGATGGCGGAACGGGCGGCCTTGATGGCCAGGTCGTCGCCGCTGAGGCCGGGACGGTGCTGGTCGATGTGGGCGGCGATGGCGGCGCGGGCGCCGGAATCGATGTTGGAGGCGGCGGCCGTGGCGCAATCGAGGCCCTGCGCGAGCGCGACCGGGGCGTGGATCAGGGCGAGCAGGCCGGCGACACAGATGAGGATGAGTCGTTGCATAGCGGGCGCTGCCGGAGCGGGGTGGGCCGGGACGGGGAAACCGGAGGTGCCGGGGCGAACGTAGCCGCGGCGTGGGGAGGGGTCAACGCTGGGGGTCATCCGCCGCCCGGCTGGGGCATGCCCTGTTCCTGCATCAATTTCATCATGATGGGGGCCATGCGCTGCATGAGTTGGGCGTTGAAAGCCTGCTCGGAGGCGATCTTGCCGGACTCGACGTCGCGGGCGAGGGAGGCGAGCACATCGCCGAGGGGCTTGAGCATGGGGAGCATGGGCGCGACGGCGGCGGCCTTGGCGTCGGGGAAGAAGATGAGCCACTTGCCGCCTTCGAGGATGAGATCGTTGGGGGTGTCGGTGGGGCCGGGGTTGCGGGGCGTGGCCAGGCCGGAGTTGCCGGAGATAGCGATGTCGTAGTCGGCGCCGGTGCGCTTGAGTTCGGCGGTCATGCCGTCGGCCATGGCGCCGACCGGCCCGCTGCCCATGGGACCGGAGGCGGCAACGGCGCTGAGGGGCTTGCCGAACTTGGCCTGGCAGGCCTTGTCGAGGTCGAGCGAGGCCTTGCCGACGGCGGCCATGGCCTCCAGGGTGGACTTGCCGGAAGGTGATTCGGCCTTCATGAACTGCATGGCGGCGACGAGATCGCCCTTGCGCATGGCCTCGTGGTATTGATCGAGCATGGCGCGGACGGCCGCTTCAGGGTCGCCGGCGGGCGCGGGGGCGCCGCCCGTCGCGGGCGCTGGGGCGGTGTCTCCGCCGGCGGCGGGAGCGGCGGCGATGGGCGCGTTGTACGAGCCTTCGCCGAGGTTCTTCAGGATGCCCTTGATGCGCTCGACGCGGGCCTGGACGGTTTCATTGCGATCCTTGACGGCGCCGTAGGCGTCGATGGCCTGGGTGTAGAAGTCGCGGGCTTCCTTGAGGGCGGCTTCGGCGGCCTCGTTGGCGGCGGCGGCGTCGGCCTGGAACTTCGCGGCGTCGGGCAGGGCGGGCGTGGTCTGGGCCAGGAGCGTGAGCAGCGCGGCGAAGGCCTGGTGGCCCCGCCATTGATCGGCGGCGAGGTCGGCGGAGGACTGGAGGACCGAGCCGACGGCGAGCTGGGCGGCGGAACGCTCGCTGTCGGCATCCTTGAGCGACTTCTTGGCGGCGGCGAGCGCGTTGCGGTAGCCGGTGGCGGCGCGGCCGCCGGCGGCGGCGACGTCGCCGGTGCGGAAGGCGGCGATCTCGCCGACGAGGCGGGAGATGGCGCTGGCGGCTTCGGCGGCGGCGGCACGGCCTTCGGCTGCTTCCTGCTTGGCGAGATCACCCCGGGTGGCGACCTCGCTCTTCCGACCCTCGGTGAGCGAGCGCTGGGTGGTGAACGAATCGATCTCGGTCTTCAAACCGGCGATCAAGGGCGCGAGCTGATCGGCGTCGGCGTGCTTGTACGCGGCCTGGCGGTCGAGGTCGTCGGCCTGACGGGAGAGCTTGGCGGACTGCTCGGTGAGCTCGAGCCCGCGGGTGGCCGAGACGTCGGCGGCCTGGCGGCGCAGGGCGTTGGCCTGGTCGCGGAGCTGCTTGGCCTGGGCGGCCAGCGCGTCGGCGGCCTTGAGCAGATCCGCCCGCTGGCGTTCGGCGGCGGCCTTTTCGGCCTTCTTGGCGGCCGAAGCGCGTTCGATGGCGGCGATCTGGTCGTCGAGGGCCTTGAGTTGCGGCGCGGGGTCGAAGGAAGCGGCGGCGGCGGCGGACGCGGAGCGCGACGAGTAGATGTTGAGTTGCGCGCGGACGCCGGTGAGCATGTTGAGGGCGGTGCGCTGATGGTCGGCGGCGGAGGCGGCGTCGAGATCGGCGATGCCGGCCAGGCCGCGGCTGGTCAGGAGGTTGGCGGCGGAGGCGGCGCCGGGAGAGGCAGCGTCGGTGAACTGCTTGACGGCGTCGATGACCTGCTGGAAGCCGGCTCGCCGGTCCCCGGCGAACGGGGAAATGCGACCGCCTTCGGCGGTGAGAGCTCCGAGGCGCTCGGTGGCGGTGCGGATGGCGGTCTGGGCCGGATCGTCGCGTCCGCAGGCGCCGAGGCCGGCGGCGAGCAGGAGAGTGAAGGCGGCGAAGCGTCGGCGGGTCGGGTGGTTCATCGGTGGCTCGCGAAACGGGGGCAACCCGGAGCGGGTCGGCTGCAGGGGCGGGGCCGGGGGACCGGCAGGGCCGCGACGGGAATGTACCACAAACCGGTCAACGGCCGGCGGGGTCTGGGCCAGACTTGGGGGGAGTGAGGGAGCGGAAGGGCTGGTAATCGAAGGCGTAATCGGGGCGGGGTTTGAACATGGCGCGGATCCAGGCTTCGGCGGACTGGAAACGGCGGTCGGCGGAGGAGCGGAAGAGGGGTTTCCAGGCGTCGGAAGCGGCGCCGGGGCTGCCGCGCATGACGACGGGGTGGCGCATGGCGGCGCTGTCGCGGGCCATGGCCAGTTGGAGGAAGACGGACCGTTCGGGCGTTTCCCAGTCGATCAAGGGCTTGTCGTCGGCGGTGCGGAAGCGTTCGAGGATGTAGAGGTTGGTCAGGACGGTGGCGTCGCTGTTGGGCTTGGAGGTAGCGAAAGCGAGGCGGCCGGCTTCGGCGCCGCCGTGGCAGGCGGTGGTGGCACAGAAGTTCATGAGGATGGGTTTGTGCACATCGTCGCGGAAGCGGCGCAGGGATTCGGGCATGTCGATGACGCGGACCTGCGGGTAGAACTCGCGGGCGCGAAGGCGGAACATGAGGTCCAGGGCTTCGGCGGGCGAGCGGCGGAGAATGGCGTCGCGGCCTTCGCGGGTGGCGGGAATGAGCGGGTGGCCGGCGTACTTGTCGATGAGGGCCTGGAGGACGTCCTTGGCAATGGACATCTGCGGGGGACGGGACAGGTCGACCTCGTAGACCTTCATGAGGTTGAGCTGGTCGGCGCCGAGCAGCGGGACGATGGCCGCGGCGGGGGCCAAGGGCGGCGCGGGCGCCGCGGGCGTTTCGGGCGGCTTCGAAGCATCGGGGCGCGCGGCCTTGTCGCGGAGGTCGATGAGGCGGTTGACCTGGGCCTGGGTGCGCTGGACCTGGGCGTTGTTGGGGAAGCGCGTTCGGAGAGCGTTGATCTCGGCGCGGGCGAGGTCCAGCTCGGAGCGGGCGATGAGCCATTCGACGAGCTGGACGATGCCCGGCGCGTCGGTATCGTCGATCTGCCGGCGCATTTCCTGGTAGCGCTCGAAATTGGTGGGCAGGATCTTGTAGCGCTCGACGGTGTTGGCGGCGAAGGTGGTGGAGATGCCGGCGATCCGCAGCACGAACTGCTCGGGCGACTGCTGCAGGAGCGTGCCGGTGAAGATGCGCCCGTCCTTGAGGTAGATCACCACCTCGCGCCCCAGGGGCGACGCGGGCGGGGCCGGCGGCGGCACCTCGGCGGCGGGCGGGTCGGTGCGCGGGGCCGACTCGGCCGGGGGCGATGGCGGCACCGGGGGCGCGGCGGGATCGGGCTCGAGCGCGCGCAGGATCGGGCCGGTGGCCAGCAACGCCGCGACGCCGATCAGGATGGAGGTACGCGCCCGTGGCATGGGGGCATTGTGTAGCGTAAGTGGTTGTCTTGTCTAGTGCTAAGACAATGATTGGGTTCTGTTCGAGCGGGGCCGCCACCTGCCACCCGCAGATACGCGGCCGGGAAGGGTGCGGGTGCAGCGGGATTGAACCGTGTTCCGCGGCCGGGCGCCGATCGGTTGGCCGGCGAGTGTGTGCGGGGATCGGCCAGAGGGGCCGAAACCCGCCGCGAATGCCCAGGAGAGGAGTTGAACCTCCATGCCCTTGCGGGCGCTACCACCTCAAGGTAGTGCGTCTGCCAATTTCGCCACCTGGGCGGCGTTTGGGAAGGGACGTTATGCGCTCGGACCGGCGGGAACAAGCCCCGGGCGGCTGGGCACGAGGCGCCGACGGCGGGGCTGCCGACGACCGCTAGCATCCGAACCCCGGCATCCAGTTCAACTGGCGGCGCACCGGGCACCGGGGCGCGCCGGCGCGGCGACGGGGGCGACAGGAGTCCGCAGATGCCCACGAATCCGTCAGCGACCGCCGCCGGAGCCATGAACGCGGCGGAATTCGGCGCTGTGATCGACGGGGTGGCGAGCCGGGCCCGTGCCAGCGGACTGTTCGGCGACGTGACCGTGGAGCGGGGCGTGCTGTCGTTGGCCGCGCCGAACGCAGCGGCGCCGGCGTATTACCGAGTGTTCGCCGAGGGTGGGCGTGCGTGGGTGGCGCTGGTGACGCCGGATCGGTATCTGAGCCAGAGCGTGGAACAGGACCTGGTGCACACGGGTGACAAGCTGGGCGACCTGATCGCGGACGAACTGGTGGACGTGGAGCATCCGAGCCCGTACACGCCGGTGGTTGAGCACTTTCGCGACCCGGAGAAGCTCTTCACGTTTCGATCGGCGGCGCCGGAGGCGGATCTTGCGCATGGGGCGGAGGAAGCGGCGCGGCGGCTGTGGCTGACGCTGCGGGCGTACGCGGCGTGTTTCGCGAATCTCGGAGACATCGACGCGGACGAGGAGGACTGAGCATCGCAGGGACCGAACGCGTCGGCTGGCGCATCACGGGGCCTATATTGGCCGGACGACGGCGCGAGCGCGTGTTGGCGTGCAAGAACGGGGGATCGGCCCCGGCGGGCGGTCGGCTTCCATGGAGCGGTTCATGCGGGTGCTCATGCTCGGGTGGGAGTTTCCACCGTTCATCAGCGGAGGACTGGGCACGGCGTGCCACGGGCTGACCAAGGCGCTGGACGCGCGCGGGCACGAGATCGTGTTCGTGTTGCCGCGGGCGGTGGACCGTTCGCACGCGTCGCACATCCGGCTGATCAGCCCTGATCGGGTGCAGGCGGGGTCGAGCACTGGGGGGCAGGGAGCCGGCGGGCCAGGGGCGATGGGCGAAGGGGGCGCGGCGTGGGGCGGCGCGGTGGGCGGGGTGTTCGGCGGGGAGTTCGGGGGGCCGGAGCAATGGGCTGAGAATCCGGACGCGTTCAGCCGAACGCGGTTCGTGGGCGTGGCGGCGGGATTTCGCA
>JAHCJH010000098.1 GCA_026126345.1 Phycisphaeraceae bacterium | reverse complement strand
GTCCCAGCCACGACGCGACGTGCCTTGGGTGTCCGTTCGCCAGCTCGCGGTTGATCGCGTCAGCCGCCACCACGGGCGCATCCACCAGCAGCCCGAGCGCGATGATCAGCGCCGCGATCGAGACCTGCTGCAGATCGATCCCGACGAGCTTCGACAACCCCAGGGTCATCGCGATGGTGATCGGAATCGCGACGGCCACCAGCAGCGCGCTGCGCCACTCCATGAACACCAGCGAGACCAGCACGACGATGACGATCGCCTCCAGCAGGTTCTGGTTGAAGCCGTGGATCTTGTCGCGGACCTTCTGCGGCTCGTTGCTCGTCCGCTCGACGCGCAGGTCGGGCGGCAGGCGGAGTTTGAGGTCCTCGAGGGCCGCGGAGATCTCGCGGTCGTACTCGGCGATGTGCGTGCCCTTGACCTGCCGCACCGAGAGCGTGATCGCTCGCCCGGTCTGGATCACGATCCCTTTCGTGGCCTGGTCCCCGGCGGCGACGGCGCCTTCGCGCGGCACTTTCACCGTGCGGAAGTTCAGCACATCCGGCGGGTCGACGTAGCCCTGCGTCATCTCCACCAGATCGCGAAGGTAGAGCGGATACCCGGCGCCGGAGACGGCCAGGACCGTGCCCCCGATCTCGCTGGCCGACGTGTACTCGCCGGTCGGCCGGACGACCACCCGCTGATCGGGCAGCTCGACCGTGCCCCCGGGAATGTTGATGTTCCGGTCGTGGACGCGATCCACGATCGTCTGCGGCGCGATGCCGAACTGGTTCAGCCGCTGCCCGGAGTACGACAGCCACACCCGCTCGTCCTGCACCCCGACCAGATCGATCTGCGCGACGAAGGGAGACTGCTTGAGCCGATCGCGAATCCGGTCCGCGAAGGACTTGAGCTCGCGGTAGGTGTACTTGTCCTGCGCGCTGGAACGAAGCACCTGCTCCAGATCGCCCAGCTCATGGATCCAGAACGGCCGCCAGATATCGGGCTGGTAACGGTCGGGCCCGCCGATCTCTCGCTCCCACTGCGACGTGACCGCGCGCAGATCCGCCTCAGACTTGCCGGGAGCCAGCACCACGTCGAGCATGCCGGCGCTCGGGGCCTCGATGACGGCCGCGTCGGCGGCAACGCCGGATTCGGTGAGCCGCTCTGCAAGCGTGCGTCCCAGCCGCAGCACGTGAGAGCGCGCCACGGTGCTCGGATAGACGAGCACGCCCGCCCATCGCTCCCCGCCCTCCGCAACGCGAGATCGATGCGTTTCGATGGCCCCGCGGATGTCTTTGGCCCGGAGTTGGATCTCGAGATCGGTGACCGGGGGTGAGGAGATGGTCAGCATCACCGCCACCGAGTCGCCGAAGTCCTTGTTGAGCACCGACTGCGTCGGCCGGCCCGCAGCCTGCGGCAGGTCCTTGATTTCGCCGAGCTTGCCCCGGATGTCCTGCCACACCAGCTCCGCGTTGCGCTCCGTCTCGAAGAGCTCGACGTAGACGATCGACATGCCGGGCCGGCTGATCGACTTCACGTGCTCGACCGCGGGGTTCTCCGCGACCTTGCGCTCGATCTTGCGCGTGACTTCCTGCTCGACCTTCTCCGCCTCCGCGCCGGGATACGGCGTGGCGATCACGCCCGTCACGACGGGGATGATCGGGTCCTGCCGCTGGGGCATGGCGGTGTAGGCGTAGATGCCCCACGCGACGACGGCGAACATGGCCGTCCACGCGATCGGGCGCTTGGTGACAAAGAGCTGAGAGATGTTCATGGGGCCTCCCCGGAGGGCCCAGTCGCCTGCATCGGTTGTTCGGCATCGCGCATCACTCGGACATGCACGCCGTCGGCGAGCCGCTCACTGGTGGACACGGCGATACCGGAGCCCGGACGCACGCCGCTGCCTTCCCGACGGATTTCAACCTGGTTGTTGAACACGCCTCCGAGCGCCACTCCGCGTGCGCGGACAACGTCCTGGCCACGTTCATTCACCACCTCGTAGACGATGAACTCGTCGCTGGCGCGACCCTGGTGGACGGCCGTCATCGGCAGCAGCATCGCCTCGCGGTCGAGAGCCGCGCCGACCATGACCGTGACGATCATGCCGGGACGCAGGAGCGGCCGGCCGGATTCCGCCCCCGGATTGGAGAGCGTCAGTTGGGTCAGGAACGTGCGCGTGACCGGGTCGGCCTCCGGTGCGATCTTGGTCACCGTCGCCTTGAACGCCCGCCCCTCGAACGCGTCGGCGGTGACAGCCAGCTCCTGACCCATGCTCACGCGCTCGGCTTCAGAAGCCGCCCCCGCCGACCCGATCATGATGTCGGGTACGCCGAAGTTCACGTGAACACTCGAGATGTCGATGAGGCGGAAGGCGACCTCGTGCGCCGATGTGCGCTCGCCCGGCTCGATGCGTTTCTCCGCGACCATCGCGTGATCAAAGGGCACCATGAGCCGGCGGTTGGCATAGTCGTCGATCGCCTGGTCGAGCTGGATTCGCGCGTCTGCAAGTGCGTGCTCGGCCGCTTCAAGCTCGCCCGCGGCCGCGACGCGCTTGGCCTCGACCTCGTCGCGGGCGACCTTCGAGACCGACCCGGCGGAACTGTCGAACCGCTCGAGATTCCGCGTGGCGATGGCGAGCGTCTCTCGCGCCGTTTCGACTCGCGCCTCAAGCTGGGCGACTCGGGCCTCGGCGCCCATCTTGGCTCGACGCAGGTCGCCCTCGTCAAGCTCGGCGATGACCGTTCCCTTCGCCAGCGTGTCGCCGACCTGCACGTCTCGGTCCAATCCCTCCGGCCGGTACAGGCTGCGCACCGTTCCGGAAAGCTTGAACGCCAGCGACGTGGTCTGGAGCGGCTCGATCGAGCCGCTGAACCGGCGCGAGATCGTGATCGTCTCTGGACGCAGGGTCTTGACCATGACCGGCACGGCCGCCGGCTTCGGCGGCTCCTTCTTGCATCCCGAGAGGATGCCCGCGATGGAGCACAGCACCACCGCGACCAGCACATACTCAGCGAGACCCGGTCGCCGCAAGGCGCTCAGCCCGGTGGGCGACATGTCGGCCGGTGCGCGCTCGACGAGCGTGTTCATGGATTCTCCTTCGAGCTCGAGGGGGCTTCGCGCGATGCCTGCGCCGCGGCGGGCTGCTCTGCAAACTCCCAACCGCCGCCCAGCGCCTTGTAGAGGCGAACGACATTGACCGTGAGCGCGACCCGACCCTGGACGAGCAGCATGTCCGCTCGACTCGCCTGACGCTGCGCGTCGAGAACCGTCAGCTGGTCGAGCAGCCCCGTGCGGTAGTCGCCCTGGGCGATGGTCAGGGCTTCGTGAGCGCTCGCGACGAGCCGCTCGAGGTCCGCCACGCGTGCGCGGCTTCGGTCGACCGCCACCAGGGCGCTCTCGACTTCTCTGAACGCACCCAGCACCGTGTCTTCGTACACAGCCTTCGCGGCGTCGACCTCGGCCTCGGAATGGCCGATCGTCGCGCGCCGTCTACCGGCGTCGAAGATCTCCCAGTTGATCGACGGGCCGGCCAGGTAGTAGGTGCTCGGATCGGCGGACGAGTTGCCGTTGAAGAGATCCCCACTGTTCCGGCTGGCGAATCCTCCCCCGACGCCCAGCACCATCTGCGGGAACAACTGCGCCGTCGCGACGCCGACTCGAGCGGTCGCGCTGGCGATGCGGCGCTCCGCGGCCTGAATGTCGGGCCGGCGCCGCAGCAGGTCCGAGGGAACTCCGACCTCGACCCGCTCAGGAACCGCGGGAATGCCGGTCGGAGATGACAGCTCGTCGCTGAGCGCCGTCGGCTCGAGCGCCAGCAGCGTTGAGAGAACGTGAATGTACTCGCGGATGGCCTGCTCGATCGGCGGAATCTCCGACGCCGTTCCCTCCGCCTCCGTTCGCGCCCGCACCACCTCCAACTCCGATGCGAGACCGTTGGTCTGACGTTCCCGCGTGACGGCAAGCGTCTGGTTCTGGCTGTCGAGCGTGGCGCGCGCGACCTCAAGTTCACGCTGTGCGCCGCGAAGCTCCATGTACGCGCGAGCGGTTTCCGAGGCGATCAGCAGAACCACACCGCGCCGCCGTGACGCCGCCCCCTCTTCCTCCGCCGCCGCGGACTCGACCAGCCGGCGAGTGCCCCCCCACAGGTCCACCGTCCACTCGGCGTCAAAGCCGACCTGAAAGAGGTTGCTCTCCAGCCCGGCGTCCATCAGGTCGATCAGGGCGCCGCTGCCACGGAACCGCAGGACCGACGCTCCAACGCCGATGCGCGGGAAGAGAAACGACCTGGCGACCTCCCTGGCGGAGCGAGCCTGTCGCACGCGGGCCTCCGCGACCCTGATGTTGTTGTTCGCGGCAACGGCGCGCTCGACGAGGGATGCCAGCACTGCATCGTCGAACCGCTTCCACCAGGCGGTCTCCTCGATGGTGGATACATCCATCCCGGGCCCCGCCGCGCCGGCGAGCTCCGCGTAGTTCCCGGGCATCTCGGTGACCGGCGGCTTGTAGTCCGGACCGACCATGCAGCCGGTCATCGAGGCGCACGCCCCTGCGAGCGTCAGCGCTCCCGCGAGAGGCCGGAGGGACGAAACGGGTCGCGAGCGGGTGTCATGGATGCGGAGCATGTCGAAACGATACGTCGTATATTTACGATGTCAAGCCAAAAATGTACGCGGTCCGTCAAAATATGGACAGCGTACATTTGTTGGGGTATACTGACGGGTGGTCGGATCGATGTCCAATTGAGCACGCAAAGCGAGGAACCCACATGAATACCGAACGCGGCACGATCACGGGCACACCCCGGACGAGGCGTAAGGGCCCCGGCCGCCCCGCCGCGGGCGAGTCGCTCACCCCTCAAGACGTTGCCTCAGCCGCCCTGAGGCTCATCGGCACGGAGGGAGAAGGTGCCCTGACGATGCGTCGGCTCGGGGAGGTGCTCGGCGTCAAGGCGATGGCGCTCTACAACCACTTTCCGGACAAGGAGGCCATCCTCGATGCGGTGGCGAGCCTGGTGTTCGCCGGCATGCCCGTGCCGCCGACGAAGGGGCCCTGGAAATCGCGGATCAAGTCGATCTGCTTCGCGGTTCGAGAACTGGCGCTCCACCAGCCCCATGTGTTCCGAGTCGCCATGACCAGGCACATTCCGCCGGAGAAGTCCCTGCCACATATCGCCGCGGCTCTTGCGGCGTTCGCCGATGCCGGGCTTTCTCCCGCGGCACAGGTCGTCGCGTACCAGACCGTGCGGCTGTACGTTCGCGCCCACTGTCTCTGGGAGATCGAAGAGCTCCGCACGAACCGCATCGGCAACTCCGCTGACTTGGCACGGGCGACATCGCAGTTCCCCAGCGTGGCGGCTGCCATCAACCTCATCTTCGCGCCCAACCCGGATCGCCAGTTCGAGGCGGGCCTCGATCTGATCCTGCGCGGACTCCAGGCCAGCAGGTAGCCAGGACGTGCCAGGCGACAGCCGTTCCCAGTTCCCCCCGCGGCGTCGGCCGCGGGAGTGTCGACCCCAGATGCAGGCGCGGTCGCGCATCAACTGATCGTTTGGCCGCATTCCTACCGCTCGTTCGAGAGAAGCGGCTCGCCTGGGTTGTGGCTCGGGAGTTACCGACGCCCTCGCGCAAGCGCGGGCGCCTTCAGGTTGACAGGTCGAACCAATGGACCGTCCAGCACCGTGAACGACCCGGCGCGCGGCGAGTCCAGTCCGGACGGGGGTTTCCGACGCGGGGGCGGCAACGCGACCCGCGCCGCGTCGATCGGGCACGTCCACCTCAAAGTCGCGGACCTCGATCGCGCCCTGGCGTTCGACCACGGCGTGCTCGGGTTCGAGATCACCCAGCGCTCCGGCCCCGACGCCGCGCTCCTCTCCGCCGGGGGACACCACCATCACATCGGGCTGAACACCTGGGAAAGCAAGGGCGCCTCGCCGCCGCCCCGCGGCTTCACAGGCCTGTTCCACGTTGCGATTCTCTACCCGACCCGCCCGGCCCAGGGCACCTCGCGGGGGCCCACCAGCTTCAGGTACGCCTCGTGCACCAGCGCCGTCGCCGACAGCGTGTGCCCGGCACGCTCGCCCGCCAGTTGCCGCTCGGCGGCCCGGCGGAGCTGGTCGTACACCAGCGGCAGGAGCTGGTCCGCCGCTTCACGGCCACCCTGTCCGACGGCGTTCAGCAGAACCGTCGCGTCCGGAGCACGCGCCGGGTCGTTTGCCATGCTCAGCATCCTGGCGGAACGCTCCCTCTATCCAGACCGGCCGCGCACCGGATTCGCCAACCGGCTCCCTCAATGCGTGGCCCGCCGTGCGTGCAACGTCGGGTCCCGCGCTCCCCGCAAGACTCCGCAGCCCGCTGACCGGGCAAGGCCCCGGCCGCCGAAGAATCAGTACTCGAAATTCGCCATCGGGTTGGTGAGCGTCGCCATCCCGGCGCTCGTGACGATCGGCCCGGCGCTGTTGCCCGCGACGATGCTGAACATGGTTCCGCCGGAGACGGAGTTCCGCACGATGAAATTGCCCGCGCCCGTGACCCGGATGCCCGTGCTCGCGCCGACGACGTTGTTGCCGTCGATGCGATTGTCGGCCCCGGTGACGTCGAGACCGACGGTGCCGTTCTGGACGAGGCACTGGGTGATGAAGTTGGAACTGGTGGCGACCATCCCCCCCGCGTTGTTGTTCTGCGCACTGCAGGCGTTGAGCATGCTGCCGGTGATGCGGAAGCCAACGCCCTGGTTGAACCCGGCCTCGCACCCGACCAGGCTGCTCCGGTTCGCGACGAACCCATCGACGGTGTTGTTGGTGGCGGAGCAGTTCGAATACGCGCACTGACCGTTCTGAATGAAGCCGTTCTGGGAGTTGCCCCGGGCATGGCAGTTCAGGAAGGTACAACCGAAACCCGCGCTGAAGCCGTCGCCCGTGTTGCCTTGGGCGAGGCAGTTGGTCAGCACGGCGTTGTTGTTCATGGCGAAGCCCACGCCGCCGTTCCGCGTCGCGACACAGCCGACGACTTCGGCGCCGTCGGGAACAGCGAATCCGCTGAGGCCATTCTGAGTGGCGATGATCGATTCGAGCCGCGCCCCGCGATTGGTGCTCGGAGCTCCGAGATTGAGGTCCAGGCCTTCCGCGGGCCATGAGGCGACGGTCCCGTTGCGGATCACGAATGCGTCGGCGACCGAGGTGTCACGAAAGACCCCCGAGAGAGAGCCCGCAACGCCGATGACGGCAAACCCGTTCAGATCGATGGTGACGTTGCTGGCTGCCAGTTCGATCCCGTGCTTGCCCGCCACGCCGATCACGTTGCCGGTTAGGTAATACGACCCGGGTTGCGTGATCTTGAAGAAGCTGTCGGCATCCCCCGGCGTGTTGGTCGCGTTGATCGCGATCCGGGGCTCGACTTCGGTGAGCGGCTTGGCGGTGGGCACGATCGGACCGCCGGGCGGGTTCAACGGGCCCGCAACCGCTCCGGGAATCAGCAGCAGAGGCGCGCACACGCCCACCACCGCCGCGAACGCCACCACGCCGATGAAGCACTTCGCATTCATGTTTCTCTCCAAAATTGCAGCCGCCGATCCTCACGAGAACGACCGAAGGGCAGCGGATGGAGCATACCACAGGATGCCCCACGAACCACCGCTGACGCCGCCGGCGAGAGGTTCTGCGTGTACGTTGGCAGCCCGAAGGCTCCCGTTCGGCCCGTGTGAAGCTGCCCACCGCGTCACTCCCGTGCGCGGGCATGCCTGTTCCGTCGCTCGCCGAACCCCCCGGCACGCGGGTCCGCGCGCGGGTGCCGTACCCTTCGCCCGCGCCATGACGCTCGAGTTCTTCGATTTCTGGACCGGACTGGCCCTGCTGGCCCTGCTGGCGTGCCTGCTGATCTACGGAATCTTCGACACCCGTTTCGAGTTGGCGCGTCGCCGCGGCGCCGACGCCATCGCGCTGCTGAAGCGCAACGCCCGCCGCCTGCGCGTGCTGATCGTCGGCACCTCCATCATCCTCGTCGGCATCGTGATCATGCCCCTGCCCGGCCCGGGCCTCAGCGTGCTCGGGCCCATCGGCCTGGCGATCCTGGCCAGCGAGTTCGTCTGGGCCCGCACGCTCGCCGCCCGAATCCAGGCCAAGGGCGCACCGCTCCACGAAGCCACTCGACGCATCGCCCGGGGAACTCCCCGCTGGTCCGTCATCCCCGTCTGCCTGGCCTACTGGGCCGCCATGGTCGCCATCGAGATCTGGACGCCGGCGCCCACCGTGGTGCTCTGGCCCGCGGCGTCGATCTTCTTCACCCCCGTCATGCTCTGGGCGTACCTGGTGTGGCGCGGCTCGCGCGCCGGCGACAAACCGCCCGATCACCAGGGCACGGCCTGACCCGCACGCCGCGCCACGCCCGTACACTCCAATGCCCGTCCGTTCACACCCGTTGGAGAAGGAGATCGCATGACCGTTCGTCAATGGCCGCTCTTCGCTTGCGCACTGCTGGTTCTTCTGAGCATCGCCTCCGCCAGTGCCCGCGCCCAGAACCAGGGCTTCACGTACCAGGGTCGAATCGACCAGGGCGCCGCGCCCGCGGCGGGGCCGGTGAATCTGATCGTGCGGCTCTACGCACTGCCAAACGGTGGCTCGCCGATCGGCACGCAGACCATCAACGGCGTGCCCCTGCTCAACGGCGTCTTCACCGTCACGCTCAACGGCGCCGGTGAGTTCACCGCCAACCCCTTCGCCGCCGGCGCCGACCGCTGGGTCGAGATCACCGTCAACGGCACCACGCTCACGCCCCGCCAGAAGCTCACCGTCGCGCCGATGGCCGCCTTCTCGGCCGCGCCCTGGGTGCTCAACGGCACCACGCTGTCGTACACCGGCGGCAAGGTCGCGATCGGCGGCACCGTCGCCGACATGCCGCTGAGCATCAACGACGCCAGCGTCGGCGGTGGCGGCGCCCGCGTGGCCCAGTCGGCCGGATTCCAGGCCGACCTGGCCACCCGCTGGCACTTCAACCTGTTCTCGCCCGACGGCAGCGCGAGCACCAACTACGGCCTGAACATCGTCGAGACCAACGTCGCCGATTTCCGGGTGTTCCTGGCCAAAGGCGGCAACGTCGGCATCGGCACCAAGACGCCCTCCGGTCGCGTGGAGATCGCCAGCGCCAACGACGCCCTGGTCCTCCGCCCCGCCACGATGGCCGCCGGTTCGGTGTCGCGCATCGCCTTCAAGGACCCCGACGCTGGCACGCCCACGACCAACCTCTCCTTCAAGGACACCGGCTACCCCAACCTCAGCGTCACCAGCGCCACCGCCGCGCCCGCCCGCCTCGGCGTGAACACGCCGGACCCCGCCGCGCCGCTGGACGTCCGCGGCGAGATCGCGTTCGGCCCCACCGGCCAGTTCTCGCCCGTCGCCTCGGACTCCGGCCCGATTCGCATGCTGCACGCCGTGGTCAACAGCGGCACGGGCGCGCTGTTCAGCGGCCAGGGACTCACCGTCACGCGCAACAGCGCAGGACATTACACCGTCACGTTCACGACCCCGTTCTCGAACTACCCCTCGGTGATCGTGACGCCGATCACACCCGGAACGCCGGCGACCTGCACAACCAACCTTCTCAATCCGTCGAGCGTGCTCGTGGACATCTTCAACAGCGCGGGCGTCGGGGTCGATCAGCACTTCTCCATCATCGTGATCGGCGCACGCTAATCACCGCAAGTCGCGCCGAGGAACGCGCACCACTGACCCGTCGGCCGTCGCCAGTCACCCATGTGGCCGTCTGAACACAACCCCCTCACCTCCCCCCCACCGCCAAACCCTCCAGCGCTTTGGTGGACAGCCACAGATCCAGCATCACCGACCCCGGCGCCACGCCCCGCATCGCCGCCCCCGCCGCCGCCACCGACTCCGCATCGACCACGAACACGCCCGACCCCGGCCGCGCTTCGCCGCCGCCCGACGCCGCATCGCCCCCCGTCACCCGCAACCACCAGACCGTGCGCGGCGCGCCGGTGTTGACCGCCAGCGCGGCCCGTGCGGCCTCAAACTCCCGCGCGTGCAGCATGACGTAGCGTCGCAGGCCCGGCGGCAACTGTCCCTGGGCCGGCGGCGCGGGCGGCTTGGCCTTCAACTCCGCCTGCAGCCGATCCTCCAGCGCCAACGCCCCGCGCAGCGATGCGGGCGCCGCGACCTCCACCACCCTGACCGCGAACTCCCCGCCGATCACGCCGGGATCGGTCGCGGCCAACGCTCGCGCCTCTTCAGCGGTGGGCACATCGAACACGAAGATCCCCCGCCACGTCGGGTCGTGCGGCGTGGCGCGCCGGCCCGCGCTGAGCCACGGCCGCCGATCGGCCCGCCGCGTCAT
>JAHCJH010000097.1 GCA_026126345.1 Phycisphaeraceae bacterium | reverse complement strand
GAGCGAGGCGGCGGCCAGGTGCGCATCGACGTCCTTCTTGCGGGCGTCGAACTCGGCGCGGGGCTTGTCCTTGGCGGTGTCGTAGACCGCGTCGGCGAGCCAGACGGCGTCCGGGAGTTTCTTGCGGAGGGAGGCCTCGTCGTTGGCGGCTCGCTCCTTGAGCGTCAGGGCCTGGCGCTGGAACTGGGCCTCGGCCTGGCGGGCGTCGGCGGACAGGCGCTGGTCGAGCGCCGCGCGGTCCGCCTCGGCGCGCTCGGCGGCGCGCGCTTCGGCGGCGGCGCGGGCGGCGTCGGCCTGTTCGGTCGCGGCGCGCAGGCGGCGGTCGGCGTCGGCGGTGGCGCGGTCGCGGGACTCGGTGAGCGCGCCGTGGCGCTCGGCCCGCATGGCCAGCAGTTCGGTCAGGTCGCGCAGCAGGGTCTGCTCGCGGGTTGTCAGCGACGGTTCGTGCATGGGGGCTCGCGGGGCGGGTTCGGGCTGGCAAGTGTTGGCGGCCGCTCGCCGCGGCGGGACCGCCCGGGATCAACAGCGTACCGCGAACCTAGCCCGCTTCGTCGCCGCACTCACGCCGGATGGTCACCATCAGTTCCCCGATGCGGCCCATGGCGCCCATGGCCGCGTTCATGCGGGGCGGCAGGGGCTGAATGAGATCGCGTTCCAGGGCCGCGGCCGCGTCGTCGTCCCAGGACTCGCGGATGCGGACCCACTTGAATTGCAGCTCGCGCACGGCGTCGCGCAGCTTGGCCTGGGCGACGGCGGTGCTCATCGCCAGGACTCCCAGGCATCGTGATCGTTCTCGTCGAGCGCGGCCTCGACGCCGCCGGCGACGGTGGCGATGAGGCACCCCGGGCGGCAGGCCAGCACGGGGGTCAGGTCGGGCCGGCGGGCCAACAGGTCGCCGATGCGGATGGCATGGGCCTCGGCCACCATGGGCCCGCCGTTGGACAGGCCGATGAACCAGCCGCTGTCGGGCGGGGTGTTGGGCGCTACGGGCGCAGTGGGCGCGGTTGGCGCGACGGGCGCGGTGCGCTCGAAGTACGTCTCGCCCTGGCGCAGCGCGCCCTGCTCGATGAGCACCAGCGCCTCGGGCGGCAGCGCGGGCTCGGCCAGGCCCAGCCGGCTGAACGGCTCGACGGCTTCGGCCAGCAGCGGCGGCCCCTCGGTGAAGACCATCGCCGGGGCCTCGACCAGCAGGCGGGCGCGCTGCTCGGGTCCCGGGGTGCGCCGGCGCAGGCGGGCGAAGCGCACCGCGGGCGACTCGGGCTCCGGCGGCGGCGGGCCGGCATCGTCGCCCCCGCTGACGCGCCCGGTCGCGGAATCGACGCGTGCCGGCGCGATGGCGACGTAGCCGGCCAGGGCCCGGCCCATGCGGTCGAGGCGCTGCACGGCGGCGGGGATGTCGCGGGCCAGGGTGTCGGAGAGCGCCTGGGTCTGGCCCTTGTAGAGCGTGGCCTCGCGCTCCCAGACGGTGATCCATTTGCGCACCACCTGGAGCCGCTGCTGCGCCGATTCGAGCCGCTGCTTGGCGCGGGCGACGGCCCGCTGTTCATCGACGCACGAGGGGCTGTCCTGCATGCTCGAGAGCTGCTTGCGCAGCAGGTCGGACCGGGCCTGGGCCAGCGCCTCGCTGCGCTCGCGGATCTGCTTCTGCCAGTGCGGCAGCTGCTGCATGCGCAGCCAGTCTGTGGTGCGCTGCACATCGGCATCGACCTCGCTGAGCGCTGCGCGCGTGTTGGTTTCGAACACCTGCAGCGCGGCCCTGGCCTCGCGCAGCACTTCGATCGACGTGACCCTGGCCTGCTTGCCCATGGACTGTGAACTCGATGGAGGCGGGGAGCGCGGGAGCGGGACGGGAAGGAGAGGAAGGAACGGGGGCGCGGCCTCACCGCTGGTTCAGGTACTCCTCGATCTTCTCGGCCTTGCGCAGCAGGAAGGGGATGTGCTGGTTCGCGGCGTCGGTGAACCGGGCCAGCACCTTCATGGTGGCCTGGAACTCCTCGGAGAACTTGGTGTGCTCCTGGTCGCGCCACGACTGGCCCAGGGTCGCCAGTCGGCCCTGCAGCACCGTCATCTGGTTCATCAGGCCCGCGTTGAACCGCTTGAGATCGCCCGCGAACTTGCGCAACTCCGCCGGATCAACGACTGCCTTGGACATGGTGGCTCCCGTGTGCCGGGTTGCCCGCTGGGCGCCCGGTGCCCCGCGAGCGTACCGCGCCGGTCAAGGCCGGGCGGCGGCGATGGGGCGCGCGCGGGCGGCGCGAGCGGTGGGGCGGGCCAATGGGCGGAACCCGGCGGCGATCGTGGTGCCGTGTCACCGGGTGATCGGCGCGGGCGGCGCGCTGACGGGCTACGGCGGGGGCCTTGAGCGCAAGCGGTGGCTGCTGGCGCACGAAGGCTGCGCGGCACACGGCCCATCACAGGGGAAGTTCCGACAGTTGGCGAAGTCTGGCGGGGTCAGAGCCCCATGGCCTGGAGCATGGCGTTGCCCATGTCGGCGGGGCTCATGGCGACGGTGACGCCCGCGGCCTTGAGGGCGGCGATCTTGCCGTCGGCGGTGCCGACGCCGCCGGCCTCGATGATGGCACCGGCGTGGCCCATGCGGCGGCCCGGCGGGGCGGTGCGCCCGGCGATGAAGGCGGCGACGGGCTTGGTGATGGAGGACTTGATGAACGCCGCGGCGGCCTCTTCGTCGCCGCCGCCGATCTCGCCGATCATGAGGATGCCGTCGGTGTCGGGGTCGTTGTTGAACAGGCGCAGGCAGTCGATGTGGTTGAGGCCGCGGACGGGGTCGCCGCCGATGCCGACGCAGGTGGACTGGGCCAGGCCGAGGTTGGAGGTCTGCCAAACGGCCTCGTAGGTGAGGGTTCCGGAGCGGGAAACAATGCCGACGGTCTTGCCGCGCTTGGACTGTGAGACGTGGGTGTGGATGTAGCCGGGCATGATGCCGATCTTGCATCCGGAGTCGGTGTAGGGGTCGGCGGGTCCGGAGCCGGCGCCGGTCTTGGGCCCGGGGGTGATGACGCCGGGGCAGTTGGGGCCGACGAGGGTGATGTGGTTGGGCGCGAGGGTGCCGAATCCGCCGGCGGCGGGGGCGACGCCCCGGGCGGCGGCGCGCTGGGCGTTCATGTCGTCGAGGACGGCGCGGGCGCGGACCATGTCCTGGACCGGGATGCCCTCGGTGATGGCGCAGATGAGGGAGATGCCGGCGTCGGCGGCCTCGATGATGGCTTCGGCGGCGAAGGCGGGTGGCACGAAGATCATGGTGGCGGTGGCGCCGGTGGCGCGGACGGCCTGGGCGACGGTGTCGAAGATGGGCAGGCCGTTGTCGTCCTTGGCGCCGCCCTTGCCGGGGGTGACGCCGCCGACGAGGCGTGTGCCGTAGTGGAGGCAGCCGCGGGTGTGCTGGGCGCCGAAGGCGCCGGTGATGCCCTGGCAGATGACACGGGTGGAAGCGTCGACGAGGATGGCCATGAGGGGGCAAGGATAGCCGAGGGGGCCTGCGGCGCTGGGAAACGGGGTGAGGCGCGGGGTGCGGGGCGGGGGGCTGGGAGGCTGGGGGGTTTCGCTGGGGTTTTGACTAGAAGTGGAAGAGGCTGGCGGAGGCGGGGATTGTTGGGGGTTGCCGATTGGGCGCCGGGTGGTAGTCTGGGCGCGGTTCCAACCGGGCGACAGTCCGGTTGGCTGGTCAGGGTTGAGATCGAGAGGAGAGAATGACCATGAACATGGAGCGCGCTGGGCGTTCGTCCGCGGCGATGGCCTCGGCGGTGGTGGCGGTCTGTGGGCTGATGACGGCGGCGGCGCGGGCGCAGAGCCCGCTGACGCTGGACACCGGGTGGGTGCTGGCGCCGGCGGGGGGCGGGGTGCCCAACCCGTACTCGCTGTATCTGCGGCTGGGGCTGGCGGACACGTTCCCGTACGCGCCGACGGAGACGCACCAGCTGCGCGACGGGATCGTGCGATTGCGGATGACCGGCGGCACGCAGCACGACGGCATCCCGGCGACGGACGAGTTCCGGTACGCGATCAGTTATCAGCGGGACATCCGGCTGGCGGAGGACGCGCAGGTGGTGCTGTCGGCGCTGATGGGCGGTGTCGGCACGTGGGCGGGCGGCGGGGGGAGCAACACGATCTCGGGCGCGATGGAGATGCAGATCCGCGTGTACCGCGAGACGGGCAACGGGACGGGCGTGTTCGGCGCCGTGCCGGTGTTCCAGAACAACCTGACGTTCGGGCTGGACTCTTCGGCGCTGCCGGGACGCGAAGGATCGGTGCAGGGCAACGACCTGATCCAGGTGCTGTCGCAGGTGCTGCAGGCGGGGCCGGAGCGGTACCGCATCGTGGCGACGCACTACCTGGCGGGCACGCCGAACAACGCCACCAGCACGAGGGGGTCGGAGTTCACGGTGAGCACCGCGGGCCGGGCGCGCGACGGCGGGTACGCGTCGATCGCGGTGCTGCCGGAGAACTTCACGATGGAAAGCCGCGCGGCCGTGGGTGTGCCGGCGTCGAACGACTGGGGCCTGACGGGCGCGGGTGTGCGGATCGGGATGATCGAGCTGGGCAATCCGTACGCGCACACGTCGCTGGGCAACCGCGTGACGGTGCGGAACGGCGCGAACCCGGGTCCGTGGGAGAGCGAGCACGCGCTGGCGGTGGCGTCGATCATGGCGGGCGCGAGCGGGGAGGCGGGCAACCGCGGGGTCGCCCCGGGGGCGAGCGTGTACTCGTCGGCGCTGGGGAGCTGGGCTGACCGGTCGCAGATCCTGCCCGACCTGGCGGCGCAGGGCGTGACGGTGGTGAACATGTCGTTCCGAACGGGCAATCCCGCGTTCGCGCCGTTCGTCATCGATGGGTTCGCGTTCCAGAATCCGCTGATCACGCTGGTGGCCGCGGCGGGCAATGAGGGCACGCCGCCGTTCAACGGCTCGACGATGTTCCCGCCGGCGACGGCGAGCAACCTGCTGGCGGTGGGGTCGCTGAACCGCGACTTCTCGCGCCGGTCGGAGTTCTCGTCGTTCACCAACTCGGGCGTGGGGGACGTGGACATCGTGGCGCCCGGGGAGTATGTCGCGGCGGCGGGGGCGCGTGACCTCAACGGCAACGGGCAGGTGGACGAGTTCCGGCGGTACTTCATCGGCAATGATTTCGACGGCAGGGACACGTCGGCTTCCGGCGCCATCTCCGGGACGAGCTTCGCGGCGCCGTTCGTGGCGGGAACGGTGGCGCTGCTGCAGGAGTACGCGCGGGGGCACGCCAACACGCACGATGCGACGAGCACCGATGCGCGGGTGATGCGGGCGGTGCTGATGAACACGGCGACGCGGGGCGTGACCCGTGCCAACGGCGACCCGTGGGAGCAGGCCGGCGGGCTGATTCAGGACCCCGGGCACGCCGGGCGCAACACGCTGGTGATCACCAGGTCGCTGGATCCCGAACTGGGCGCGGGGATGCTGAGCGTTGGCGGGGCGATCCGGCAGTTCGCAGCGCCGGAGGCCCGCGCGGGAGACGATTCGACCGGTCAGCACATGACGATCAACGTGTCGGGCAACGCCCAGGTGTCCAACGCCGGCGGCTTCTGGGACCGCCAGCAGCTGGTCTTCCCCGGCGCGGGCAACCTGTCGACCGTGACGTACATCCTGGGCGAGCTGGGCGTGGGAACGCAGTTCCGCTCGACGCTGGTGTGGAACGTTGCGGCGGCGCTGGTGAACGGGCAGCAGGTGCTGGCCAATCCGAACACGTTGATGGGGCTATACCGCGAGTCGGGCGGGGAGAACAACGTCGCGGGCTGGGACCCGGCGAATCCGGATCAGGATTTCCTGATCGCGTTCGCCAACGCCGCGTCGGGCGGGACGGCGCGCCTGCTGGACGTGACGCTGTTCGAGGCGGGCACGTATTACCTTCAGATCCGGCAGGTGGAGTCGCGGCCGGCGGGCTATGCGCCCGACGAGCATTTCTACGGCCTGGCGGTGACGCTGCCGGCGCCGGGAGCCGCGACGCTGCTGGCGATGCTGGGGATCGGCGCGTGCCGTCGGCGGCGGAGCGGCGGGGAGCGGGCCGCGCTGGCGTCGACCTGACGGACCTCAGCGCCGCGTGGCCACGAGGCAGGACCAGTGTCGGGCGTCGTCGCGGACCTCGAAGCCGCGGGCGGTGAGCGCTGCGCGGCAGTCGGCCATGGTGGCGGCGGGGGGATGGACCTCGACCTTGAGCGAGCGCACGGCGTCGAGCCAGGCCGCGCCGGGCGTGAGCAGGCGGGCCTCGCCGCCTTCGATGTCGACCTTGGCGTAGTCGATGCGATCGAGGCCGAAGCGGTCGAGCAGCGTGGGCATGCTGATGGCCGGGGCGGTGCGGTGGTCGTTGGCGGCGCGCGTGTCGGGGCCGGGCGCATCGCTGGCGGCGAAGCCCCATTCTTCGGCGCCGCCGTAGTGGACCGTGCCGTCGCGGTCCCAAGCCGCGGCGTGGAGGATGGTGACCCGATCACCCAGAGGCGCGAGCGAGCGGCGGGCCGCGGCGGCGGTGTCGGCGTCGAGTTCGAGGGCGATGATGCGCGCGTCTGGGTAGAGCGCGGCGAAGTGGGCGGCGGTGTAGCCGGCGTTGGCCCCCAGGTCGAGGATGGTGGGGCGTTCGGGAAGCGGGGCGGGGGGCAGGTGGTAGAGGCCGACGAAGGTGTCGACGATCACGCGGGCGTCGGTGGTGCCGGGGCGGACGAGCAGGGGCAGGCCGCCGGCGGGGCGAAGGCGGACCCAGACGGGCTGGGCGCGTGAACCTTGCGGGGTGTCGAGGGCGGCCAGCAGCGCGTCGAGGTCGCGCGTGGTCAGCGCGAGCGGAGCGAGGGCCGCGGCGTGGGTGATCGAGAGGCGGGGCTGGGGTGGAGCGGGAGCGGGCGCGGACATGATGGACAAGGGATCGGCGGGCGGGCGGTCGGGGCGTGAGCGGAGCGCCGAGGGCGGAGTGCCGAGGGGGCAACGCGGGGGCGAACGCGCCGGCGGTGGGGTTGGGGGTTCCATACGATGGGGCCCGGCGGCGAAGGCCGCGGGGCAGACAGGAGCCGCGGCATGCGCACGATCGTGACGGGCCAGATCGGGATGGACAAGAAGGCGTACCTGGAGGCGACGGCGGAGTTCGCGGCGAGCCAGGGGGAGTCGCTGTCGCTGTACAACGTGGGGGACATGATGTACGCCGAGGGGCGGGACGTGAAGCCGGGGAAGATCCTGGACCTGCCGCTGTCGCGGTTGAACTCCCTGCGTCGGGCGGCGTTCAAGGACATCATCACCGAGAGCCGGGGGAAGAAGAACTTCATCGTGAACACGCACGCGACGTTCCGGTGGCGGCACGGGCTGTTCAGCGCGTTCGACTTCGACCAGGTGGCGAAGCTGGAGCCGGAGCTGCTGGTGTGCCTGGTGGACAACATCGAGGTGGTCCACCACCGGCTGCACCGGGACCACGAGATCGACGCGACGCTGAAGGACTGCATGGTGTGGCGTGAGGAGGAGATCCTGGCGACGGAGCTCTTGAGCCAGGCGATCCCGGGGAGCCGGTTCGCGATCCTGTCGCGCGGGCGGCACGCCGACACGCGCAAGACGCTGTTCCGGCTGGTGTGCCGGCCGGCGATGCGCAAGGTGTACCCGTCGTTCCCGATGAGCCACGTGGTGGACATGCCGGACGTGCTGGCGGAGATCGACCACTTCCGGGCGCAGCTGGCGGAGCACTTCATCTGCTTCGACCCGGGCGACGTGGACGAGAAGCTGCTGCTGGAGCGGGCGATCGTGGCGACGCGGGAGGGCAAGGAGTTCCTGGAGGTGGCGCCGCACGCGTTCGGGGGCGGGAAGCAGTCGCCGCCGATCAAGGTGCGCGTGCGCGAGGTGATGGACATCGCCGGCGACATCGACGGGCAGATCTACATGCGGGACTTCAAGCTGATCGACCAGAGCGACATGATCGTGAGCCTGGTGCCGGAACTGCCGGGCGGGGTGCCGGGGCTCAGCAGCGGGGTGGAGCGTGAGCTGCAGCACGCCTTCGAGCACACCAAGGAGGTGTACGTGGTGTGGAAGCCCAAGAAGAGCCCCAGCCCGTTCATCACCGAGACGGCGACGAAGGTGTTCAAGACGGTGGACGAGGCGCTGGGGTACTTCGAGAGCAAGGGAATGTTCGGGGAGAAGAACCTGTTCGGGCACTGAGCGCGGGTGAACGCCACGCGCGATCGGGCGCGCCGGGCGGGCCCGCCGGAGCGACCTAAACTGGGCGTCATGCCCCTGCTGCAGGCGTTCAACCTGGAGAAGTCGTTCGCCGGACGGCGGGTGGTGCAGGGGGTGTCGTTCCACGTCGAGACGTCTGAGATCGTCGGCCTGCTGGGGCGCAACGGCGCGGGCAAGACGACCAGTTTCCGCATGACCATCGGCATGATCGACGCCGACGGCGGGCGCGTGGTCTTCGACGGGCGCGACGTCACGGGCCTGCCGATGTACCAGCGGGCCCGCCTGGGCATGGGCTACCTGTCGCAGGAGCCCAGCGTCTTCACGCGCCTGACGTGCGAGCAGAACCTGCTGGCGATCCTCGAGACGCTGCCCCTGAGCCGGGCGCAGCGCCGGGCCCGCGCCGCGGAACTGCTGGAGCAGTTTCACCTGACGCACAAGGCGCGCCACCAGGCGCGGACCTGCTCCGGCGGCGAGCGGCGGAAGCTGGAGATCGCCCGGGCGCTGGTCACCAACCCGAAACTCATCCTGCTGGACGAGCCGTTCAGCGGGGTGGACCCGATCGCCGTGGAAGATCTGCAGAAGGAGATCCGGCGGCTGGCGGGCCAGGGCATCGCCTGCCTGATCACCGATCACAACGTGCAGCAGACGCTTCGGGTGTGCGACCGGGCGTGCATCATCGACGAGGGTAAGAAGTTCGCCGAAGGAACGCCGCGGGAATTGATCAACAACGAACAGGTCCGCGCGGTGTACCTGGGGTCGCTGTTCCGGGGCGATGAGTTCGATCGCGAGCACGCGGCGGGGGCGACGGGGGTTGCGGGGGCGGGGCAGCGGGCGGGCGGGGTGTGAACCCGGAGCGGGGGCGGGGGCGCGCGCGGGCGGGCGGCGGCGTGGTATGCTCCGGGCATGCGATGCGCCGTGGGAATCTTCGCGGGCCTGGGCCTGCTGGCCGGCTGCACGAGCCGGGTGATCGAAGTGACCAGCGAACCGGCGGGGGCGCTGGTGTGGCTGAACGATGTGGAAGTTGGCCGGACGCCGTGCGAGGTGCAGTTCAAGTACTACGGGGTGTACGACGTGCGCCTGCGACGGGAGGGCTACGAGCCCGTGACGACGAGCCGTCGGGCCGAAGCGCCGCCGCACGAGTGGGTGGGGCTGGACCTTCTGGCTTCGCCGCTGCCGATCACCGACCGGGTGGCTTGGCACTTCGTGCTGACCCCGGTGGCCGAGTCGGCCGACCGGCCGGCGGCCGAGCGGGATCTGCTGGAGCGGGCGCGGCAGATGCGGGGGCAGTGAACGCGGGCTGAATCAGTGGTTCAGCGCAGCCGCGGGCACGCCGGCGACTGTGGCGCCGTCGGGCACCGGGCGCAGGACGACCGAGCCGGCGCCGATGGTGCAGCCGCCGCCGATGCGCACGCCGGGCAGCACGCGGGCGCCCAGACCGATGAGCGAGTCGGGGCCGACGTGCACCGAGCCGCCCAGCGCCACGCCCGGGGCGATGTGGGCGTTCTCGCCGACGGCGCAGTCGTGCTCGACGATGGCGCCGGAGTTGACGATGGCGTGCGCCGCGATGCGGGCGCGGCTGTGGACGACGGCGCCGGGGCCGACGTAGACGCCCGGGCCGATGAGCGCCGAGGGGCTGATCCACGCGCGCGGGTGGATCACCGAACGAGCCATGACGGCCAGGTGCGAGCGGGCGCCGTGGGCGTGCACCGCGCGGAGCAGGGCGCGCCGGTGGCGCAAGTCGCCCAGGCCGAGCACCCAATGGCGGTCGCCGACGGTTGACAGGTCGTCGAGCCGGCCCAGATGAGGCGGGGCGGGGAAGGGGTGGGGAAGGTCGATGAGAATGGCGCCCAGGGGGGCGGCGGGGTTGTCGTCGAGAAAGCCGGCGATGGGCAGTTCCGCGAGCATGGCCGCCTCGGCGACGACCAGGGCGTGGCCGCCGCCGCCGAGCACGACCAGGGGCACCGGGCGCGCCGGCGCGTGCGGGGTGTGAGGGCTGGCGATGGGGCCGCGGGGCCCGGCGGGATTCGACGGGTGATTGGCCATGGGAGAGCGAACACCAGTTGATCGGCGAGGATGGTACGGATCTTTGGATGATTGGGGTTTGTGGGGGTCTGGGGTGGCTGCTGCGGGCGAGTGGGGAGAGCCGGTGGGGATCGGGCGCCGGGGCATGCGGGCGGGGGGTGGGTTGACGGGAG
>JAHCJH010000096.1 GCA_026126345.1 Phycisphaeraceae bacterium | reverse complement strand
CGGCATGGTTGCGGGCTGCTCGCGGGCTGGGATCGATTACACTCGCGACCGGCAAGGCCCTTGCGTATTGCCTGTTGCGGGCTGCTCGCGGGCTGGGATCGATTACACTCTCGGCGGCGTGCTTGTTCATCGCCTCGTAGTTGCGGGCTGCTCGCGGGCTGGGATCGATTACACTGGTACACCATGTAGCCGTTCGACAGGCCGCGTTGCGGGCTGCTCGCGGGCTGGGATCGATTACACTCGGGGCGGTGTGGAGAGTCTGCGGGGGTCGTTGCGGGCTGCTCGCGGGCTGGGATCGATTACACTCCGCGTCCTTCCGCGAGCGCCACCAGCTGGGTTGCGGGCTGCTCGCGGGCTGGGATCGATTACACTAAGAGCTGAGTGTCCGGCGGGACGGTTCCCGTTGCGGGCTGCTCGCGGGCTGGGATCGATTACACTCGAGTACCTGCGGGAGTTCGCCTGCATCCTGTTGCGGGCTGCTCGCGGGCTGGGATCGATTACACTCCACGACGGCCGACTGAAGCGCGGACTTGCGTTGCGGGCTGCTCGCGGGCTGGGATCGATTACACTCGAGACGCCCATTCACTCGCACGGGATCGAGTTGCGGGCTGCTCGCGGGCTGGGATCGATTACACTCGGGTCGTTGCACGCCGTCCCGTCCCACTTGTTGCGGGCTGCTCGCGGGCTGGGATCGATTACACTCTCGTACCCGTCACCCTTACCCCGGAGCCTGTTGCGGGCTGCTCGCGGGCTGGGATCGATTACACTGCCTCGGTCGTAAGTGCCGTGGCGACAAGGGCTTGGCGAGCCGAGCCCGTCAAAAAAGCGACAGTTGAGGGGCCGGCTCCTCGGCTGGTCGTCGCGATTTTCCCCAAAAGACACGCATCCTTTCGAACTGCTTGTCGGTGATCATGAGCGTGCGGACTTCCCCATCCTCGGGGACCGCCTGCGCCACGCGCTGGGAGTGAACTTCGGCGTTTTCGCGGCTGGGGCAGTCGCGGATATAGACCGAGAACTGCATCCTGCGGAAGCCATCTCGAACGAGCGCCTTGCGGAACCGGGCGTAGCGTTTGCGCGCCGCCTTGTCGTCCACCGGCAGGTCGAACATCGCCACCACCCACATGCAGCGATACCCCGACAGGTACACGGCCCGTCTCCGGCCCGACAACTCGGATTCGCGGCCGGCCCTGGCTCACTCGTCGCCCTCCGTGTCCGTGGCGTCATCCTGTGATACCGCCGGTGGATAACGTGTGGATGCACTGTCGGATGAAGATCTTGAGCCTGTTCGCAGGGCGTTCGCGGCGTGTGGCAATATGGGGAAGTCCGCGGGCGTCAAGCGGTCCTTGGAGCCCATCAGCACTGCGACAAAGGCAGCGACCAGCCGGCCGACCTGCACCATCAGGGGGCCGCGCTCGCCGCGCACGATGGCGGGCTCCGCCAGCACTTTGAGCACTTCGGACTTGCTCTGTGGGCAGACGGACCACTCGCCCATCGAGGCGAGGTACTTGACGCGGGCATCCATGATCGGCCGGAGCGGCTCCATAAGGTCGTCGGCGAGGCAGAACGGGTTGCCGCGGCCGATGTGCTTGATTCCGAGCGCGGGGAGCAGGCCGGCGGCGACGAGTTCGCGGGCGACGGTGGCGCGAAGCGCGGCGTAGGCGTAGTCGAGCAGGGCGTTGGGTGGTGGGGCCTGGTTCGATTCGCCGGCGCGTCGCCGGAACGGCTCGGGGAGTTGGATCGCGCGGAAGATTGCGGGCCAATAGACCGCGGCAGCGACGCCCTCTCGGTTGTCGGTGTCGCCTGATTTCACCTCACCGGCGAGCGCGAACAAGCGCGTTCGCTCGGGTCCGGGCGGAAGGTTGGCGGCCTGTGCCGTGATCTTGGCCGCCACGATCGCCTGCCACAGACGCTTGACGCGGGGTCGTGGCGCGTTGATCTGGGCATCGAGGCGGGCGAGCAGTTGCGTGGAGGCGTTGAGTGGCAGGAACATGCCGGCGGGGTGGTGGTCGCGGCCGCAGACCACCAGGGCGCAGCCGTGCTCGGCCATTTGGGCCAGGAGGGTGTGGGTGTAGGTGGTGTCGCGTTGATCGACGATGAGCACGCCGAGGTCCTCGAGGGGCACGGTGCCGGCGAGGTTCGGGGGTGAGGCGGGCAGGGGCGAGCGGTTGTCGTCGCGCCGCAGCACGAGCAACTGGCCGTCGCGGACGCAGAGGTGGGACGGGTCGCGGCTGACCTCGACGGTGCGGGTGACCATGGATGCGGCTCAATCCCTGTCAAGGGGCGTGACCTTGCCCAGGGGGCTGACGCGGACCTTGAGGGCGTGGGGGTGGCCGGGGGCCGCCAGGGTCCGTAGTTCGCCCGGAGTGACGGTGAAGTCTTCCCGCCTGGAGTCGGGCACGGGCTTGCCTTCGGGGTCCTTTCTTCCGGTTGCGGCCCGGGCATCCCAGTGCGGGACGAGCACCACGCGGTTGGGCTTGTCGAGTTTCGCGACAACGAAATACCCCGGCTGGCCTGTCTGCTTGTGTTTCATAAAGACGGTTTCGCCTTCGCTGAGGCTCATGACGAAACGGCCGCCCCGGGCTGGGTCGTCGCGCCGATCGACGATGGGGTGCTCGGCCTGCGCGGTGCGAAGCAGGGGCGTGAACCGCCGTCGTTCGGCGGGGGGGAGTTTGCGGAACTCGGCCGGGCGCGGGACCTTGTTCGTGCGGACGGCGCGCAGGAACGCCCGTTTCCGGGCCGCGGCCTCGAACGCGGAGACGATCTGGCCGGACCAGGTTTCGTTGCCTTTCTTGTCGGTGGCGGATCGGATCTCGATGTGGTGGTTGTTGCCGCCGACGTAGGCACGGGCCGCGGCGGGGTCGCCCGCGCCGGTGTCGGCGTTGAAGAGCGGGATCGG
Source organism: Phycisphaeraceae bacterium (assembly GCA_026126345.1). Lineage (GTDB taxonomy): Bacteria > Planctomycetota > Phycisphaerae > Phycisphaerales > UBA1924 > JAHCJH01. Next base: position 7,647 of record JAHCJH010000096.1, on the reverse strand, counting down.
CCGGCCGGTGGCGTAGTCGCGTGCCCAGCGCGAGGCGATGACGGGCTCGCTCATGGTTCGCAGGAGGATGACGGATCGGATGGGAACGCCGGATTCGTGGCGGAAGCCGCCCGACTCGGCGAGTTTCTTGGCCTGATTGGCGGTGAAGCCGTCGGGGTCGAGCCCGGCCTTCATGAAGCATCGGCGCAACTGGTCGCGCAGGGCGCGGTCGCGCACGATGCCACTCTTGCCGGGGGGCGGGTCGGGCATGGCGGCCAGCTGAGCGCGGGAGGCGCGGCGATCGCCATCGGAGGCGCGGCCCTCGCGTGCCTTGGCGGAGAGGGCATCCCAGCCGTCGGGCACGCGCAGGTGGTTGGGCGACAGCGCGAGCACGCTCTTTCGCGCGGTGTAGTTGCCTGTGAAGGCCCCGTTGGCGTCGAGGACCGGGCCGAAGAGCGATTCTTCGTGGAGGGCGCCGATGAGTTTGCGTTTGACGGGGCGGTGGGCGATGGGCCGCTCGGACTTATCATCACCGAAGACCGCGGCGTGCAGTTTCTGCTTCAGGTCGTCGGCGTTCTTGAACGGGGCCGGGACGGGGATCGGGTGCGCGCGGCGGTAGGCGGCGAGTTCATCCTCGTCGGAGGGATTCTTCGCCGCGGCGAGCGCGTCGCGTTCGCGTGACTCCCAGGCATTCTGGACCTGGGCGGTGCAGAGGGCGATGACGGCGGCGTCGACGGCGTGGTGGCGGTGGTCGGCGCGGTTCTTTTCCTTGCGTTCGTGTTCTTCGGCGTCGCTGAGGCCCTTGCTTCGGGCGTCGTGGGGATCGAAGAAGAGCCCCCACTCGCGGCGCAGGCGGGCGGTCCAAAGGCCGTCGTTGTTGAAGATGAGACGTTCGCCGCCCCGCTCGGGGAGGCCGCGGCCGCCGAAGAGCGCATCGGAGAGGTAGGCCATGACCTGGCGTGCGGCGTATTTGGTGGCGGCCTCCTGACGGGCGGTCATGTCCTTGATGTCCTTGATGTCCTTGGTGAACTGCTCGGTCTTGCGGGCGTCGTCGCGGCGGTCGAAGTAGCAGGCCCAGAGCGCCTGCCCGGTGGCGGCGCGGATTTCAGAGGGTTTGGGGCGTTCGACTTCGCCGAAGATGCTCTCGACGAAGCGCATGCCCTCGGCGTGACCGCCCTTGAGGGCCCGCTCCCAGTACTGGCGCGGCGTGTCCTGGCGCATCTCGCGGTTGCACCGGGTGTGGGCGAGCACGGAGTTGCCCAGGCCGTTGTGGCCGCCCTTGGTGCGGGGCAGGATGTGGGCGATCTCGCAGTCCTGACCTTCGGCGGCCTTGCGTGGGGTCAGGCCGGGCTGGCCGCAGAGGGGGCAGCGGCAACCCTGCTGGACGGCAAGCACCACGCGGTCGACGGCGGCGCGCTGCTGGTTGGGGGTGCGGGATTCGAGGTTGTACTCGGCGATGATGCTGGAGCGGATGCGGGCGCGGAGGCGGTTGCGGAAGAGCACGCGGTCGGCGTCCTTGGCGCCCATCTTCGCTTCGCGGGCGAGTTCGATGCGGACTTCGTCGGGGAATCGGCCGCTGGCGGCGGCGTATTCGACGATGTGCCGGCGCACCTCGTGGATCGACCGGCGGACGACGGGGTTGCTGAGCAGCGGCGCGGGGGGGAGGTCGTTGGGGTGTTTGCGGAGGTAGTGTCGGTCGCGGGCCGAAAGGCCTTTGGCGCCGGTGGCGTAGCGGCGGCGGGCGTGATCATCGAGCGGCTTGCCGGTCGTGCGGTCGAGGAAGTCGCTGTCCTGGGCGATGAGCTTCCGGGCTTCGATCTGTGTCGGCCAGCCGTCGGGTCCGGACGGGCTGGGGCGGGGCTGTTCCATCAGGGCCAGCAGGTTCAGCACGGCGCGCCGGCTCATGCTCAGGCGCTGCTCGATCTTGGGCCGGCCCTTCCACGCGGCGACGATGCGGGCCACCTGATCGGCGGCGAGGCCGGACCACGGCGCCCCGAGCGCGGATGCGAGGTTGTCGTCGTCGCCTTCCTGCTCGGGGTCGTAGCGCAGTAGCAGGCGGTTGATCCCCTCGTGGATGGCGGGCGTCATGGCGGTCCACGCGGGCTCGCCGACGCCGCCGTGCACGATCTCGCGGTGGAACCAATCGGTGTTGATTTCGCGGTCCTCGTCCCGTTCGGCGTTGAGTTTGGGCCACTTGTCCTTGCCAGCGCGGCCCCAGCCCAGGGCCTCGCGCAGGTCGGTCACCGAACAGGAGCGCTTGGGCTTGCCCTTGAACTTGCCTTTTTCGTGGACGCCCAGCGGGCCGCGGAGTTTGTCGATGAGCGTCTGGCGTTCCTGGACCGTGAGGGGGCGCTCGCCGGTGAACTTGTCGATGACCTTGAAGTTGTTGACCGTTTCGAGGACGCGGAAGTAGGAGGCGTGCATGTCGGCGTGCGGGACGCAGCGCTCGGTGGGCTCCAGGACGCAGCGGCCGAGGGTGCCGAGGTCCCAGGACTGGCGGCGCTGGCCGAAGAGCAGGCCCTTGTGCTTCCAGCGGGAGTCGCCGCGCTCATCGTCGAGCAGGAGGCGAAGTTGGGGGGTGAGAATGGCGCCCCAGGTGGCGGCGGCGTGTTTCTGCTGGGCCTTCCAGAGTTGGTCGAATTCGTCGCGGATCATGGGGCGGTCGGCGGCGTGCTGAAACTCGCCGGCCTTGTTGCGGACGGGATCGTGGTAGTGGCGGGGGCCGCGGCGTGCGTTGGCCGGGCGGCGGTCGGGGCTGGTGAGGGGGTGGATCTTCTGGTCGCGCAGGCGGGCGATGAACTCGCCGAAGGTTCGCGGCCGGGGGTTCATGTTGAGCATTTCGGCGCGGGTGTGGCCGATAGCGGCCTTGAGGCGGCCGGTTTCGTTTTCGGGCCCGGCGCTGGTGTCGTCGTCGGCTTCGAGGGGCTTGAGGCCGAGCGCGCCACGGCGCTGCGCGAGGTGGAGCAGGACGCGGCCGAACTGATGGGCCGTCAGAGGCCCGTCGAGCCCGCGGCGTCGCAGGTCCCACGGGTCGGTTTGCTGGAGGAGGGTGCGGAACTCGGGTTCGGTGCTGGGGAGGAGGCCGAGCTCGATGAGTCTCAGGCGCAGCTCGCGTTTGCGGGTGGCGCGGCGGGCGAGCGTGATCCGCGTGCGGCGGGTCATTCGGCGCTTGGCGTTCTTGGGTTCGCCGCGCTTGTCGTCGGACTCGTCGACGCCGGCGGGGAAGATGGATATGCCGGCGGTGAGTTCGCCTGTCTTGCGGTCGAGCCAGACGGAGCCGACGGAGTTGGAACCGATGTCGAGCGCGAGGACGAAACGAGCCTTGATTTCCATGTGTACACACCACCCTTGACGGAATCGCCCGTCGCTGTTAGAGTGGTGTAGTGTAATCGATCCCGGCCCGCGGTTTCACGCAACAAGAGAAATCGCAGGCACCGTCGAAAGACGACCGCCGCAGCACGCGTGACCCGCGTCCTGCGGCTTTTCCTTTGATGGGGGATTCTGTTGTGCGTGGACCGTCGGCACGCGGGCGATGGGGGAGCGGTGCCGGTGGTTCAGTTCACCGCCGCGAGCGCGTGACCGAGCTTCGGTTGCCGGTTGGTGACGATACTTGGAGCGGGGACGCTGGTGGCTCCCGCGCGATTGCACCCCTGATCGCCCCGCTCCGCCGCGATGAGGTCGAGCAGCCAGGCGGCGAAGGCGGGCTTGGGCATGGGGGTTGCCGTGCGTTCGCTGCGGCCGTCGCTGAAGAGGACGGCGGCCTCGATGGTGGGCGCGTCCATGGTTTCGAGCGGGTTGGCGACGATCATGTCGATGCGTTTGCGGCGGAGTTTCGCCGCGGCGCTGGCGAGCAGGCGGTCGGTGACCCTCTGCTCTTTGGCTCTTTGACCCTTTCGGCGGACGGCATGCCTACCCGCTGACTGAACCCGAAACGACGACGCTCTCGGATCAACCGCAGCGACCCCGGCCCTCAACCCGCCGGGGTCGCTGTCCCTTGACCGATCGGCTGCCTCATCCCGCCACGCCTTGCACAACCGCTTGCACCTGCGCTTGCACCTGCGCTTGCACACGCGCTTGCGCACGCGCCTGCACAAGCGGGCGTCCGCCCAGGTCATTCCCCGTCAACGTCCGGCTGTCGGCCCCGATCCGGCCCTCCCCGCCCGCCTCGCCGGAACTCGCGGGTTCTGCGGGCCCAACCTGAAGGCGGGGCAACGAAAAACCGCCGGTGTCATCGTGTGCCGCCGGCGGGGCTTGCCGTTGGCGAGCATGTCGCTCGCCGCGGCGATGCGTCGGGGAGCGTTCTGGGCAAGCGAGCGCTCGCCGCGGTTGAGACGTGTTTGTGGTCGAGGCCGGCGGCAGCGACGCCCGGACAGGTTCATGGCCGGTGGCGAAGCCGGCGGTGCTGCGGGGCCGGGTAGATCCGTCCGCAGCACCGAAACGCCCGCAAAGCCGGGCTTCTCGGTGGCATGCTGTGGTTCGGATGAAGTTGGCGCCGCCTGCCAGGACGTCCGATATCCGGAGGCGAACTGTCCGTTGTTCCCCCTGTGGTTCGGGGTGGGCTTCCCGGTCCGCCCATCTGCGTGTATGCTGCGGTAGTCATGGCCGCCGGCCATGGCGGATCGACACGCGGGTGAAAGCCCGAGGAGAGAGACATGTTGACCTTTGGTGCGTTGCGTTCGAACTGTGCGCTGTTCCTGGCCGCGGGGGTTGTGTCTGGAGCCAGCGGCGCTGCGATGGCGCAGCTGACGCTGCTGCCCTCCGGGCCGATGATCGCGGATCGTTCGACGAACCTTCTGGTGAACGGATCGTTCGAGCTGCCCGGGAGCGGTCCGGGTTCGTTGCAGCCCAACTGGATCGCCGGCTCAGCGGCGTATCAGGTTACCCCTCCGGGATGGACCTCCAGCGGCAGCCCTACGTCCTACGGCGTGTGGGGGAACGACGGGCCCGGCGGGCCCCGCCTTCGCAACAGCGACATTCTGCCGCACGGTCGCAACGCGCTGTACTTCGGCAACGGTCAGACCGCGACTCCCTACTCGGCGCCGATCTACAACCCCAGCGGCGAAGTGACGTTCGCGGGCACGCCCGGGATCGTCAGCGGGCCTTCGTTCCCCTCGCCCGTGGTGCTGTTCCAGACCGTCCTGTTGCCCGCGGCGCCGTCGTTCATCCTGAGCTTCTGGGTCTCGGGCGAAGGGTCCGGCTTCGCCTCGCCCGGACCGCTGGACGGTATCTTCGGGATGAGCCTCACGAACACCGATCCGAGTGATCCGACCCGGTACTTCGCGGTGCCGCAGGTCGGTTCGCGCCGGTACGAGTTCACCTTCACGGTGCTGGATCCGTCGCAGCCGGTGACGCTCCGGTTCCTGAACTGGGGGCACCTGAGCATCGGCGGAGGAACGACGGAGCTCGTGCTCGACGATGTGATCATCAACGCGGTTCCCACGCCGGGCGCGGCGGTGATCCTCGGCCTGGGCGGGCTGATGGCTTCGCGTCGCCGCCGTTGATCGGCGGTTGAAGGGACTGTCGCCAGGCATCGAGCCGACGCCGCGGGTGCCACCGCCGAGGGGTGGGACATTGGCGGGGCTTGCCGTTGGCGAGCATGTCGCTCGCCGCGGCGATGCGTCGGGGAGCGTTCTGGGCAAGCGAGCGCTCGCCGCGGTTGAGACGTGTTTGTGGTCGAGGCCGGCGGCGGCGACGCCCGGACAGGATCACGGCCGGTGTCGAAATCGGCAGCGGAGCGCGCGGTAAGCGCGTCGGGGGAGTGGGGGAATCGATCTTCAGCACCGAGAAGCCCGCAGAGCCGGGCTTCTCGGTGGCACGTCCGGATGGAACTTGGGGCCACCTGCCGGTCGTGGTGACGGGATCTGGGGGCAGGGGAAGGCCGCAGGTCGTGGGTGCGTCGATGCGCGGCACCAAGAAGCCCGTGGGGCCGGGCTTCTTGGTGGCACGGGGTGAGGGGAGGTTGGTGCCACCTGCCTGAACGCCCGCGACGAGAAGAACCGCCGCGGGTCGGAGATTCCGCTCCGGGCCGACCTCGCGGCCGACATCCGCGCCTGGCTGGCTGACCGGCTCGCTTGGGCGCAGCAGGCAGCCCGCGAGGCGGAAGACCCAATACCGGCGGCGCTCCCCACCGACGAGCCGCTCTTCGACGTGCCCGAAGGGCTCATCCGCATCTTCGACCGCGACCTGGTGTTCGCCGGGGTGGCCCGCGTCGAGACCCGCGACGGCAAGGAAGTCGTCGTCAAGACCGACGATCGCGGCCGCACCATCGACATCCACGCGCTGCGGCACACCTTCGGAACCCACCTCTCGAAGGCGGGTGTCCCGCTGCGGACCGCGCAGGCCGCGATGCGGCACAGCGATCCGAGCCTCACGGCCAACGTCTACACCGACCCGAAGTTGCTCGACGTTGCCGGAGCGGTGGCGAGCCTGCCGGACCTGCCGCTGGGCGTGGTCAGCAGATCAACGTCTGCTGCACATTGAAAAGCGGCGCTGCTCGTCACGGGCACAATCATCTTCGCTACGGTCAAGCGAGCCCTGCCTTCGCCGAAGAAGGAGCTGGCCCAGGTCGCGGCGTTAAGGCCGCCAGATCATGCTCTTGCTCGACGCTGAACGTCGCATCCGCTCCAGTCTTGTACTTGAAGCGGAGCACTCGCAGTTTCGCGTCGGATGTCGCAAGGAGCAGTCGACCGCCGCCCGCTGGGCAGGCCCATCGAACGCCGCTGAGCTCTTGCAGCGGGTTGTCGATCCCAATCGTCGGGCGAATGAAGTACGTCAGATCTTCGTGCCAGATGCTCCAGTGATGCCCGCCCCACTTGTCCGTGTGCGAACGGACGACCGCGTACACACGGAGTCCCGAGTCCGGCAGATCCGCCGCCGCTACGAGGTGCGATCGTTCCAGCTGAGCCCCTGCCAGCGTCATGTCGTCTGTAGTTGCCGCACGCCAAATGCGACCAAGCTGACGTGGCCAGTGTTCGTCACGCACGAACGCTGGCCAGTCCTCGAAGAGACTCCAGAGATGCTGCTGCTCACTGTCCGGAAGTGCGTCTCGTGATTTCCAGCCTCCAGCCGGTCCGAAGGTCGTCGTATCAGTAAGCGCAGACAACCACGGGAGCCTTGAGACGGCGAATGCACCGCCGTAGAACCCAGGAAACGGTCCATCGGATCCACCCGTCGCGTGGTAGAAGAAGAACTCGCCGTCCGACGACAGGCAGCACCGATGCGCGGCGATGTCCATTGAAGTCCAAGCCCCTTCCTCGACCAGCGACTCCTTCCAATTCCACCGAAGAAGGCATGTCCATTGCTTCTCGCCATAAAGGCGTGCAATCACTGCCGCGATGGGCGCATCGCTGGCGGCGACGCACCACAGCCTCACCGATGCACCTCCGGATTTGTCGATGTTCCCAGACATTCAGGAGATCCTAAACCGTTGGGACGGCGGCTTCCGGTCCGCATCCCGCTCCACCTTGCACAACCACTTGCACACGCGCTTGCACAAGCGAGCGTCCGCCCAGGTCATTCCCTGTCATCGTCCGGGCGTTGGCCCCGATCCGGCCGCCCTCGCACCCGCCGCCAGAACTTGCGGAATCTGCGGAGTTTGTCAACGAAAAGCCGCCGGTGTCATCGTGTGACATCGGCGGCAGACAAAGCGGGCGAGGAGGATCGAACTCC
>JAHCJH010000095.1 GCA_026126345.1 Phycisphaeraceae bacterium | reverse complement strand
GCCGGCGGCGAGGAAGCGGGCGCCGCCGCGGGAGCCTGCGGTGCCGCCGAAGCCGCCGGGGCGGACGCCGTCGCGCCGGGCTTGGGCGCCGCCCCCTGCCAACCCAGGGCCACGTCGCCCAGCAGCTTGGCCAGGGCTTCGGTGTTGCGCTCGGCGACGATGCGCCCGACGCGGAGCTGATCGATCGGCGCTTTCTTCAGCGTCTCGTGCGCTCGTTTCCACAGCGCGGCGAGCTTCGCCGGCTCCCGCTCCAGGTACAGCTCCGAAACCAGTTGACCGAGCGTATCGGCCAGCCGGCTCTCGGCGCCCTCGTAGTAGCGTTTGACGATGCCCTTCTGGTGCGGGTTGAGGTACTGCGCCATGCCCGATGGTACCGGGCCCCGGCGCGGTCTCAGTTGGCGGCCTGGATGCTGGTGTACTGGTCGAGGTTCAGCGTGACGATCTCACCGTCGTCCTTCTTGAGCACCAGGCGGTCGAGCCAGAGCCGGTCATCCTTGGCGTGCGCGTACCACGAGCCGGTCTTGGACTGTTCGTAGCGCACCACCTCGCCCCGGACGGTGGTGGACAGTCCGTCGCGCTGGCGGGGCATCTGCTGAACGACCTGGACGCGCTGGCCGGGCTGGAATCGGTAAGGCTCGAACGACATGGGGCGGAGTATAGAAGGGGCGGCGTGCGCACGGCCGCCAATGAAAACGGCCCCCGCCGGAGCGGGGGCCGATGGAACACGCTGCGGACGCGCCCGGCTCTTACGGAACGCGGAACGGCTCGCTGTTGACCGTCGCCGTCGGCGTGGCCCTGTCGCTGGAAATATCCACGCCCTTGAACCCGCCGAGCGTCCAGCGGAACTTGCCCGGCTGCGTCACGTTCGAGTTGTCGATCCACGGGATCGGGCCGACGCCGTTGTCGTACGTGATCGGCGCCCGGCGGTTGCCCGTCGGCCCCGCGGCCCGGTAGCCGCCGTGGTTGACCGCGGACATGGGCACCACGCGTACCGAAGCGTCGTAGAACGCCGCCACCGTGCGGCAGGACGGGTGCGTGAAGTACGGCTCGGTCTTGCCGAAGTGCCGCTGGTAGGGGTCGAAGACCAGCACCTTCTGGTTCGGGAACGCGACGTCGGCGACCTTCTTGCCGCCGAGCTTCGGATTGTTGTACAGGTAGAACACGCCGTGGTGCGGGCCCTGCTCCAGGCTCTGACCCGTCGGGCTTTCGCGGTCCGGACCGTACGTGCTCGACGAGAACTGGTAGCTCGACGAGTACGGCACACGCTGCAGCTCTCCCGGAGGCGGGTTCAGCGGGTCGGCCTGCATGCGCAGCAGACGCCGGTCCTCGGGGCTGCAGACCATCGGCTCGGGCAGGCGCGCCGCCAGATAGTCCAGCAGCACCAGGTGCGTGTACAGCACGTTGGGGATCCACGCAGGCTGGATCGGGAAGCTCGGCTGCTCCGGCGCCGAGCGACGGCGGATGATGTGCACGGCCTGGCCCGCCGCGGCTTCGACGTCGGTCGCGTACGTCGTCGGCACGCCGCTGAGCGCCGCGTCCAGATTCGGCCGCGCGCTGGTCCAGGTGAAGGCGTACTGCGGCCCGCCGCGGTACTCGGCCGAATAGGTCTCGACGCTGTTGCCGTACTGCTTGAGGTTGGCCAGCGACTGCGTCATGCGCGCGGCGCGCCTGGCCTCCTTCAGCGCTGGCAGCAGGATGCCGACGAGCAGCGCGATGATCGCGATGACCACCAGCAACTCGATGAGCGTGAAGCCACGATCCTCTCGCGATTGAACCCGTGTGTGCATGCGAGACTCCTTGATGTGCCCGCGAACGCGGGGCTTGAGCTCGGCGGGCCACAGAACGCAGCCACGCACCGGCGCTCACAGATTACTTCACAATCGGCCCGGTGTCGACGGGCGCTGCAACCCGGTCCGGGGCCGGCGGTACGGGGTCGCCCTCCGCAGCTCTGAGATCAAGCCTCGGGAGCGTGCTGGATCGGCTCATTGGCCCCGACCAGCCCGTAGCGAATGGCCAGGCGAGCCAGTTCCACCCGGGTCTTGACCCCCAGTTTGCGCCCCAGCGCCGCCCGGTGCCATTCGACCGTCTTGACCGTCCGGTGGATGGCGTGCGCGATCTGGGCGCTGGAATACCCCTGGGCGATCAGCCGCAGCACGCTCAGTTCGGGCCCGCTCAACTGCGCCAGCGGGGTGATTCGCGCGTGTTGCGGGCGGACCACGTCGTACCGATCCGGGTCGGCCTCGACCCGTGCCACCTCGGCGCCCACCCGGTGCACCGCCAGCGCCAAGGGGCCCCCGGTCGGCCTGTCAATGCGATGCACCACCGTCGTCGCCGGCAGGCCGTCGAACATCTCGACCACCATCACCGGCTTGTCGCCCGCCAAAGCCCGCTCGACGATGCTCGCCCGCTCCAGCCCCTCGGGGCCGGGCAACCCGTCGCTGAGCCGCTTGCCGAGCGCGCCGATGATCGGCGCACCAAACATCTCCGAGAGCGCCGGGCTCAAGTACAGATAGGTCAGGTTCGCGTCGAACAATGAGACGGCCACGCGGCCTTCGCAGATCAGCAGTTCGCACAGCCGGCGTGCCGCCGGACAGCCCGCGAACAACTCGTCGGCCAGCTTCGACCAGTCCTGGTGGGCCGGATCGAACGCGGCGGGTGAGTTGTTGGTGACTTCCGGCATGTCTTCGGTCCCGCCAAGCGGTACCGCCCCGCACATCCATGGCCCGTCTCGACACCCCGGGCGCACGCACGCGGCCCGGACGCTGAATGGTCCAACGCTAATCGGGTTACGCACTTGAAGCGGGGATCCTGACCGTCGCGACCGCCATTTCTATGATTTCCCCTAGTTTGACCCGATTGGGGGATCACATACCAAGCAACGCACCCGTTGCCGCTGCGACCAGCACCAGCGCGGGTCCCAGCCAGCGTCGCGGGAAAGAAACCAGCACGGCTGCGGCAATACCGGCCACCAGGAGGTCGCGCCGCTGCCAACCCCCACTCGGGCCGTCCGTCCACACCACCGCTCGCGCAACTTCGACCGCCGCGCCGGCCATCACCCCGACCGCCGCGGCGGACAACCCATCCAGCACATCGTGCAGCGGTCGATGCTCGAGGACCGCCATCAGTCGTCCGTGCCAGACGATCGTGATCAGGAACGCCGGGGCGAAGATCGCCGCGGTCATGACCAGCGCCCCCGGCGCGCCACCGGCCGACCACCCCAGGACCGTCGCGACGGTCACCAGGGGCGTCGGCGCCACGGACACGATGCTGATGGCGTCGACGAACTCGCTGGGGCTCACCGCCGCCGCGATCTGCACCAGGTCGTAGCGGAGGATCGGCAGTGCGGTGTACGCGCCGCCAAAGGACAAAGCGCCGGCCTTGAGCCCGGTCCAAGCCAGCGAGGCGAGCGACGGGGCGGACGAGGCGCGGACCCATGCGTCGGCCTGCTCGCCGGCCGCCGCGCCGGCCTGCGAGCGCAGCGCGAGCATCAGCGCATAGAGCCCCGCGGCCAGCAGCAGGCCCCCGAGCAGGGCCAGGCCGTACCAACCCTCGCCCCGGCTGATGAGCGCCGCGGCGCCGGCGCCGGCCGCCAGCAGGATGAACCAGTGCGTGCCCACCAGCGCGCCGGCGAACGCCGCCAGCAGGATCACCAGCAGCCACCGGTCGGTCGCGACGTCGCGCGCCAAGCGCCACGCGGCCAACACCACCATCGCGACGGCGACGGGACGGGCGGCCGACAGGGCGCCGCGGAGGGCCGACGCATCGCCTGCGGCGGAGATGATCCACGCCAGCACCGACACAACGAACACGCCCGGCAGCAGGAACGCCAGGCCGGCGACGAGGCCGCCCAGCCGGCCGGCCCGGTGCACGCCGAGGAACACGCACAGCTCGGTGGCCTCGGGACCGGGCAGGGCCTGGTAGAGCCCCATCACGCGCCGGAAGCGCTCCGGCTCGATCCAGCGCCGGCGCTCGACGAACTCGGTTCGCATCGCGTCGATCTGCGCCGTCGGACCCCCGAACGCGCGCAGGCCGAGCGCCAGAAACGGCGCCGCCAGCGCCCAGGGACTGAGCGCGCGGGACGGTGCTGGCGCGGGGGGCGTGGATGGTGTTCCGGGGCGCGCCGTGCTCACCGGCGCATGGTACCGAGTACCATGGGCCTCTCATCGCGCCGGGCCATGACGGGCGCGCGGAAGGAGCGTTCATGTCCGAGCGTGTGATGCGGTGGTTGCTGGCGGCGGTGTGCCTGACGACGGGCGTGTGGGGCGGGTGTGTCGCCGGACCTTCGCCGACGGGGGGCTACGGGTTGACGCTCCAGGTGGCCGACGCGCCGCGCTCGCGCCTGGTCATCTACGAGATCACGTCCGCGGGCGTGATGACGTACCGCGCGGGGCGAACGGCGCTGGCGGGCGAGGCGGGGGCCGAAGCGGGGACGTGGCGTGGGGCGTTGACGGCGGAGGACTTCGCGCCGATCCGGGCGATCCTGGACGCGAACCCCGACCCGGTCGCCGCGACCGGCGAACCGCGCACACCGGTGTTCCGGCTGCAGATGTTCCGCTCGGCGCTCGGACTGCCCGAGACCCTGACCAGCGACGGGCCCACGCCGTTCCTGCGCGACCTGTGGGCGGCGCTCGACGCGCTGCAGCGGCGCAAGCGACCGGAGAAGTTCGGCGGCGGGTGATGCGTCCGCGGGATCAGGGCAGGATCTTGACCGAGCTGAGCCGCTCGCTGAGCAACTCGAAAACAAACGCCACGTCCTCGGGGAGCATGCGCACGCAGCCCATGGAGCGCTGCTGCCCGATCGAATCGAGGTCGATCGTGCCGTGGATGCCGTAGCCCGCGAACTTGCGGGTGGCTTCGTCGGCGCCGTCGAGCCCGATCCAGTGCTCGCCGATGGGGTTCTTGGGATCGTCGGCGTCGAACTTCTCGCCGGTGCGCGGGTTCACCCAGCGCGGGTTGATCAGCTTGCTCCTGGGGCGCACGGTGAACGTGCCGGTGGGCGTGCCGTTGCTCTCGCCCAGGCCCACTCGGAAGGAACGGACGAACGTCCAGCCCTCTTCCTGACCGTCGGGGCCGACGCGTGAGCCGTTGGTGACGCCCGGGGGCAGCGGATCGCCCACGTAGATGTCCATGCGGTAGTCGTTCTTGTGGACGATGGCGTGGAACGGAGCCCGCACCACCTTCAGCCGCTGGCCCGCGTGCAGGTCGCCCGGCCGGGCCATCTTGTTGATGCGCTGCAAGAGCCGCCAGTCGGGCGGCAGGCTCTGGCGCTGCATGATCTTCACCAGCGAATCGCCCGGCTGCACCGTGTACCAGTCGGTGTACGGATCGCCCTGGGCCGCCTGAGGTCCGAAGATCAAGGTTTCCTGGATGGACTGGACCTGCTGACGGAGCGCGGCTCGTTCGCTGGCCGGCAGCGCGCCGTTCATCAGCGCGGCGTTGAGCAGCGTGCGGGCCTCGACCTGCCGGCCCGAGGCCAGGGCGCGGTTGGCCGCGTCGACCGTGTCGCGCACGTCCTTGAACGCGTCGGGCGCCGGATCGCCAACGGGCGCGGGGGCCGGGCCAACCGGCTGCACGCCGGGCTGCGGGTTGGACGCGGGGCCAGCGGGCTGCGCGGCCCCGGCCGGCGGCGGGACCAACGCGTAGGGGCCGCCGGGCGTGCCGCCGGGGCGACCCATCTCCAGCGCCAGCGGCTCGCGCGGCGCGGGACTCGGGGCGATGACCGGGGGCTTGACCGGCGCGCCGGGGGGCGGAGTCTGGGCCCGTTGGGCGGCGAGGTCTTCGACCTGGGGCTGGCCGGCGCCGGGGGACGTGAGGCGCGACCAGACGGTGACGGCGATGATGATCGCGACGGCCGCGGCGCCGATGAGCACCAGCCGGGGAACGAGGTTGCTCTTGGTGAGCAGGGCGGCGCTGGCGGTGCCGCCGGTGCGGCTGCTGGAGCGCCAGCCGGTGGCGCGGGTGGCCTGCGATGGGAGCATGGTTCGATCCTTCGATGGCGATCCGACGGCGCATCCATCGCGCCGTGCACAACGCTGAACCTCTCTATCGGTAGCCGGGGCGCGGACGGTCCAACGCAAGGGTATGGACCCGGCGTCCACGCGGATTCATGGCGATGCGCTGCCCGGCTCGGCCCGCAGCAGGCCGCCGGGCGTCGCCAGCCAGATCACCGGCCGGTCGTGCCCGTCCGCCGGCACGGCGGGCACCAGTTGCTCGGTCATGCAGACCCCGATCGTGGTGCACCCCGGGGCCAACCGGGCCAGGAATCGGTCGTAGAAGCCCTTGCCCCGCCCCAGACGCCGGCCCGCCCGATCGAACGCCACGCCGGGCACGAGCACCAGGTCGATCACCGCTGGATCAACCGCCGGACAATGGGCCCCGGGGTGCCGCAGTTCGCCCCGCACCGAGACCAGGTCGCCTGCCGGGTCGCTGATCCGGGCAGGAGTCATGCCGCCGGACCGCCAATCGATCCGCGGCAGGGTCGGCGACTTCGACTCGACCAACGCTCGGCCCAGGAGCGGGGCGATGTCAGGCTCGTCGGGCAGGGGATCAAAGAGCATCACCGTGCGCGCCGATTTCCACGGGGCCGAGTGGACGATGGCCCGGCGGATCGCATCGGACTGATCCGCCACGGCCTTGCGATCCAAGGCCGCCAGTGCGGCGCGAACGCTCCGGCGGAGCTCTGCCTTGGCATCGGCGGACGGGGTCACGGGCCGCCCCTGAGCCGACGCGCCTCGTCCAGCCGCTCGCGGAGCGTGCGCTCGAAGCCGCTGTCGGCCGGCGCGTAGTAGGCGCGGGGCGCGCCGAGATAGTCCTGCGTGCCGACCATGCCGAGCAGGTCCGACTTGACGCCCTGCGTGTGGGCGTAGGCGTAGGCGTCCGATGGGCCCGGGCCGTTGCTCCCGGCGCTCCGCTCGGTGGCCTTGCGGACGTTGCCGTCCTTGATGGGCGCGGGCACCGGGATCGTGCGGCCGGACCTCACGTCGGCCAGGGCCGCGTCGACGGCGGCGTAACTGGCGTTGCTCTTGGGCGCCAGGGCCAGGTACGTCGTGCACTGGGCCAGCGTGATGCGGGCCTCGGGCATGCCGATGCGTTCGACCAGTTCCCACGCGGCGGCGGCGACCATGATGCCCCGCGGGTCGGCGTTGCCGATGTCCTCGCTGGCGAGGATGGCCAGCCGGCGGGCGATGAAGCGCGGGTCTTCGCCGGCGTCGAGCATGCGGGCCAGCCAGTACACGGCGGCGTCGGGGTCGCTGCCCCGCACGCTCTTGATGAGCGCCGACGCGGCGTCGTAGTGCTCGTCGCCGGTGTGGTCGTAGGCGGCGGCCTTGCGCTGGATGCAGTCCTGGGCGACGGCGCGGTCGATGACGATCGGCGAGCGGTCGCCGGCGGAGAGCACGGCGACCTCGAGCGCCCCCAGCGCCCGCCGGGCGTCGCCGTCGCACAGTTCGGCCCAGGCGTCGATGGCGGCGTCGTCGATGCGGATGTCGCGCGAGCCGAAGCCCCGCTGCGGGTCGGCGATGGCCCGGCGCACCAGCGTGCCGATCGCCTCGCGGTCGAGCGGTTCGAGCCGCAGGAGCGTCGAGCGGCTGACCAGGGCGCTGTTGACGGCGAACAGCGGGTTCTCGGTGGTGGCGCCGATCAGCGTGACCAGCCCGCGCTCCACGTCGCCCAGCAGCACGTCCTGCTGGGCGCGGCTGAAGCGGTGGATCTCGTCCAGGAACAGCACCGTGCGCCTGCCGCCGTCCTCAAGCCGCCGCTGCGCGTCGGCGGAAATCTCGCGGATGCGCTGCACGCCCACGGCCGCGGCGTTCTCACGCTCGAAGTGCCGCCCCGTGTGGGCGGCGATCACTTCGGCCAGGGTGGTCTTGCCCGTGCCGGGGGGCCCGTGGAAGATGAGGCTGGTCAGCGCATCGGCGTCGAGCAGGCGGCGCAGCAGCTTGCCGGGACCGAGGATGTGCCGCTGGCCGACCACCTCTTCGATCGAGCGCGGGCGCATGCGGACCGCCAGCGGTTCGACCGCCCGGACGAGGGCTCGGCGCTGGGCCGACCAGAGAGAACTCATGCCGCCGCATGGTATTGGCGGGCCGACGGCGCGAGCGCGGGGCTGGAACAATCGTTTGTGAACGCTAACATTGGCCCGCCATGGATTCCCCGGTGACGGTGCTGCTGCTGGTGGCCGTCGGGTGGGTGCTGTTCGCGCTGGCCTGCCGGCGGATCATGCACAACCCGCGGGGCGATGCGCTCTCGGGCATCGGGTGGCACTTCGCCCGGCAGTACGCGCGCTGGTACCACTGGCTGCGGGTGCGGGGGCGCGGGAACATCCCGCCGGAGCCGCCGATCGACGGGCGGCCGCTGATCATCGTGAGCAACCACACGGCGGGTGTGGACCCGATCCTGATTCAATCGACGGTGCCGTACTTTGTGCGCTGGGTGATGGCGGCGGACATGCAGGGCCACGGGCTCGACGCCTTGTGGAAGTACCTGGAGGTCATCCTGGTCAACCGCAACGGCCAGACCGAGGTTGCGGGCATGCGCGAGGCGATGCGGCACCTCAAGGCCGGCGGAGCGCTGGGCATCTTCCCCGAGGGCCGCCTGCAGACCGAACGGGGGCGGTTGCACCCCTTCCTGCACGGCCTGGGCCTGCTGATCGCCAGGAGCAACGCGCTGGTGCTGCCGTGCGTCATCGCCGGCACGCCCATGCGCGACACCGCTTGGGCGAGCCTCTGGGCGCCTTCGCGCTCGCGCCTGTGGATCATGCCGGTCATCGACTACCCGGCTCTGGGGGTCAAGCCTGGGGACATCGCGGCGGACCTGCAGGCCCGCTACGAGCGCTGGGTGCCGCAGATCGAGTCGGCCTGACCCTGCGCATTCAGAACCGCAGCGTGACGCCGGCGAACAGCCCGGCCATGGAGCCGTCGAAGCGGAACCGGCCCAGCCCATCGCCGGTCTCGGTGTCGGTGATCAGCAGCCGGTAACCGACCTGCGCACCGAACCACGACACCGGCCGCCAACTGAAGGCCACCGCCACGTCGAACGAGAATGTCGAGCGGCTCCCGGGCCAGGCGCCCACGCTCAGGTCCAGGTCGGCGTAGAAATCGCGGGCCAGGCGCCCCTCGGTCCGCACGCCCACGAACGGCTCGCCCGTGAACACATCGCGGCGCGTGCGGTTGACGCCCGGCTCGCTCACGTCAAACGACAGGTCCTGAAGGCGCACGCCGCCGAGCGCCCAGACGCGGATGCGGTTGTCTCCCGCGGCGTCGAAGTCGTGATCGAACACCCGGTAGCCAACCGAAGCCTGCGCCAGCGTGAAGTCGAGATCCGTGCGCACCGTGTCGCCGGGCGTGATCTCCACGTCGCCGAGCCGGTAAGCCGACGTCGCGGTGGTCGATCGATCGGCGCTGAAGTTCGCCCCGGCCAGGGTGAACAGCAGACGGTCGGCCTGAACGCTCAGCTCGCCGTAAGGGCTGAAGCGGGGCGAGTCGGCGTCGAGGGTCGAGAGTTTCACCGCGTTGCCCGCCGGTCCGCTGCTGGGCAGGGTCAGCTCGCCCGCCGGGGCCACGTACCAGCCGCGCACGTCGAGCCGGACGATCCAGTCCCGTTGTGCTTCGGGGGCGGCGGCCGACTCGGCGGGTGCCGGCTCGCCGGCGGGCGGTTCGAACGCCTGGGCCCAAGCGGGCCAGAGCGCCAGGAGCGGCGCGAGCGTGCGGGCGATTCGTCGCGGGCGGGTTCGGGACGCTGGTACAGTCATGCGGGCCTCTCGGTGCGGCGCGGGCGCTCGCCGCGGGGCCCAGAGCGTACCGTGCCGGCACGCCGCGAGTTGAGCATGACCAGCGAAGGACGACAACCCGACGCCGGCACCGACCCGGGGGCGGGCGTGGAAGTGGCGCCGGGCCGGCGCGTGCCCGACGGCGTGCTGCGGTTCAGCTTCTCGCGTTCGGGCGGCCCGGGCGGGCAGAACGTCAACAAGCTCGAGACGCGCTGCGAGCTGCGGGTGCTGCTGACCGACCTGCCGCTGAGCACCCGCCAGCGCGAGCGACTGGCCGGCGCGGCGGGCCGGCGCATCAACGACGCCGGCGAGCTGCTGCTGGTCAGCGAGAGCGAGCGGTCGCAACTGCGCAACCGCCAGGAGTGCCTGTCGCGCCTGCGCGAGATGATCATCGCCGCGCTGCCCGAGCCCAAGGTGCGGCGCAAGACCAAGCCCAGCCGTGCCAGCAAGGCCCGGCGCCTCGACGCCAAGAAGGCCCGGGGCGACATCAAGCGGGGTCGATCTTCCGGCGGGTGGGAGTAGCGGTCCGCCGCGTCGAACAGGGCACGGCGCGCCACCACTTCCAATCCCCCGTCCCTGCTTCACCACCGCCGAACCACCCATGCCGCTGCTGACGCTGGCCATCGAGACGTCCAATCCTGCCTCACCTGGCGGCGGAAGCGTCGCGCTGGGACTGGTGGAGCGGGCGGGGCCCGCCGGCGGCGGAAGCGTCGAAGTGCTGGGGACCGAACCGCTGCGCCCGGTGGACCGCGACCGCGACGACCTGATGCCCGCGATCGACCGGCTGGTAAGCCGCGCGAGACGGGCGCCGGCGGAGGTGTCGCTGGTGGCGGTGTCGGTGGGCCCTGGCGGGTTCACGGCGTTGCGGGTGGCGTGCGCCACCGGGAAGCTCATCGCCACCGCGACGGGCGGGCGCGGGCCGGCGGCGTGCGTCGCGGTGCCCAGCGCGCTGTCGGCGGCGCTGAGCGCGCCGGCCGCCGCCCGGGCCGGGCCGC
>JAHCJH010000094.1 GCA_026126345.1 Phycisphaeraceae bacterium | reverse complement strand
CCGGGCGGCAGAGGGGCAGACGTTGCGAAGCGCGGGGCGATCAGGCCCGGCGGCGACGCGTGGCGGCCAAGCCGCCGATGCCCAGCAGGGCGGCGGCGCCCGGCGTGGGGAGGATGGTGACGGACCAGGAGAGGATCTCGCCCGTGTCACCGCTGCCCAGGTCACGGACGAAGAGCGTCCACGTGCCGGTGGCGCTGAACGCGCCGAACGCGCCGTTGAGGCTGACGAGCAAGGGCGTGCCGTCCGCGCCGATGATGCCGGCGGCGTTGGACGTCGCGCGGTAGCCCTGCGCCGGGTTGTTGACGCTGGTGCCCGGGTTGAAGGCGTTGGCCGTGAACGGGTTGGAGGGCATGTTGGCGTTCACAGCCGCCGTGCCGCGACCGCTGCTGCCCGCGACGGTCGTCGGAGCCCACAGGGTGTTGAAGAACTGGTCGCCGAAGTTGTAGGTGCCGTTCATGTCGTCGCCGCGACCGAAGGGCGAACCCACCGCCGTCGGCGCCAGCGAGGTCGAGGTCGTGGAATTGCGACCGACGCGGCTGAAGATGTCGATGAACCCGGAGTCGCCGCCGCCGCTGTCCTGATAGCGGAGCTGGACGAGCAGGTCGCCCATGAAGGTGTGCTCGCGGTTGCCGGCCGTCGTGGTGGTGCCGAACTGCAGCGTGACCTGGATCTGCGTGACCAGGCCGCCGAGGTTCGACGACACCGACGACGTCACACCGGTGGTGCTGTTGTCGGGAATCGCGATCAGGGTGCTGTTGGTGAACGTCGTCTGAGCGTTCGCCGTCGCGGCGAGCGCCAGACCAGCCAAACCGATGACATTGCGGATCTTCATCTCTGCTTCTCCTCCGGCCCTGCCGCGGCCGAAATTCTCGTGACCGACCACACCACGATTCGCGGATTCGCGGGGCGATGCGGAGCTCGCCAAACGAACGCGCGGGCTGGACTTGACCTGTGAAGTTCTCGCCTGACGGCGTTAACCTCTCTTCATCCTGCCGAGGTCCAATTTATCCACAATCCCGGGTTGGTCAAGACAATTCTGGACGGTTTTTGCGAACCGCGCGGCGATTCGAGACCCGGTGCCTCCCGCCCAGGGGTTGCCCCAGCGCATCGAAGGCGGCGATTCACGGCACATTACCCAAACCCCCAGCGGCCGCTTCTTCGGCCCGAACACTGCCCGATCGAGGCGGGCAGTGATCGCGGGTCACGGCGACCCCAGCCGGCTGAGCATCTCACGGGCGGCGCGGCGGGACTCCTCCATCCGCAGTGCCGAAAGCCCTTCGCTCACCTGGAGAAACCGCTGCAGGGTCGCGCGGGCGTCGGCGGGCCTGCCCAATTCGGCATAGAGCATGCCCAGGCGGAACAGCACCAGGCGCGAGGCCGACATCAGGTCGCCGTCGAGCCGTTTGGCCGCGCCTTCGAGCTCCGCCAACGCTTCGGTCTTGCGGCCCTGGTTGACGAGGATGATGGCCAGGTTGTCGGTGAAGGTCGCGGCGTAGAAGGGCAACTCCTCGCGCGAGCGGCGCAGCATCGCGGCCGCATCGTCGAGCCTGCCCTGTCGGAACAGGATGTTCACCAGACGATCGATGACCAAATAGCGGTCGTACGGCGGCGCGCCCTTGCGCGCCATGACGTCCAGCGCCAGGCGGGCGTCGCGCTCGGCGGCCGCCAGGTCGTTGCGGAGCATGCGCAGTTCGGCGCGGATGGAGAGCGACGTGGGGTGCTCGGGGTTGACCGCCAGGGCACGATCGATGACGGCCAGGGCTTTGTCGTACTGCTTCTGGTCCTGCAGCGCCACGGCCCAGTGCACGTAGTTGGTGATGACGCCCGGCTGAGCCTCGGCCGAGGCCCGCCACAGGGTTTCGGCCGACTGGTACGTGCTGTTGACGCGGACGGTGTACGCCGCGGCGGGTATCGCCAGCACGCCAAGCGCCACCGCGGGCGCCACCGAGCGGCGATCGTTGAGGCCCCCGGGCAGCAGCCAGGCCCAGGCCCCGATGACGGCCACCAGCAGGCCCAGCAGCGGCAGGTAGAGGTAGCGGTCGTGGACCAGATGATCGGGCGGGAAGATGGAACTGTGCAGCGCCGGCGCGATGACGGCGAAGAACACCGCCCCGCCGATGAGCACCAGCCGGGCGCCGGGGGCGCGCCGGCCGACCCTGGGCCAGGCCAGGGCCGCGGCGAGCGCACCGGCGAACAGCAGGCCCGCCAGCGGGAGCCAGAACGCCTGGGCGGAGAGCCCCTTGGCGGCGTCGAGCGGCGCTAGGGCGTAGTGCATGCTGACCGGCGGCGGCCACAGGGCCTTGCCGAGGTACCAGCTCAGGACCATGGGCGCACTCGCCAGCGACGCCGCGAACCCGCCGGACGCATCGGAGGTGCGCAGCATGGCCCCGACGATGGACAAACGCACGAGCAGGAAGATCGCCGCCAGCGCCGCGAACGGCAGCGCCGCCGCGATGGCCCCCCGCCACTGCGCCCCGGACCACCAGCGGGTGTGCGACGGGCTGTCGGCCGGCGCCTCGGGCGTGCCCAGGCAGACCACGGCCACCACGATCGGCCAGAGAATGGCGACTTCCTTGCTGCCCAGGGCCAGGGCATAGCACGCCAGCGATGCGGCCCACAGGCGCGTGCCGCCCCGGGGACGCTCCCGGGCCGACAGCAACAGCAGCATCGAACCGAGCAGCGATGCGGCCAGCAGCGGATCCGGCGAGCCGCTGACCCAGGCGACAGATTCGGGCTTGGTGGGGTGGACGGCCCAGAGCAACGCCGCGGCGGCCGCCAGCCAGGGGGCGACTGCAAAGCGCCGCAGCAGCAGGAACGCCAGCGCGGCCACGCCTGCGTGCAGGAGGATGTTGGCGGCGTGCCAGCCGACGGGACTGGCGACGCCGAACAGGCGGTGCTGGAGAATGCACCAGGCGGTGAAGGTGGGCCGCCAGTAGTTGCTGGCGGGCGTGAGACCGCCGGTCTTGAAGGCCCACACGTCGCTGGTCAGGGCGCGGACGATCTGGCTGTTGTCCTGGATCAGGCGGTTCTGGACGATCTGGCGGCGGTCGTCGTACACCCACTCGCCGCCGAGGGTGTTGACGAAGATCGCGGCGACGACCAGGGCCAGCGCCGCGGCGACGGCCCAGTCCAGCGGCGGGACTCGGGTACGAGGAACGGATGAGACTTCGGGGCGGTGGAAAGCCATGTTGGGAGACTATCGGCCCGAGCGGATCGGGAAACGGACGATCTCACGGCGCAGCGGTCACAGGTACCGGCCGACCGGCCCGGGGACGTCGGCGATGAAGCTGGCGCGACGGCGAACGCGAGCCGATAAGCAGAGGGCGTCGGATCAGGCCGGGAGATTCCATGAAAGACCTTTCGGCACAGATCGAACCGGCGCGGGCGTTGATCCGCGCGGGGAACCTGCCGGGAGCGCGCGATGCGCTGATGCTGCTGGCGCGCCGGGAGCCGTCGCACCCGCAGGTCAACGCGCTGCTGGCACGCACGCAGTACGAACTGGGCGACCTGAACAAGGCGGAGCATTACGCCAGGCGCGCGTTGACGGCGCTGCGCGGGGACCCCGTGACGGTCCAGGACCTCAACGACGCGGCCGACCTGGCGGCGATTGCGGGAGACGCACAGCGGGCGATCGGCTGGGCACGCCGGCTCATCGAGCTCGAGCCCGCGAAGGTCAAGCATCGCGTTCGACTCGTGAACCTGCTGATGAGCCAGCGGAGACATCTGGAAGCCATGGACGCGGCCCGGGCCGGCTTGGCGGAGGCGCCGGGCGATGCGCCCCTCACGGGACTGCTGGCCGGGTTGCTGCAACGAACGGCGCGCGTCGACGAAGCCCTGCCGCTCCTGGGGGAAGTGACGCGCACGGTCCCGCAGGAGCCGGGCGGCTGGAACATCCTCGCGACGGCGATGAACTACACCGACGTGGACCCGCTCGAATCGCTGGCGGTGCACCGCACACTCGGGCGCCTGCTGGAATCGGCCGTGGCGCCGCTGTCGACGCGGCGGAACGGGGCGCGCCTGCCGTTGCGCGTTGGCCTGATCTCGCCGGACCTGCGGGCCCATTCGGTCGCCCGGTTCATCGAGCCGGTGCTGGAGCACGCCGATGCGACGGCGGTGCGGTACCGCTGTTACTTCACGGACCCGTACCCCGACGCGGTTTCGGCGCGTCTGGCCAAGCGCGCGGCGGTGTGGCGGCACCTGCCCAAGACCGCGCCGCAGAAGATCGCCGAAGTGATCCGCAACGACGACAACGACCTGCTGGTGGACCTGTGCGGGCTGTTCGACGGGAACAACCTGCCGGTGCTGGCGCTCAAGCCGGCGCCGGTGCAGGCGACGTACCTGGGCTACCCGAACACGACGGGGCTGACGCGCGTGGACTGGCGGATCGTGGACTCGATCACCGACCCGCCGGGCGAGGCCGACGCGCTGGCGACAGAGCGGCTGGCCAGGCTGGAAGGGTGCTTCGTGTGCTTCCGGCCGGATGCGGAACCGCCGCCGATGCCGGACCCGCAGCGAGAGCACGTGGTGTTCGGGTCGTTCAACGCGGCCCAGAAGATCTCCGAGCGGACGGCGCGCCTGTGGGCCCGGGTGCTGGCGGCGTGCCCGGGTGCGCGGCTGGCGATCAAGTCGGGCGATCCGATCGGGCCGGGCATCGACGCGGTGATCCGCGAGCGGTTCGGGCGCGCGGGCGTTTCGCCGGAACGGCTTGAGGTGCTGCCGTGGGCGGACTATGGGGCGTACGGAAATGACTTCGCCCAGCTGGATGTCGCGCTGGACCCGACGCCCTACAACGGCACGACGACGACGTGCGAGACGCTGTGCGCCGGCGTGCCGGTGGTGACGCTGCGGGGCCGGGTGCACGCGGCGCGCGTCGGGGCGAGCCTTCTGATGGCCGTCGGCCGGCCGGAGTGGATCGCCGACGATGAGGATGGGTACGTGGCCCGGTGCGTGGCGCTGGCGGCAGCGGGGCCGCGGAGCGCCGCCGACCGGCGGGCGCTGCGGGCGCAGGTGCTGGCCAGCCCGCTGACAGACGGGCCGGCGTTCGCGCGGCGGTTCGAGCGCCTCTTGCTGCGGCTGGCGCGGGGAGAATGAAAAGCCGCCCGGGCGGTAAGGCCCGGGCGGCGAGTTCAGACGTTGTGATCTCGGGTCGCGAGGCCGATCAGGCCCGGCGACGGCGAGCAGCGGCCAGGCCGCCGAGGCCCAGCAGGGCGGCGGCGCCCGGCGTGGGGAGGATCGTCACGGACCAGCTGGCGACGGCGCCAGTGTCACCGCCGCCGTAGTCGGCAACGAAGAGCGTCCACGTTCCGGTAGCGCCCATGCCGCCAAAGATGGCGTTGAGGTTCACGACGGTGCCGCCGGCAGGCTGCACCGCAGCGCTGTTGGTGGTGGCGCGGTAGCCGTTGCCGGGGCCCGCATCGAACGCGTTCGGGGTGAACACGTTGGTCGGCATGGTGCCCGTGCCGCCCCACATCGTGGCGCTGAACTGATCACCGAAGTTGTAGCTGCCTGCCAGCGGGCGGCTGGAGCCGAAGGGCGAACCGGTGATCGTCGGAGCGGCGGACGACGTGCTGCGACCGACGCGGCTGATGATGTCGGCCGTCTGGGTCGAGTTGCCGTCGTTGTACGACAGGCGGACGATCAGGTCACCAACCCACGAGTGCGTGAGGTTCAAGTTGACCTGGATCTGCGTCACCAGACCGGACAGGTTGGACGACACCGTCTGCGTCACACCCGTCGTGTTGGCGTCGGGGATGACCAAGCCGGTGCTGTTGGTGAACGACGTCTGGGCGAGCGCCGGAGCGGCGATGCACAGACCAGCCAGAGCAGCCAAAGTCTTCGTCTTCATCTCTTGTTTCTCCTCCGACCCTCCGCGAGCCGGACGCCTGACCTCATTTCCCGACCACGGTCGTGCGCGTCGCCGAAGCGCGGAGGGCTTCGATCGATCGAACACGGGCAGGCGACCAATTCGTGGAAGACCTCTCCACTCAGCCTGACCACCGGAAACATACTCCCGCTCCCCGGGGATGCAAGAAGATTCCGAGCTTTTTGCCCACCGTCGGAACCGGGCCGCCCCGGCGGACGTAGCCGCTGGCCTTTGGTCGGGTGGGCAAACTACCCAGTTTCCCGGGCGCGCCGGTTCTTGGACGTTCCAGCGGATCGATACCCGAACATCGCACGAATGTGCGGCCGATCCCGGGGATTCGGCGCACCAGCCGGTACGATGCCACGCCCATGCCCATCGTCGCCCGCTGGCTGCTGCGCTTCGGCCCCACGAACCCGATCGTCGTGCGCCTGGTGCAGACCGGTTCGCGCCGGACGCGGCACCTGTACATCCGCTCGGTCTACCTGGGATCGCTCATCGCGGTGCTGCTGTGGGCGCTGCTGGTCAACGCGCGCGGGGATGAACTGAGCTATCAGGCGCTGGCCCAGGCCGGCAGCAAGAGCTTCGCGGTCATCGCGTTCCTGCAGATCGCGCTCATCTGCGTGCTGGCGCCGGTGTTCATGGCCGGGGCCATCGCGCAGGAGGCCGACCCGCGCACCTGGGACATCCTGCTCAGCACGCCCCTGAGCGCCACGGAGATTGTGCTGGGCAACCTGTTCGGGCGGCTGTTCTTCATCCTGGCCCTGCTGTTCAGCTCGCTGCCCCTGTTCGCGGTGACGCAGTACTTCGGAGGCGTGCCGGGCAGCTCGATCTTCGCCAGCTACTTGATCGCGGCGGCCGCGGCGCTGGTGGTCGGGGCGATCGCCATCGCGCTGTCGGTCAGCCGCCTGGTGGGGCGGCGGGCGGTGTTCGCGTTCTACGTGGCGGTGGTGTCGTACCTGGCGGTGACGTGGGCGGCCGATGCGCTGCTGCGGTCGCCGGGCGTGACCTGGATGACGGCGCTCAATCCGTTCCTGGCGCTGACGGCGCTGCTGGACCCCGCGGGGTATCCGCGCGCCGCCGCCGGAACGCAAACGGGCCTGGCCGCCTGGTTTCTGGAGCGGCCGGTGACCACGTGGTGCCTGCTGTCGATCGGTGTGAGCGTGGGGCTGATCGGCGTATCGACGGTCACCGTGCGGGTTGGCGGATTGGCGGGGCTCGGAGGCCTGCGCGGACGGGCCGGGGGCGTGCCCTGGTACCGGCGGCTGTTCGGGCTGGGGGCGGCGGGGGCCGAGACGCGCCCGGCGCGCACGGTGTGGCACAACCCGATCGCCTGGCGCGAGGCCGCGGCCCGGAACGCGACCCTCGGCCGGATCACGGCGCGCTGGTCGTTCATCGTGCTGGGCGGCGCGCTGGCGGTGGGCCTGCTGTGGATGTACCACACGCAGGCGATGGGGCCTGGGACGTTCCGGACCGTGCTGCTGTACACGGTGACGGGGCAGATCGCGGTGATCAGCCTCGTGGCGATCAACATGTCGGCGACGGCGGTGAGCCGGGAGCGAGAAGACGGCACGTTGGACCTGCTCCTGACCACGCCGATCACGCCGGGGCAGTACCTCTCTGGCAAGCTCAAGGGGATCGTCGCGTACCTGCTTCCGATGATCGCGGTGCCGATGTTCACGGCGGCGATCGCCGGGGCGTACGCGGCGTTCGGCGGGTTCGGGCGGGCCGACGGGGCGGAGTTGGCCGGCAACGTGATGGTGGGCGCGGCGCTGTCGGCGCCTGTGGTGCTGCCGGAATCGGTGCTGGTGCTGCCGTTGGTGTGCGTGCCGTTCGTGGCGTTCTGCGTGGTGGTGGGCATGGCGATGAGCCTGCGCAGCCAGGGGACGATCGCATCGGTGATGGCGACGGTGGGGATCATCGGGGCGGTGGGCGGGACGATCGGCCTGTGCGCCTGGAACGCCGCGGGCAGCATCGCCAGCATCGGGCCGGCGCTGGGGGCGATGAGCCCGGCGTCGGCGGTGTTCGCGTGCGTGGAGCCGGAGCGGGCGATGCTGCAGACGGTGACCAGCGCGACGGCCGGGTTGAGCGGGGCGCGGGCGTCGCTGTTCGTCGGGGCGCTGGTGGCGGCGGGGGTGTACAGCGCCGTGGTCTGGGGCGTGCACGGGCAGATGACCCGGACGTTCGACATGACCGTGCGGAGGCTGGCCGGGACGCGCTGAGCGGCCGATGAACAGACCATGAGCGAGCCGGCGGAACAGCAGGGAGGCGGCGCGGGGATCGCCGGCGAGGCGTTCGTGGACCGCGGGCCGTGCCCGTTGTGCGGCGGCGAACGGTTCGAGACGGTGCACGACTTCGCCAAGGTGCCGGTGCGCCGGTGCGTGTCGTGCGGGTTCGTGCACTCGGCGCGGGTCATGACCGCCGAGGGGGCGCGCCGGTACTACACCGGTGAGTTCGGCTCGGCGCGCCACCGCGACGGGCAGATCCTCAACGCCGCGATCAACGAGCGGGTGCTGGCCCGCCTGGTGGACCTGGGCCGGGTGCGGACGTTCCTGGACGTGGGCGCGGGGTACGGCTTTCTGCTGGCGCGCATGCGCGACCGGCGCGGCATCTCGGGCGTGGGCGTTGAGCTCTCGGCCGGCGAGGCGGCGCACGGGGTCGAGCGCCTGGGCGTGGACATTCGTCGCGGCACCCTGGACGAGGCCGGGCTGGCCCACGGCTCGTTCGACCTGGTCACGGCGTTCGAAGTGATCGAGCACGTGCAGGACCCGGTGCCCTTCGTGCGTTCGCTGGCGCGCCACTGCCGGCCCGGCGGGCACGTGGTGATCGGCACCGACAACTTCGAGAGCCCGACTGTGCGCCGGCTCGGGGCCGAGTTCCGCAAGTGGATCCCCCACAGCCACGTGTCTCACTTCGGGCCCGCAACGCTCCGCCGCTGCGTCGAGGCCGCTGGCGGGCTGGCGGTGACCGGCGGCGGGTCGTTCACGCCGTGGGAGAACGTGCTGCAGCGCGTGCTCATGCGACGGGCCCCGCGCCCCGCGGCCGAGGCGTTCGACCTCGACGCGTTCGTACGCACCGAGATGGCCCGCGGCTACCGCATGTTCGGCGTGCGCCGGCGGATCAGCGCGGCGTGGTTCGGCCTGCGATGGCGGCGAACGATGAACGGGGCGATGATGTACCTGTCGGCGCGGCGCGAGGGCTGAGCGGCCTCAGGCGTGAACCTTGCGCAGCCGGCCGGTCGGGATGCCGAGCTGACCCCGGTACTTGGCGACGGTGCGCCGGGCGATCTCCAGGCCGCGCTTCTTGAGCTCGTCCACGAGCTGGTCGTCGCTGAGCGGGTTGTGCTTGTCCTCGGCGTCGATGACCTCCTGCAGGGCGCTCTTGATGGCATCCCAGGAGACTTCCTCGCCGGACTCGGTAACGGTGCCGCCGGTGAAGAACTTGCGCAGCGGCACGATGCCGCGGGGCGTCTGGAGGTACTTCTCGGCGACGGCGCGGCTGACGGTGGCGACGTGGACGCCCAGCTGTTCGGCGACCTTGGTCATGGGCAGGGGCTTGATGGCCTGGGGGCCGAAGTCGAAGAAGTCGCGCTGGGCCTCGACGACGGCCTCGATGACGCGCAGCACGGTGCGGTTGCGCTGCTCGATCGCGTCGAGCAGGAACTGGGCGTTGGAGAGGTTGGTGCGGATGAACTCGCGCGTGGGCTTGGGAGCCTGGCGGTCCTTGGCCAGGCGGGCGTACTCCTGGTTGATGCGGAGGTTGGGCAGGCGGGAATCGTTGAGGTAGGCGATGTAGCGGTCGTGCTCGGGGTCGTACTCCACGAACGCGTCGGGCACGATGCCCGGCTCGGTGGATTCCTCGAGTTGGCGCGCCGGGTGCAGGCTCAGGGTGCGGAGCAGGTCGATGGCGCGCCGCAGGTCCTCGACGCTGGCGCCGATCTTCTGCGCCACGCGGGGCAGGCGATTCTGGGCGATGTCCTCGAGGTGGTGCTCGACGAGCGTGCGCACGAGCTCCCAGCGGGCGCGCCCCTCGGGTGGTTCGGCGTCCTCGCGCGCGTCGATCTGCAGCAGCAGGCACTCGCGCGGGTCTCGCGCGGCGACGCCGGTGGGCTCGAGCATCAGCTGCAGGGCCCGCAGCGCCCGTTCGAGCTGCGCGACCGTCGGCTTGGCGCCGACCGGCGCCCGGTCGGCGATGGTCTCCAGGGGCGTGCGCAGATAGCCGTCGCGGTCGATGGCGTTGAGGATCAGCGCGCCCAGCGGGCGGAGCGACTCGTCCACGTCGGCCAGGGCCCACTGCTCCTGCAATTGCTCGGGCGTTCCCTGCGGGCGCGCGGCGGTGTTGGCCATCGCGTCGGTCTTGGGGTCGCGCTCGCCGGTGTCGCGGACCCGGTGGCGAGGCTCGAGTTCCTGCCGGTCGGTCCGGGCCTCGGCGGCGGAGTACTCATTGTCCGCCGAGTCGGGGTTGGCCTCCTCGAACGAATCGAGCCGCGCAAAGTCGTCCGCGCCCCCGTCCTGCTCGACGCGGAGCGGGCCGGTCTCGGCGCGCGGCCCCGAGTCGGCCGCGGCGGGGTCGGCCGGGGATTCCCCCTCCGCGCCGGCGTCGGGCTGGTCGTCGGCGATCTCCAGCGTCGCGTTGCTCTCGAGCTCCTGCTCGATGCGCTCTTCCAGCTGCCCCAGCGGCATCTGGAGGATCTCCATCGACTGGATCATGTGCGGCGCCAGCTTCATGTGCTGGCCCATCCGCATCTGTTGTGAGGCGTCGAATCGCATGGAGTCTCGGGGTCAACGCGGTTGTCGGCGGGTGCGAGCGTGCGCCGGAACGTTTATCGGCCGGCGCGCCGGGTGATTGTTGCCGCCCGAGGGGTTCGGCGGGCGCGGCGGGCGCGACGCCGGCCCGGCGCACCGCGCCGGGTCCCGTGAAGTCCTGGCGGCCCTCGATC
>JAHCJH010000093.1 GCA_026126345.1 Phycisphaeraceae bacterium | reverse complement strand
GCTCGTCTTGCCGCCCGCGCCTCGATCCGTGCTCATCCGTGTTCCATGTCCTCCCTCGCGACTCGCGACTTGCGACTCGCGACTTGCGTCTCGCGACTTCACCCCTACCGGCCGCATCTGTGCGCCACTTCTGTCCGCCCGTCGCACAAACGTGGTCACTGCCTGGCCTTGGCTACTCGGCGCCGGCATCATGCCCGCATGGACACCACCCTCCAGCCCGCCGCCGCCGTCTCTTCCGCCCTCGACCGCGCCCGGACGCTCCTTGAGCTCTGCCTCGACCGCGTGCTCGACCGCCTCCGCGCCGATGAATCCCCCACCCCCGCGCTCATCGCCGCGCTCAACGCCGCCCGACTCGCCGTCGCCACGCTCGCCCGCCTCGAACGCACCCGCCCCGGCCCCGGAGACCGCCCCGCCCCCGACCGTTCCCGTTCGCGCTACGCCCCTTCCCCGCCCGCGCTCGCTCCGCCCGGTCCTCATCCCGCGGCCGCATCCCCCTCCGCCGCGCCGCCCCACCCTTCCGCCGCCGCGCCCCCCGAAGCCACGCCCGCGCCCCGCCTCTCCCGCGACCAGGCCCACGCCGAGTATCACGCCGCGCTCGTCCGCTGCGCCGCCAATCCCGACGGCCCCACCGATGCCGAACTGGCCGACCTCGACGCCCGCCTGACCGTCTGGCTCGCCGCCGAGGCCGCCGAGTCCGCCTCCCGACCGCCCTGACCCGTCCCCTCCGCGCCCGCGGCGCGGTATGCTGCCCGCGGAACCAAGGAGCCGCTCATGGCCCTGAACCACTACGTCACGCTCGGCCGCTCCGGCCTGCGCGTCAGCCCTCTGTGCCTGGGAACCATGACCTTCGGCCTCGACTGGGGCTGGGGCTGCGACCCCGCCATGAGCAAGCGCATCATGGACGCCTATATCGACAAGGGCGGCAACTTCATCGACACCGCCAACATCTACACCAAGGGCCACTCCGAGAAGATCATCGGCGACCACATCGGCGCCGTCCCCCACAAGCGCCAGCGCGCCGTCATCGCCACCAAGTTCATGGGCAACATGTTCACCGGCGACCCCAACGCCGGCGGCGCCCACCGCAAGGCCATCTACGCCCAGCTCGAGCACAGCCTCCGCCGCCTCAAGACCGACTACATCGACCTCTACTGGATGCACTTCGAGGACCCCCACACGCCCATCGAAGAAACGATGCGCACCCTCGACGATCTCGTCCACGCCGGCAAGATCCGCTACATCGGCTTCTCCGACACCCCCGCCTGGAAGTGCGTCCAGGCCCAGATGATCGCCAACCTCCGCGACTGGACGCCCCTCATCGCGCTCCAGATCGAATACTCCCTGCTCGAGCGCACCGTCGAAGGCGCCCTCATCCCCATGGCCCTGGAGATGGGCCTGGGCGTCACCCCCTGGTCGCCGCTCAAGGGCGGCCTGCTCTCCGGGAAGCTCTCCCGCGAGTCCATCGCCGCCGGCGAGAAACCCGCCCGGGGCGAGTGGGTCACGCGCCACGCCACCGACCGCGCCTTCGCCGTCATCGATGCGCTCAAGTCCTTCGCCGCTCAGGTCAACGCCACCCCCAGCCAGATCGCCATCGCCTGGGTCCAGTCCCGCCTGGGCGTCTCCAGCACCATCATCGGCTGCCGCTCGCTCGACCAGCTCAACGACAACGTCAAAGCCCTCGACGTCCGCCTCATGCCCGAGCACATGGCCCGCCTCGACGAGCTCACCCGCCCCACCCTCCACTTCCCCTACGAGTTCCTCCGCAACGTCCGCCCCGTCTTCCAGGGCGGCGCCACCATCAACGGCGAGCCGAGCGAACCCTGGCCCATGGCCCCGCGCACCGACGCCGAGCGCCACTGAACCCGCGCCGAGCGCCCTCGCACCTACCGTGCCCCATGCGCTCCCCCGCCGAGTTCCGCGATGCGTTCTCCGCCGGCCTGCCCTGGCCCGACTATCTCGCATCAGCCACCAGCGCCCAGCGCCCGCGCTGGGACGCCTCCTGGCAGCAGTCCGCCCTCTCACCCGCCCAGGCTGCCCTGGCCCGATCCCTGCCCCGCCGCATCAACCTCCTGGTCATCTCCGGCACCTGGTGCGGCGACTGCGTGCAGCAGTGCCCCATCCTCTCTCGCATCGCCGAGGCCCACCCAACGCCCGTCGCCCCCGCCGACGCCCCGGGCATCTGCCTGCGCTTCATCGACCGCGACGAACACGCCGACTTCGCCGACCATTTCATGATCTGCGGCGGCCGGCGCGTCCCCACCGCCATCTTCCTCAACGAGGACTTCGACTTCGTCCATCTCTTGGGCGACCGCACCCTCGCCCGCTACCGCGCCGTCGCCGCCGCCAGCCTCGGCCCGGCCTGTCCTCTCCCCGGCGCTCCCGTCCCCCCCGACGAACGCGCCGCCGTCACCGACGACTGGCTCCGTGAATTCGAACGCGTCGCCCTGCTCCTGCGCCTCAGCCCCAAGCTCCGCGATCGCCACGGCGATTGACCCGCACGCCGCCACACCCCGCCCCGCCAATCCCTACCATCGCCCCGACATGTCCCAGACCACCGCACACCCCGCCCGCGCCCCGCTCTCGACTCTCTCCAGCGCCGAGATCCGCCGCGCCTTCATCGAGTTCTTCGAGAAGAAGCACGCCCACACCTTCGTCCCCTCCTCTCCCTGCGTGCCCCTCGACGACCCCACGCTGCTGTTCACCAACGCCGGCATGAACCAGTTCAAGCCGGTCTTCCTCGGCAACGTCGCCCCCTCCTCCCCGCTGGCGCGCCTCAAGCGCGCCGTCAACAGCCAGAAGTGCATCCGCGCCGGCGGCAAGCACAACGACCTCGACGACGTCGGCAAGGACACCTACCACCACACCTTCTTCGAGATGCTCGGCAACTGGTCCTTCGGCGACTACTTCAAGGCCGAGGCCGTCGCCTGGTCCTGGGAATTGCTCACCAGGGTCTTCGGCATCCCCGAGGACCGCCTCTACGCCACCTATTTCATGGGCTCGCCCGGCCAGGGCCTCGAGCCCGACAACGAAACCCGTCAGCTCTGGCTCAAGTACCTCCCGCCCGGCCGCGTCATCCCCGGCAGCATGAAGGACAACTTCTGGGAAATGGGCGACACCGGCCCCTGCGGACCCTGCACCGAGATCCACGTCGACCGCATCGGCGGGCGCGACGCCGCCACCCTCGTCAACTCCGGCGACCCCGACGTCATCGAGATCTGGAACAACGTCTTCATCCAGTTCAACCGCGAAGAGGGCGGCAAGCTCCGCCCCCTGCCCGCCCGCCACGTCGACACCGGCATGGGCTTCGAACGCCTCGTCAGCGTCCTGCAGGGTGTCCGCAGCAACTACGACTCCGACGTCTTCGCACGCCTCTTCCTCGAGATCGAGAAGCTCACCGGCGCTCGCCCCTATATGGGCCGCACCGGCGCCGCCGACGAAGGCAACATCGACACCGCCTACCGCGTCATCGCCGACCACATCCGCACCCTCACCTTCGCCATCACCGACGGCGCCACCCCCTCCAACGAAGGCCGCGGCTACGTGCTCCGCCGCATCCTCCGCCGCGCCGTCCGCTACGGCCGCCAGATCCTCGGCGCCCGCACCGGCTTCTTCTCCCACCTCGTGCCCGTCGTCGTCCAGCAGATGGGCGAGTTCTTCCCCGAGCTCCGCAAGAACCCCGCCCACGTCGCCGACACCATTCGCGAAGAAGAGGAGTCCTTCGCCCGCACCCTCGACCGCGGCATCGTCCACTTCGACGAGGCCTGCATCGCCGCCTTCAAGAAGGCGCGCCTCATCCCCCACCTGCAGATGGCCCACGCCACCGTCGAGGCCTTCAAGTCCGACGGCGCCTGGACCCTGGCCATCCGCCGGCCCGACTCCCCCGAGCCCTTCGACGCCGTCCCCGTCAGCCGCATCACCCCGCAATGGGCCGACGCCCACTTCGGCCCCTCGCGAGAGATCGCCGCCGACGACGCCTTCAAGCTCTACGACACCTACGGCTTCCCCATCGACCTCACCGCCCTCATGGCCGAAGAGCGCGGCCTCAGGCTCGACATGGCCGGGTACAACGCCCTGATGGAGAAGGCCCGCGAGCGCGCCCGCTCCGGCGGCAAGTTCGCCGCCGAGACCGCCGGCCTGGCCCTCTCCGGCGAGGCCGTCGCCAAACTCCGGCACATGAACGTCGAGCCGACCGCCGACGTCGACAAGTTCCACGGCCGGCAGATCGCCGCCGCCGTCAAGGCCATCTGGAACGGGGCCGACTTCGACGAATCCGCCCGCGCCAGCAGCACCACCCAGGCCATCGGCGTCGTGCTCGACGCCACCAACTTCTACGCCGAGATGGGCGGACAGGTCGCCGACACAGGCCGCTTGACCGCCCTGCGCGCCGGCCCCGACGGCGCCACCGCCGAGTTCCGCGTCGAGTCCGTCCACGCCTACGGCGGGTTCGTGCTCCACGTCGGCCGGTTGGTCCGGGGCGAGCTGCGCACCGGCGACTCGGTCGCCTGCGACCTCGACGACGCCCGCCGCGCCGCCGTCGCCGCCAACCACACCGCCACCCACCTGCTCAACCTCGGCCTGCGCGCCGCCCTGGGGCCCGGCGCCGACCAGAAAGGCTCGCTCGTCGCGCCCGACCGCCTCCGCTTCGACTTCGCCGCCGCCAAGCCCGTCACCCCCGAGGAACTGGCCAAGGTCGAATCGATCGCGGCGGACCAGGTCCGGCGCGACCTGCCCGTCCACGCCGAGGTCCGGCCCCTGGCCCAGGCCCGCGCCATCAAGGGCCTGCGCGCCGTCTTCGGCGAGGCCTACCCCGACCCCGTCCGCGTCGTTTCCATCGGCCGGTCCGTCGCCGACATGATCGCCGAGACCGACGACGCCCGCGCCGCCCAGACCAGCGTCGAGTTCTGCGGCGGCACGCACGTCGCCCGCACCGGCGAGATCGGAGCGTTCTGCATCGTCGGCGAGGAAGCCGTCGCCAAGGGCATCCGCCGCATCACGGCGCTCACCGGCATCCCCGCCGCCGCCGCCATCAAGACCGGCCAGACCCTCGCCGAGCGCTTCAAGGCCGCCGACCGGCTCTCGGGCGATGCGCTCTCCATCGAGGCCAAGGCCCTGGCGATGGAGATCGATCAGCTCTCCATCCCGCTCACGCTCAAGGCCGGCCTCCGCGCCGCGCTGTCGGCGCTGCAGGACAAGGTCAAGGCCGCCGCCAAGCAGGCCTCCGCCGCACGCGCCGGCGAGATCATGGCCCAGGCCCGTGCCATTGCCGACAGCCCCGAGTACGACCAGGGCTCCTTCATCGTCACCAGCATCGAGGCCGGCTCCGACCGCGAGGCCCTCACCGCCGCGCTCAACGCCATCCGCACCCGCCGCCCCCGCGCCGGCGTCCTGCTCGTCAGCCCCGACCCCGACGAGAACAAGCTCACCATCCTCGCCGCCGTGCCGGACGCCATCATCAAGCGCGGGCTCAACGCCGGCGAGTGGGTCCGCGCCGCCGCCGCCGCCTGCGGCGGCAAGGGCGGCGGAAAGCCCGACCTCGCCCAGGGCGGCGGGCCCGACGCCTCTCGCCTCAAGGAAGTGCTCGCCGCCGCCAAGACCCACGCCTTCGCCAAGATCCCCAACTGACCGGCCCCGAATCGAACGGGTCGCCCATGCCCGACGAACCACACCGAAGCGCCGAGCCCCCGCCGCTGCCGGACTTTCCGGCGACCCCCAGCGCCCCCACCGCCGCCCCCGGCACGCGCTCCACCGCCAAGGACCCCCAGTACCAGGTCTACGCCCTTGGCCTGGAGTGGGTCGTCTACATGGCCGCGGCCGGAGGCCTGGGATACCTCATCGATTGGTGGCTCCGGTGCGCCCCCTGGGGCCTGTCCATCGGGCTGCTGCTCGGCGTCCTGGGGGGCGGCTACCGGTTCGTCCGGGCGGCCATCCAGATGAGCCAGCCCCGGCGCTGAAGCGCGCTGCGTTCCGACTCGCCGTCGGGCACTGTGGCCGCTACCCTTGGCCTCCCCGTCGGCGGTTGTTCGGGTGCTCGGTGCGCCCAGGCCCCCGACCCGGATCGTCCGCAGACCCGCCCACATGTCCGCTCCCGCCCTGGCCAACCCGATCCGACCGCTGCTGACCCGTCTGGTGGTCATCGTCGTCGCGTCGGCCGCCGGCGGAGCCGCGGTGGTCGGCGGCCTGTCCGCCCAGGGCGGGCAGGACCCGGCGCAGGCCTTCGGCGCCGCCGGCTTGGGCGCCGGCGCCGTGCTCATCGCCGGCCTGCTGGGCGCGATGCTGCTGGGCGTGCTGTGCGACGGCTCGCCGGCCAAGCTCGCCGCGGGCCTGCTGGCCTCCAGCACGGCGCTCGGCTGGGCTCAAGGCCTGGGCCTTGCTTCTACCTGCTGGCCGATCCATCCAAGCGGCCGTTCTGGTTCGGGCTCCTGGCGGCGGGGCTGGTCAGCCTGGTACTCGAAACGATGCTCTTCACACGGGCCCTGGCGCGGCGCGCCGGTCCCGCGCAGGGCCATCTGGAAGGGACAACGCGATGATCCTCTCGACGCTGGTGCTGGCCGCCTCGGACCCCGTCGGCCACGTGGCCAACCACCGCTTCGCGGTCACCGAGCTCTTCGGGTTCAAGGACTTCTGGCTCTGGTCCGGGCACGTCGGCAACCTGGTGCTCTCGGGCCTGGTGTGCATCCTGGTGGGCCTGTGGGCCGCGTCGAAGATCGGCACCGGCCCCGAGAGCCAGGGCCCGGCCCGCTACGTGACGCGCAACCCGTTCGCCCACATGCTCGAAGTGATCTGCGTCTACCTGCGCGAGAACACGGTCCGCCCGCTGCTGGGCGCCCGCACCGACACGTTCATGCCCTTCCTCTGGACGCTCTTCTTCTTCATCCTCGTGAACAACCTGCTGGGGCTCGTGCCGTTCACCGACATGCAGCACCTGGCCTCCAGCGACATGAAGGCCAAGGGCCTGGCGTTCGTGGGCGGCACGGCCACGCAGTCGATCTTCGTCACCGGCGTGCTGGCGGCGGTGTCCTTCCTCGTGGTCAACGCCGCGGGCATCCGCGAGCTGGGCCTGGTCGGGTACCTGAAGCACCTGACCGGCGGCGCGCCGGTGTTCATCTGGCCGATCCTGGTGCCGGTGGAGATCCTCGGCACGTTCATCAAGCCGATCGCGCTGGCCATCCGTCTGTTCGCGAACATGACCGCCGGCCACATCCTGATGGCCACGCTGTTCATCTTCGCCGCCACGGGCATCGCCACGGTCGCCAAGGGCGGCGTGGGCCTGGGCGCGGTCGTCACGCTGGCCTCGGTGGCCGGCGCCATCGCCATCAACTTCCTGGAGCTGTTCGTCGCGGTGCTCCAGGCCTACGTGTTCATGTTCCTCACCACCGTGTTCATTTCCCAGCTCAGCCACCATCATGATCACGAGCATGATGAGGCCCACGGCCACGAGCACGCGCACGCGTGAAGACGGGCCCGCCCGGCTCGCGCCGGGCACCGAGCGTTTCCCCTCGTGAACGATCCGCAGAGAAAGGTTCCACGCATGAGCAAACTGATGAGCAAGTTCTTCCTGGCCGCCGGCACGCTGGCGATCGTCGCCCCCGCGATGTCGCAGGCCGCCGAGACCACCCTGGGCAAGGGCCTGGCCGCCATGGGCGCCGGCCTGGCCGTCGTCGGCGGCGGCCTGGGCATCGGCCTCATCGGCAAGGGCGCCGTCGAGTCCATCGCCCGCCAGCCCGAGGCCTCCGGCACCATCAGCACCCAGATGATCCTCGCGGCGGCCCTCGTCGAAGGCGCGACCCTGTTCGCCGTCGTCGTCGGCTTCCTCGCCTGATCACCCCGAACCATCCACCGGCCGACCGGCGAGAGCCGGCCCGCCGGCTTGACCCCGACCACCACGGAGTTGCCATGTTCCACCGCACCATGACCGCCGCCCTCCTGCTGTTCGCCCCCGCCGCCGCGATGGCGGCCCCCGAGGGCGAGAAGGCCAGCCCCATCCCCGCGATCAACGAGGGGCTCATGTCCAGCATCGTCGCGCTGACGGTGTTCCTGGTCGTGCTGACCGTGCTGAGCGTGGCGGTCTGGCCGAAGATCGCCAAGGGCCTCAAGGAGCGCGAGCAGAAGATCCTCACCGAGATCAAGGCGGCCGAGATGGCCCGCCAGCAGGCCAACATGGCGCTGCAGAACTACGAGAAGTCGCTGGCCGAGGCCCGCGCCGAGGCCCAGCGCATGCTCGAGCAGGCCCGCGCCCAGCAGCAGGCCCAGGCCGCCGAGATCAAGGCCAAGGCCGACGCCGAACTCGTCGCCATGAAGGACAAGGCCATGCGCGACATCGACGCCGCCAAGAAGCAGGCCCTCGCCGACATCTACGGCGAGGCCGCCAACCTGGCCACCATGGTCGCCGGCAAGATCCTCAAGCGCGAGGTCAACTCCGGCGACCAGCAGCGCCTCGTTCAGGACGCCCTGGTCGAGATGAAGACCGTCACCGCCCGCGCCTGATCCCAACGCCGTAGCCCCCACCGCCCCAGCCGCCCGCGAGCGATCCATGCCACTGACCGAGACCCACGCCGACGCCGTCTCCCAGATCTACGCCCTGAGCCTGTACGAACTGGCCCGCGCCGACGGCGGCCAGCAGGCCGTGGAGGCCGCGCTGGCCGAACTCGAGGAGCTCGCCGACCTGGCGCGCTCCGACCGGATGTTCGGCGAGTTCCTCTCCAGCCACGTCGTCACCACCGCCGACCGCCGCCGCTCGCTGGAGAAGATCCTCCGAGGTCGCGTTTCGGACCGCACGCTCCACTTCCTGCTGGTGCTCAACGACAAGGGCCGTCTCGGCTCTATCCTCGGCATCGTCGAGGCCTTCGACCGCATCGTCCAGAAGGCCTTCGGGCGCGTCGAGGTTGACGCATGGACCGCCGCGCCCATGGAGCCGGCCGACCAGTCGTCCCTGCAGCGCTCGCTGTCGGAACGCCTGGGCGCCCAGGTCGTGCTCCACGCCTACACCGACCCGGCGATGATCGGCGGGATCCGCCTGCAGATCGGCGACCAGCTGCTCGACGGCTCGCTGCAGACGCAGCTGCGCAACATCCGCCAGCAGCTGACCGAGCAGGGGCCCGCCAAGGTCCGCGCCGCGGCCGAGCGCATGTTCGGCCCCGACCCGTCCAGCAACGGCCACTGATCCGCCCGGGACCTCCCGGCCCCGCCCCACCGTTCCACACCCGTCCGTACCTCCAGGGAGGCCCGACCATGGCAAAGAAGACCATCGCCCAGGTGGATGTCTCCGGCAAGCGTGCCCTCATCCGCGTGGACTTCAACGTCCCCATCGAGGACGGGGCGATCACCGACGATCGCCGCATCCGCGAGGCGCTGCCGACCATCAAGAGCGTGCTGGACCGCGGCGGCTCGTGCGTGCTCCTGTCGCACCTGGGCCGCCCCGAGGGCAAGGGCTTCGAGCCCGAGTACAGCCTGCGCCCCGTCGCCGCCCGACTGGGCGAGCTGCTGGGCCGGCCCGTGCTGTTCCCCTCCACCGACTGCACCGACGCCGCCACCGCCGCCGCCGTCGCGGCGCTCAAGCCGGGGCAGGTCGTGCTGTGCGAGAACGTGCGCTTCGCCCCCGGCGAGAAGAAGGGCGAGGCCGGCTACGCGTCGAAGATCGCGGCGTACGGCGACCTGTACGTCAACGACGCCTTCGGCACCGCCCACCGCGAGGACGGCTCGATGTTCGCCGTTCCCAAGGCGATGACGGGCAAGCCTCGGGTCGCCGGGCTCCTGCTGCAGAAGGAACTGAAGTACCTCGGCGATGCGCTGGCCAAGCCGGCCAAGCCGTTCGTCGTGGTGCTCGGCGGCGCGAAGGTGAGCGACAAGATCCCCCTGGTGCAGAACCTCCTGCCCAAGGCCGGGGCCATCCTCATCGGCGGGGCCATGGCCTACACCTTCCTCAAGGCCCTGGGCCGCAACGTCGGCGCCTCGCGCGTCGAGGAGAGCCACCTGGCCGCAGCCAAGAAGATGCTGGACGACGCCGCCAAGATGAAGTGCGACCTGCACCTGCCGCAGGACCACGTGTGCTCCACGCAGTTCAGCGAGAACGCCGGCGACATCCGGGTGTGCGACGACGCGATCCCGGCGGGGTACATGGGCCTGGACATCGGCCCCAAGACGCAGCTCAACTACGCCATGGTGCTCAGCGAGGCCAAGACGGTGGTCTGGAACGGGCCGATGGGCGTGTTCGAGTGGAAGCCCTTCCGCGTGGGCACGCAGATGGTGGCCCAGGCGATCGCCGACGCGACGGGCGCCGGGGCGACGTCGATCGTCGGCGGGGGCGACTCGGCGGCGGCGGCCGAGGCCTTCGGCCTGGCGTCGAAGTTCAGCCACGTATCGACCGGCGGCGGCGCGAGCCTGGAGATGCTCAGCGGCAAGCCGTTCACGACGGTGGCGCTGCTCGACGAGGCGTGAGCCGGCCGGGCGTCAGGCGCGCCCGAACCACTTCTCCAGTTCGCGGATGGTCACGCGGATGCTGGTGGGCCTGCCGTGCGGGCAGTTGCTGGAGCGTTCGACGGCCTCGCGCAGCTCGACCAGGCGCGACAGCTCGGGCGAGCTCAGGCGGTCGCCGGCCTTGACGGCGGCCTTGCAGGCCATCATGTCGAGCACCTCGTGCAGGGCCTCTTCCGACCCGGGGGCGAAGGGGTCGCCCGACGCGCCGGTGGCGCGGTCGAGCAGCTCGCGGAAGAACGGGCCGACCTCCACGCCCCGGTCGAACAGGAACGTCGGGAACGCGTGCACGGCGATGGCGTCCGGGCCGATGGGCTCGGCCTCGATGCCGATGCGGGCCAGCAGCGGGCCCAGCGCCGGCAGCGCTTCGGCGTCGCGGGCCGAGGCGGGCACCACCGCGGGCGTCAGCAGCCGCTGGCTCTCCAGCGAGCCGGCCCCCAGGCGCGAGAGCAGCGCCTCGAACATCACCCGCTCGTGCAGCGCGTGCTGGTCGATGATCACGACCCCCTGCTCGTCCTGCGTCACCAGGAACGAGTTGTGCACCT
>JAHCJH010000092.1 GCA_026126345.1 Phycisphaeraceae bacterium | reverse complement strand
CCGCCTCTCGCAGTTCACCGACACCGCCGCCGCCGAGCTCCAGAACGCGCTGGCCGAGGCCGCCGCCGCGATGCCCAACGGCCGCGCCCTGGCGGGGGTCATCCTCGATCTCCGCGACAACCCCGGCGGCATCCTCGATCAGGCGGTCGCCATCGCCGACCTGTTCCTGGACTCCGGCGAAATCGTCTCGACCCGAGGGCGCACGCGCAAGGGCGAGCGCCTGGCGGCCACGCGGGGCGGCCTGCTCGACCCCGCCATCGCCGTGCTGGCCAACTCCGCCTCCGCCTCGGCCAGCGAAGTCGTCGCCGGTGCGCTCCAGGACAACCAGCGCGCCATCGTCATCGGCACCCGCACCTTCGGCAAAGGACTCGTGCAGGCCGTCGAACCGCTCGAAACCGTACC
Organism: Phycisphaeraceae bacterium; assembly: GCA_026126345.1. Taxonomy (GTDB): domain Bacteria; phylum Planctomycetota; class Phycisphaerae; order Phycisphaerales; family UBA1924; genus JAHCJH01. Next base: position 10,643 of record JAHCJH010000092.1, on the reverse strand, counting down.
CAACGGCTTCCTCAAGCTCACCGAGCAGCGCTACTACCTCCCCTCCGGCCGCATGCTCCACCGCACCGACGATGCGGCCACCTGGGGCGTCGATCCCTCCCCGGGCTTCTACGTGCCGCTCACCGAATCCCAGCAGCGCGAAACGCTGCGCGCCATCCGCGCCATGCAGGTCGTGCGGCCGACCGGCGCGCCCCTCCCGCCGGGAATGCCCCCGCTGGTCGACGCCCGCTGGTTTGATCCCGCCTGGCTCGAAGGCACGCTCAAGGACCGCCAGCTCGGCCGGGCCCTCAGGGCCGTGCAGACCCGCCTGGCCTCCGGCGCCTGGCAGCCCACCGGCGACGCGCTGCCCACGGGTCAGGATCAGGCCACCGCCATCGCCACCCGCGAGCTCCGCAAGCTCGACGCCGCCCGCGAGCGCCTGCTGCGAGACCTCAACGCCGTCGAAGCCCGCATGGGCGCACTCGAATCGGCCGGTGGCGCCGCCGCCGCCCACGCCCAGTCCCGGCCCGACGACCTCTGGCCCGACGAGCTCGACCTGACCGGCGGTCGGATCGAGGTCTTCAACAGCGACGGCTCCCGCATCGCCCAGCTCGACATCATCGGTCCAGACCTGGAGCGGTGGTTGCTCGACGCCGAGGTCCGGCCCCGCGGCTGGACGCCGCCACCCGGCTCACCCCGCGCGCCCGAACCCGCCGCCGCCACGCCCGCTCCCGACAAGCCCAAGCCGTGACACAGCCGACGGCCGCCAACCCGTCCGACCCCGCGCGGCTTGTGCTGGGCATCGAGACCTCGTGCGACGAGACCGCCGCCGCCGTCGTGCGCGACGGCCGTGAGGTGCGCTCCAATGTCATCGCCAGCCAGAACGAATTGCACGCGGAGTTCCGCGGCGTGGTGCCCGAGATCGCCAGCCGCGCACACTGCGAACGCATCGCACCCATCGTGCGACGCGCGCTCGACGAAGCGGGAGTGGGCGCCGATGCGCTCGACGCCGTCGCCGTCGGCAACCGCCCGGGGCTGATCGGTTCGCTGCTGGTGGGCGTTGCCGCGGCCAAGGCCCTGGCCTGGCGCCTCGGCAAGCCGCTCATCGCCGTGGACCACGTCCACGCGCACCTGTACTCCGGCCTGATGCACCACGCCGGCCAGCCGGCCCGCGACGAGCCCGCATGGCCCGCGATCGGTCTGGCCGTCTCCGGCGGCCACACGTCGATCTACCGGCTCGACGACCCGTCGCGGGTGCACCGCCTCGGCGGCACCATCGACGACGCGATCGGCGAGGCCTACGACAAGGTCGCCGCCATCCTCGGCCTGCCGTTCCCCGGCGGGCCGCACGTTGATCGGCTCGCGGCGACCGGCAGACCTGACGCCGTGCCCCTGCCCGTGTCGCGCCTGGATCGCGACGGGCTGGATTTCTCGTTCTCCGGGCTCAAGACCGCGGTGCTCTACGCGGTGCAGGGCGTCCCCGGCCCCCGCGCGCCCAAGGCCGTTCGCCCTCCCGACGCGGACGTGTGCGCCTCGTTCCAGCGCGCGGCGGTCGCCGCCGTCATCCTGAAACTGCGGCGAGCGCTCGACCGCCAACCCGAGTGCCGGACGCTGCTGGTCGGCGGCGGCGTCACCGCCAATTCCAGGCTTCGCGCCGAACTGACCTCGCTGGCGTCGAGCCACGGTCTGGACCTGCGCCTGCCGCCCATGGACCTCTGCCTGGACAACGGCGCCATGATCGCGGGGCTGGGCGACCGCCTGCTCCGCCAGCGCGCTCCCGACGACCTGTCGATCGCCGCCACGCCAACCACCGCCGTGTGACCATGCCGCGCGTCCACCCGCACCCCGCCTGCCTCGACGATGAAGCGCTGGTGCGCCAGGTGGTCTTCCGCGCCGGCCGCAGCGGCGGCCCCGGCGGCCAGCACCGCAACAAGGTCGAAACTCACGTCGTCGCCACCCACACGCCGACGGGAATCTCCGCCCAGGCGGGGGAACGCCGCAGCCAGGTCGAGAACAAGCACGTCGCGCTCAAGCGGCTGCGCCTGGCCCTGGCCGTCGCCTGGCGCTGTTCCCCACCGCCGCCGGTCAGGGTTCACGGCAAGGACGTGCTGGCCGTGCTCGACGCCATCGATGCGCCGGGCGGCTCGGACCTCTGGCGGTCGCGCGTGCGCGCGGGACGCGTCGCCTGCAACACCGACCACCACGATTTTCCCGCGATGCTCGCCGAGGCCCTCGACCACGCCGCCGAGGCCGGCTGGGATGAACGCCCCGCCGCCGCCCGCCTCGGCGTCACCCCCAGCCAGCTCGTCAAGCTCGTCAAGCAGGCCCCCGAGGCCCTGGCGGCCTGGAACCGGGCCCGGGCCGAGCGCGGACTGCATGCCCTGCACTGAGCCCCGCCGCGCCGCGATAGCATTGCCCCGTGGCCGCCGAGCTCTTCGATTCCCGCCGGTACCTGATCCCCTTCCGGTCCAGCCTGCTGCCGCAGATCTTCTGCGACACGCTGGTGATCGGCAGCGGGGTCGCCGGCCTGCGGGCGGCGATCTCGGCCGCCGAGCACGGCGAGGTCATCGTGCTCTGCAAGGACGAGCCGCAGAACAGCAACACCGCCTGGGCACAGGGCGGCATCGCGTGCGTCTGGTCGCCCGACGACACGGCCGACGCCCACGTCGCCGACACCCTCACCGCCGGCGCCGGCTTGTGCGATGCGCCGATCGTCCGGCGCGTCGTGCGCGACGGCCCGGCCCGCATCGCCGAACTGCTGGATTGGGGCATGCGCTTCGACCACGGCCCCGACGGCGTGCCCGTGCTGGGGCGCGAGGGCGGGCACGGCCTGGCCCGAATCCTGCACGCCGGCGGCGACGCGACGGGGCGTGAGCTGCAGCGCTGCCTCTGGCAGCGCGCCGCCAAGGCCCAGGGCGTACGGCTCTTCACCCGCTGCCAGGCGCTCGACCTCATCACCCCAGGGTCCGAGCCCGGCTCGCCCGTCATGGGCGCCATCACCCATCACCCCCGCTACGGCCTCCAGATGATCTGGGCCAAGGCCACCATCCTCGCCACCGGCGGCGCAGGCGTCGTCTACCGCGAAACCACCAACCCCCGCACCGCCACCGGCGACGGCATCGCCATGGCCTACCGCGCCGGCGCCAGCATCGCCGACATGGCCTTCGTCCAGTTCCATCCGACCTGCCTCTACCTCGCCGGCGCGCCCCGCTCGCTCATCACCGAGGCCATCCGCGGCCAGGGCGCCCACCTGCTCGACCACGACGGCCACCGCTTCATGCTCGACGAGCACCCCCTGGCCGAGCTCGCCCCGCGCGACGTCGTCACCCGCGCCATCATCCGAAGGCTCGCCGCCCGCGGCGGCACCAACGTCCTGCTCGACTGCCGCCACATCCCCGATTTCGCGGCCAGGTTTCCCGGCATCGCCGCCCTGCTGGCCCGGTTCGACCTGGACGCCGCCCGCGACCCCATCCCCGTTCACCCCGCGGCCCACTACACCATCGGCGGCGTCATGACCGACGACCACGGCCGCACCGACGCCCCGGGGCTCTACGCCGTCGGCGAGTGCGCCTGCTCCGGCCTCCACGGCGCCAACCGCCTCGCAAGCAACTCCCTGCTCGAAGGGCTCGTCCTCGGCGAACTGGCCGGCCGCGCCGCACGCGAACGCACCCACCCCGGCGAGGCCGCGCCCGCCAACGGCAACGGCAAGGCGCCCGCCGGGTGGTTCGCCCCGGCCCGGCCCGCGCCCATCCCCATCGTTTCGGACATCCGCCCCAGCGAGCACGGCGAGCTCGACCTGTCCGACGTCGAGTCCAGCCTCCGCGCCGCCATGTGGCGCAACGCTGGCATCGAACGCACCGGCGCCCGCCTCCGCGACGCCGACGACATGATCGGCTTCTGGGCCCGCTACACGATGGACAAGATCTTCGACGACACCCGCGGGTGGCAGATCCAGAACATGCTCCTGGTCGCCTGGCTCATCGCCCGCTCCGCCGCGTGGCGCACCGAGTCGCGCGGTTGCCACTGGCGAACCGACCACCCCGCTCCCGACCAGGCCATGGCCGTGCACGATTGCTGGCGCCGCGGGCGCACCGCCTGTGAAGCGCGGCCTGTGCGTGCCGACGATCCGTCGCTGCGGGCCGCGCCCGATCGCCCGTTGGAGCGCGCATGACACCCCGCGCCGCCACGCTCGCGCTCGTCGGCTCACTGGCAGCCTGCCAGGCGCTCTGGCTCGCCGGCTGCCAGGAAGAGCCCCGGATCGTCTACGCCCAGCCCACTCTGTTGCAGAACGTCCCCGGCGCCGTCGGCGGCCTGAACCCCGACGGCACCCCCCGCGAGGGCCCCGCGACCCGCCCCGCCCCGGGCTCGGCCGCCGAGGCCCTGGCCATGACCGAGACCGACCTGATCAAGGAAGGCCCCGACGGCCGGAAGGTCCTCGTCGCCAAGATCATCCAGCACACCATCATCCACCTCGTCCGCACGCTGCGCGCCGATGACGACGAGCTGCTCTACGACCAGGTCATCAGCCAGGCCACCAAGGACCACCTGCTGTCCGAGGGCCGCGACCCGCGCGAGGCCATCGAGTTCTTCAAGGAGAACCGCGACGACATCATCGCCATGCTCTCGCGCATGTCCGCGGCCGAGAACACGCCCGGCGTCATCGTCGACCAGGCCGGCAAGCGCAACTTCCGACTGCGCATCACCGGCACCGCCGCCAAGGGCCTGCGCTTCACCGAGTATTGGGTCACCCTGGAAAAGGGCAACTGGCGCGTGCTCTGGGTGAGCTGATCCGACCCGCCATCACGGCGTCGGGGTCGGCTCCCGTCCCGTCAGCGTCGCCTCCAGCACCAGTTCGGCCTTGTCGCGCACGATCGTCAGTTTCACCACGTCGCCCGGCTTGGCCGCGCGGAGCTGCTCGGTCCACGCTTCAACCGTGTTCACGGACACGGCATTCCACTTCACGATCCGGTCGCCCGACTTGATGCCCGCCCTGGCCGCCGGCGTGTCGGGGAACACCTCGCCCACCAGCACGCCAGGCTTGTCGTCGCTGTAGTCCCCCGGAGCGATGCCGAAACGCACCCGCACCGGCCGCGGACGTGCCTCCTCCCCCTCCATCGGCCCGGCCGCCGGGGCCGGCCCGCCCTGACCGTGCGCCGCGCCCGGCGCGGGCAGCGCCGGCGGCGTGGCGCCCGGTCGCGCCTGTCCCGGCGCCTGCGGTGTCGGCGCAGGCGACGCCGAGGGATCATCGAACATCACGCTCGGACCGCGGCTGGACTTGAACGCCAGCGGCTCGCCGCGCAGCGCCAGCGTCGTCGCGATGTTTACCAGCATGTCCACCGCGCGAACCGCGCCCACCGGGTTGACGGTCCAGTAGTAGTCCTCGGGCATGTGATACTCGGCGCTCATGCCCGTGAACAGGTGCAGCACCGGCACCCCGGCGCCGTAGAACGAGGCGTGGTCCGACGGGCCCGAACCCCCGAACAGCGCCCCCTCGCTGTTCTTGTACCGCACGTTGAGCCCCGAGGCGCTGAACAGCGGCGTCACGATCTGCTCGAACCCCTCGGCCGTGCCCACGCCGTACACGTCGATCCGCCCGTTGCGCACCCGGCCGATCATGTCCATGTTCAGCATCGCGTACGTCTTGCTCGCCGGGACCGGGCTGCGCCGCACGAAGTACCGCGAGCCCACCAGCCCCGACTCTTCCGCGTTGAAGCCCACGAACAGCACGCTCCGCGCCTGGGCCCCGGCCGGCAACGCCGCGTACGCCGCCGCCAGCTTCTCCGCCGCCAGGATCAGCCCCGCCGTCCCCGACGCGTTGTCGTCCGCCCCGGGGTGCAGCTTCCCCGAGCCGCGGCTGCCGGCCCGCGATCCGAACAGTCCGTACCCCACGTGGTCCATGTGCGCCCCCACCACCACGAACTCAGAAGCCAGGTCCCCGCGCCCCGCCAGCACCGCACCCACATTGTCCGCCTCCACCGGCACACGCTTGGTCTCCGCCTTCAAGGCCACGAACGACGTCGCCAGTTCACGCACGCCGCCGCCCGCGTCCGCCGCCGCCCGCAGCGCCTCGAGCGTCGTGCCCGAGCTGCGCGCCAGCGCCTCGGCCTGCTCGCGCGAGAACATCACCACGGGGAAATCCTGCGCCGCCCCGCCGCGCAGGCTGCGGACGTCCTCGATCCGGTCGGCCCGCGGATCGGCCACGCCCGGCGGGTTCACCAGGATCACCGCCAGCGGCTTGCGCTTGGCCACGTTGCGCAGCTTCGCGTTCAGCGACGACGATTGCGACCACGCGCCGCTCTCGGTCAGTCGGCTGCGGCCGTCGGCCCGCAGCGGCTCGAAGCGGAACACCAGCGCGATCCGCCCCTCGAGCGTGTCGCCCTCCTTGAAGCTCGTGAAGTCGTTCGGCCCGTTCTCGATGGCGTACCCGGCGAACACGACCGGCCCCTCGGCCGCGCCCGAACCGCTCACCGCCAGTACGTTGAAGTCCCGCCCCGGCGCCAGGGCCGGGCCCGGCTTGGTCGCGCCGTACGGACCCCCGGCCACCAGCATCCGCGCTTCCTGAACCGTCGCCCGCATGTCCGAGCCGGCGGGGAACGTCTGGCGGAAACTCCCGCCGGGCGTCACCACCTCCGAGCCTTCCGCCGACCGCTCCACCAGCGGGAACGCCGGAGCCAGGTTCAGGTTCCGGAACGCGAACTCCACGTATTCGGCCACCAGTTGGTTGCCCCGCAGCCCGGGCGCCCGACCCTCGAAGAACGGGTCCGACAGCGTGGTCACCATCTGGAAATAGCGCTTCTCATCGGCCGTCAGCGCGACCAGGGAGTCGTTGAGCACCGACTGGTTGGCCGTCGAAAGGGGCTTCTCGGCCGGCTGCGGAGCCGACCCCGGTTGGGCGACCACCGCCGCAATCGTGCCCAGCAGGACGACGGAAACGGCGAAGATCGGACGGCGAAAGGTCATGGTTGTGCCCTTGGCTGGACGTGCGAAGCGCCCCCGTCGAACCGGGCGCAAACGGCCCGAACCCGATGGTACCGGTCCCGAGCCCGCGCCGCCGTGCGATTCACCAACCCGGGAACGCCGCACCAACGCCCTCTACCATCGGGCGCCCGATCCGAACGCACCTCATCGCACAGGCCGACGAGCCGAGCACGCTCCGGAGAGCCACGCGCCATGCCCCAATCCACCGCCGCCGCCAAGACCCCCGCCGCCGCCAACGGCGCTGCGCCCCCGGGCCGCCACAACCCGCTGCTCAATCCGTCGGACACGTTCCCGCACCGGCACATCGGGCCCAGCCCGGCCGAGATCGACCAGATGCTCGGCGCCGTCGGGTTCCCCACGCTCGATGCGTTCAGCGACGCCGTCGTGCCCGCCGGCATCCGCCGCGGCGCCCCCATGCGCCTGCCCGAGGCGCTCGGCGAACGCGAAGCGCTCGCGCGCCTCAAGACCCTGGCCGACCGCAACGTCGTCGCCCGCTCCATGATCGGCATGGGGTACTTCGACACCATCACCCCGCCGGTCATCCTCCGCAACATCATCGAGAACCCCGGCTGGTACACCCAGTACACCCCCTACCAGGCCGAGATCGCCCAGGGACGACTCGAGGCCCTGCTCAACTTCCAGACCATGGTCAGCGACCTCACGGGCCTGCCCTTGGCCGGCGCCAGCCTCCTCGACGAGGGCACCGCCGCCGCCGAGGCCATGGCCATGTGCTTCACCATCGCCGACCACGCCCGGCGCGCCTTCCTCGTCGCCGACGACTGCCACCCCCAGACCATCGCCGTCGTCCGCACTCGCGCCGACAGCCTCGGCCTGACCGTCCGCGTCCTGCCCGCCGACTCGATGCACACCGCCCTGGCCGCCGACGTGTGCGGCCTGCTGCTGCAATACCCCAACACCACCGGCGCGGTCCACGACTACAAGGACCTCTGCGCCGCGGCCCGCGCCGCCGGCGTCACCCCCGTCGTCGCCACCGATCTGCTCGCACTGACCCTGCTCACGCCGCCCGGCCAGTGGGGCGCCGAGATCGCCGTCGGCAGCGCCCAGCGTTTCGGAGTGCCCATGGGCTTCGGCGGGCCGCACGCCGCGTTCATCGCCACCCGCACCGAGCACGCCCGCCGCATGCCCGGCCGGATCATCGGCGTCTCGCGCGACGCTCAGGGCAACACCGCCCTGCGCATGGCCATCCAGACGCGCGAGCAGCACATCAAGCGCGAGAAGGCCACCAGCAACATCTGCACCGCCCAGGCCCTGCTGGCCATCGTCGCCGGCATGTACGCCGTCTACCACGGCCCCGAGGGGCTCCGCCGCATCGCCCGGCGCACCCACGCCTTCGCCGTCGCGCTCCGCGCCGGACTCCAGGCCCTGGGCCACAAGGCCGACACCGCGCCGATCTTCGACACGCTGCGCGTCCGCCCCGTCGGCCGCTCCGCCGCCGACGTGCTCGCCGCCGCCGCCAGGCGCAACGTCAACCTCCGCGACCTCGGCGACGGCTCGCTGGGCATCTCCTGCGACGAGACCACCGACCGCGCCTGCGTCCGCGACGTGCTGCTCGCCTTCGGCGGCACCGGCGCCGAGGACATCGACGCCCTGCTCGCCCGCGCCGACGCCGACCTGCCCCCGGCCCTCGCCCGCTCCGGCGGCTACCTCACCCACCCCGTCTTCAACGCCCACCACTCCGAGCACGAGATGCTCCGCTACATCTTCCGCCTCATGGGTCGCGACCTCTCCCTGGCCCAGAGCATGATCGCCCTGGGCTCGTGCACCATGAAGCTCAACGCCACCAGCGAGATGATCCCCGTCACCTGGGCCGGCTTCGGCGGAATTCACCCCTTCGCCCCCGCCGATCAGGTGCGCGGCTACCACCAGCTCTTCAGCGATCTCGAGTCCTGGCTCGCAGAGATCACCGGCTTCGACGCCGTCAGCCTCCAGCCCAACGCCGGCAGCCAGGGCGAGTACGCCGGCCTGCTGGTCATCCGCGCCTACCACCACGCCCGCGGCGACACCCACCGCGACGTCTGCCTCATCCCCACCAGCGCCCACGGCACCAACCCCGCCTCCGCCGTCATCGCCGGCATGAAGGTCGTCGCCGTCGCGTGCGACAGCCGCGGCAACATCGACCTGGCGGACCTCCGCGACAAGGCCCGGGCCAACGCCGCCAACCTCGCGGCCCTGATGGTCACCTACCCGAGCACCCACGGCGTCTTCGAGGAGCAGATCAAGGACATCTGCGCCGTCGTCCACGAGCACGGCGGCCAGGTCTACATGGACGGCGCCAACATGAACGCCCAGGTCGGCCTCACCAGCCCCGGCCTGATCGGCGCCGACGTCTGCCATCTCAACCTCCACAAGACGTTCTGCATCCCTCACGGCGGCGGCGGCCCCGGCATGGGCCCCATCTGCGTCCGCGCCCACCTGGCCCCGTTCCTCCCCGGGCACCCCGTCACCAACCCTTTCACCCACCAGTCGGCCACCAACGCCGCCGCCCGCGCGGGGTCCAAGGCCGTCGGCCCCGTCTCGGCGGCGCCGTGGGGCTCACCCAGCATCCTGGTCATCAGCTGGATGTACATCGCCATGATGGGCGCCGACGGCCTGCGCCGCGCCACGCAGGTCGCCATGCTCAACGCCAACTACATGGCCAAGCGCCTCGAGTCGCACTTCCCCGTGCTCTACCGCGGCACCGCGGGCCTGTGCGCCCACGAGTTCATCCTCGATCTGCGCCAGCTCACCGCCCGCGCCGGCCTGACCATCGATGACATCGCCAAGCGCCTCATGGACTACGGCTTCCACGCCCCCACCATGTCCTTCCCCGTCGCCGGCACGCTCATGATCGAACCGACCGAAAGCGAGGACACGCCCGAGCTCGACCGCTTCTGCGACGCCATGATCGCCATCGGCGGTGAGATCCAGGAGATCATCGACGGGCGCGCAGACCGGTCCTCCAACGTCCTGAAGCACGCCCCGCACACGCAGCAGGTCGTCGCCGCCGACGCCTGGGACCGGCCCTACGGCCGCCAGAAAGCCGCGTACCCGCTCCCGTGGCTCCGCGAGGCCAAGTTCTGGCCCCCCGTCTCCCGCATCGACAACCCCTACGGCGACCGCAACCTCATCTGCACCTGCCCGCCGCTGGAGTCGTACGCCGCCGGGGCCTGACGCGGGGCCCCACCGCCAGCTTCGTCACCGGCATCCTCAAAAACGAACAGGGCCCCGGCCGATCGGCCGGGGCCCTGGTGTTTCCGGGTTGATACGCGGCTCAGCCCCCGCCGCCGGGCGGACGCACGCCACCGCCGCCGGCCTGACCGGTCACCGGCACAGGCCGCAGATCGTTGAGCTTGCTCACCGACGTGTCCATGTTCAGCGACACGTACCGCTTGCCGCCGGTGCTCACGCGGACCTGCGGCCACCACGGGTAGCCGTTGACGCCGCGCTGCATGTAGTCCGGCCCCTCGACGATGATGTGGCCCTGGTAGTAGCGGATGGTCCCGCCCTCGCCGCCGTTGTCGGTCCACTGGCTGGGCTCGACGAACGTGGTGATGAGGTTGATGATGTCGCGGGCCCGCTCCTCCTTGGTGCGCTGCTGCTCCTGACCCTGGTTCTTCTGGTTGTTGTCCTTGAACGGCGACTGGCCGCTGCCCCCGCCGCCGCCGCCACCGCCGCCGCCCGACTGC
>JAHCJH010000091.1 GCA_026126345.1 Phycisphaeraceae bacterium | reverse complement strand
GGCTGCTGGCGCACCGAGTCCCCGTCGCGCTTGCCGCCGCCCGGTTTGACCTCGCCCGGTTGCTGCTGCCTGCCCCCGCCGTGCTCCGGCTCCGGCGGCGCCGCCAGTGCCGGCGAAAACGCCAGCGCCGCCGCCGCGCTCACCAACAACCACGCTCGATGTCGGCACTGCATCATCGATCTCCCATCGACCAATCGCCCGCCACGGATTGCTCCCGGCGGCCGCCAGTCTTCCCTCGCATGCCGATGGGCACGGCACCACCGCCCCCGCCCTTCCATACGCCCGGCGCGGCGCCCGGTTTCCCCCGCCCGTATCGGTTCCCGGATCATCCCCCCGGTTCGGGCCACCTCGGGGTGTGATAACGTTGCCCCATGAACCCGTCTCAAGCCCAGGCGCCGGCCGTGAAGCCCCCCGGCCTCGACTGCGCCTTGTCGCCCCAGCAACTCGCCACCATCGCCCCGAACATCCTCGACGCCGGCAAGGCCTTCGCCGCCGAGAAGCCCCGCATCGCCCGGCTGCTGGCCGATGCGTGCGTGCTCCGCGGCACGTTCACGCTGCGCTCGGGCCGCACCAGCAAGTACTACGTCGACAAGTACCTCTTCAGCACCCGACCCGACGTGCTGCGCGAGCTCGGGCCGGTCTTCGCGTTGCGCGCCGCCGCCGTCGCCGCGCGGGCCGGCCGCCCCCTGGTGCGACTGGCCGGCGCCGAGCTCGGCGGCATCCCGCTGGTCACCGTCGCGTCGCTGGCCTCGGGGTTGCCGTGCATCTTCGTCCGAAACGCCCGCAAGGACTACGGCACCTCCAAGCAGCTGGAGGGGACCATCAACCGTGGCGACGCCGTGGTGTTCATCGAGGACGTCGCCACCACCGGCGGCCAGGCGCTCGAGGCCGTCGGCGTGCTGCGCGCCGCCGGCGCCGAGGTCCTGGGCGTCGTCGCCACGATCGACCGACAGGAAGGCGCCCGCGAGAACGTCGAGCGCGCCGGCCTGATTTTCGACGCGCTGTTCACCAAGTCCGACCTCGGCATCCACGAGTGACCGCCCCGCGCACGCTCATCGTCGGTGCGGGCGCCATCGGGGCTTCCATCGCTCTGGCCCTGAAGGACCGCGCGCCGATCACCGTCGCCGACGCCGATCCGGCCGTGCGCCGCCGATTCCACGACATCGGCGTCCCCGTGATCGAGCCCGAACGCCTCGATGCCGCCGAGGCCGACATCGCCATCGTCGCCACCCGCGCCGGCGTCCTGCCCGCCGTGCTCGCCGCCCTGCCACGCACCGCCGGCGCGCTGTGCATCGCCAACGGCCTCAACTTCGGCGCTGCCCGGGCCCGCGCGCCGGGCGCCCCGCCCACCGCCTTTGGCTGCGTCGATTTCGCCGCCGACGCGAGCGCGCCCGGCCAGCCGGAGATCACCCAGCCCGGGCGCGTCATCATCCCCGAAGAACTTCCCGGCGCCCGGGCCCTGGCCCAGGCGTTCGCGCCCGGGCCGGTTTCGGCCTTGCTCACGACCGACGCCGCGGGCCACGTTTGGTCCAAGGCCGTGCTCAACGCCGCGCTCGACCCCGCCGCCGCGCTCTGCGGCCGCACCATCGGCGGCGCTTTCGTCCACCGCCCCGCCTTCCTGCTGATTCGCCGTCTGCTGCGCGAAGGCGTCGCCGTCGCCCGTGCCGCCAGCGTCACGCTCCATCCCATCCGCGGCACGCGCCACGACACCATGATCCGCGCCTTCCATGCGCCCCTGATCAACCGCATCGCCGCTCGCGCCGCCGCGCGTCAGGCGGCGCTGGTCAGCAGCACCATGCTCGCCGACCTCCGCGCCGGCCGCCCCACCGAATGCCCCTGCCTCTGCGGCGCGATCGCCGCCGCGGCCGCCGCGGCGGGTCGGCCCGACCTCGCCCCCACCCATCGTCGCACCGACGAACTGTTCGCTGAACTGCTCCGCACGCCCCGCCCCCCCACCGACGCCGATCTGCACGCCCTGCTCGCCTGACTCGGCGCGCCGGCTCAGCCCGTCCGCGCCGCGCTGCGCTCGCGGCACCACGCCGCCAGGTCCGCCAGGCCCTCCGCCCAGCCGATCCGAGGCGCGTAGCCGAAGTCCGCCGCGGCCCGCGTCGGCCGGAACCTCCGGCTCGTCATCGCGTTGCGCACGCCGAAGTACGCCAGGGGCACCGGCAGCCCCAGCGCGCCCGCGGCACGGTCCAGGGCCCAGGCCGAGGGCACGGCGAGCCACTTCGGCACGCGCAGGAATTTCGCCCGCGTGCCCGCCGCCTCCACGATCCCCGTCATGAACTGCTTCCAGGTCACCTCGAATCCGTCGAGGATCAGATACGCCTTGCCACCCGAAACGGCGCACCCCAAGGCGCCCACGATCCCGTCCACCGCGTGCTCGACGTGCGTCGTCGCCTCGATGTTCCCGCCGCCGCCGGTCATCGGGATCCCGAGTCCCCGAGCCAGCTTCACCATGATCGGCAGCACCGTGGTGTCTCCGCGCCCCCACACCAGAGCGGGGCGGATGCTCGCGACCCTCAGCGGCCCGCGTGAGCCCGGGGTCCCGTTCATCGACAGCGCCAGCCGCTCGCCGGCGCCCTTGGTGGCGCTGTACGGGTCGATGTATCGGCTCGGATACGGCGCATCGTCGCCAACCCCGATCAGGTCGTCGCCGCCGAACAGCACAGCCTGAGACGCCACGTGCACGAACGCGCGCGCCCCCCCCGCCGCCGCCGCGTCGATCAAGGCACGCGTTGCATCCACGTGCAGCCGGCGCATCAGCCGCCACGACCCCGGCCCCGGCCGCCCCGCGCAGTGCACCACCGCGTCGATCGGCTCGCGCTCGGCAGCGCGCCGCACCGCCTCGGCCCCGTGCCCGGGGCCCAGCAGGTCCGCCGACAACCACTCCACTCCTTCTCCCCGCTCCACGCTCCCGGCAACGCGGCGCGACAGCACCACCGGACGATCGCCGCGCAGCAGCAACCTCCGCACCGTGGCGCCGCCGATGAACCCGCGCCCTCCGGTCACCAGCACGCGCACGCGTTCAATCCTCCGCGCCCTCAGCGGCGCAGCAGCAGAAGCCCCGTCAGCGACAGCACCACCAGGGCCACGATCACCACCACCCACGCCCGCGGCAGGCGCGACGACTCGCCCGCCACCGACCCACCGCAGTGGTAGCACTCCTCCGCATCGTCGAACACTTCTTTCCCGCACGAAGCGCACGTTCGGGTCACGCCGCTGAACCGCTCCAGGTCCTCGGCGCTCGGCCCGTGGTCGTCCGCGTCGTCGTCCACCGCGCGCCGGCGAGATTCGATGTCCCCGCTGATCGGGGCGCGCCGCAGCCCGCCGCCCCGCCCCGCCGCGCCGCCGTCGTTCCCCCGACGTTCCTGAGCCACCGCACAGCCTCCATCGCTTCCGCTCAACGCCTCCGGCGCCCGGACGTCAACCCCTCAGCCCCCCCACCGCCCGGCGCCGATGCGCTACGACAACCGCACGCCCAACCGCTGCGTCAGGCCCTCGAACTCCGCCGGCGAGTAGAAATCGATCACGATCGATCCCTTCGTGCCCGCGGCGTTGGTGCGCAGCCGGACCTTTGTTCCGAGCGCCTGAGATAGCTCGCGCTGCAGCAGCTCCACCTGCGCACGACGCGCCAGCGCCCGCTCGGCCTTCTGCAACGCCGCGCCGTCGCGCGCACTTCCCGGCGCGCCGCGTGCCGAGGCGACGTGTTCGGCCAGCCGCCGTTCCAGCTCGCGGACCGACCACGATTCCCTCGCGCACGCACGCGCCAGTTCGAGGCGCGCCGCCGATGCCGAGCCCGCCAAGACCTTGGCGTGCCCGAACGACAGCCCCCCGCCCTCGACCAGCTCCAGGATCTCCGGCTCCAGCTCGAGCAGCCGCAGATGGTTCGTCACCGTCGAGCGGTCCAGCCCAGTCCGCTCGGCGATCTTCTCGTGCGTCAGCCCGAAGCGCGACGCCAGTGTCTCCAGCCCGCGCGCCCGCTCCACCGCGTTCAACTCGGCGCGCTGCAGGTTCTCCACCAGCGCCCACTCCGCCGATTCCTGATCCGTCAGCGACACCTCGATCGCCGGCACACGCGCCAGCCCCGCCGCCCGGGCCGCGCGCCAACGACGCTCGCCCGCAACCAACTCCACCCCCGCACGACCGGCCACGCGCCGCACCAGGATCGGCTGCATCACCCCCGCCGCGCGGATCGAACGCGACAGCATCTCCAGCGTCGCTTCATCAAACTGCTGCCGCGGCTGAAACGGGCTGGGCCGCACCTCCCCCACCTCCACCTGCACGATCCCCATACCCGAAGCGCTCACCGTCGCCGGCCCCGCGGGCGCCGCCGCACCAGCGGCCAAGCCGGCCGCATCGGCAGATGTAGCGCGTGCTACATTCCTGTCGTCCCCCCCCACCTCCACCGTCACCGGCTCGCCCAGCAAGCTCGCCAGGCCGCGGCCCAGCTTGCGCGGCCGATCGCCCCGCACCCCGGCACTCGTCTTCTCGGAGTCCGACATGAGCGCACCTCCGTGGTTCGTCGGAGTATACACAACAACTACCGCACAACGTGCATTTCGACTGAACCGAAACCGATGCGGTATCGTGCCCAACGCCATGGCCCGTCGCCGCATTCTCGTTCAAACCCCCCCACCGATCGAGGTCATCGCCCGAGCGATCATCCGGCACCACGACCACATTCTGGTCTGTAGGAACAAGTCAGCGGGTCACTGCTACTTACCCGGCGGGCACGTCGAGGTTGGGGAAACTGGTGCCGCGGCGGTCGCAAGGGAGCTTGTGGAGGAGTGCGGGCTGCGGATCTCCGTCCGCGGTCTGGCACTCATTACCGAAGAGTGCTTCCGTGCCCGCACTCGGGTGCACCACGAGATCAACCTGGTCTATGTCGCGACATTGCCGGTGCGCATGACTCGTCGCAGGTCTACAGAGGAACCCCCGGAAATCACCAGTCGCGAACCCGCCATCGGGTTCGAATGGATACGGCCCGCAGGCCTGATTCGTGCCGGTTTGTTGCCCCGAGGAACCGCCCGATGGCTGGCCAGTTCGTTTGGCCCACGGTCTGAGGATGCGCGGAACCGGCATCCCGCGTTCCTGTCCGGTCGGCCATGGGCGGGCTGAGCAGAACGGGCGAGAGTCCACGATTCGACCGAAGTTCCGCCGCGGAAGGGCCGATTCTCGGTCGGTGTGGTTCCGCGCACGCGGGCCGCGCCTGGAGTGCGATCGCATGCGTCGCGGCGACGGATCGGCACGACGAAGTGGGGGTCAGAAGGGAAGGGAGCCCGGCAAGCCCTCTCGGGCGTTTCCATCGAATGTTCCACGTGGAACCGGGACATCGAACGGCGATGATGGCCGACTACCGATGGCCGCGATCCAGCGCCTGGAGATGTCACTTGCGATGCTTCAGGAGGACTTGGCTCGGTCTGAGCGGCTGGCATCGGTAGGGCTGCTCTCTGGAATCCTGGCGCACGAATTCAACAACCTGCTTACGCCGGTGGCCGCGTACGCGCGCATGGCGCAGGCCTATCCCGACGATCGGGACCTGACTGCCAAGGCCCTGCAACACGCTGCGGATGGTGCCGATCGTTGTGCCGAGATTTGCCATTCGATCCTCGAGCTCATCAAGGGGGGCTCGGAGGGACGTGCCGCAGCAGGGGGGTATCACTCACCGTGTGACGCTGGGTCGGCCACCGACATTCGCGAGGCGATCGACAAAGCCGTGGGCTGTCTGGTGCGCCCACTCGACAAGGACAACATCCTGCTCAACGTCCAGGTCCCTCGTGGTATCGCGGCGGCCGTGGGCGAAACGAGCCTCATTCAGGTACTTCTGAACCTCCTCCTCAACGCGCGTCGTGCCGCATCCCAACCAGGGAGCAAAATTGTCGTACGGGCCGAATCCTCGGCATCGAAGCCAGTAGCCCCCCAGGATGCTTTGATGCTCTGTTCCACGTGGAACAAGCCCCCGAGTACCGTACAAGCTGCGAACTCATTGCCCCAAGATCCTGACAACGACCAAACACTACCAAGTTCAGTCGTCGCCATCTCGATCTTCAATTCGGGCGCCCCAGCGGATCTGCATCGGCTCGCGCGGGACTTCGGCAAGATCGCCGACCGCCCGGGCGATCGCGCGGCCGAAGGAATGCCGGCGCCGGGGCAGTGGGGGGGTGGCGGCCTGGGGCTGTTCATCTGCGCCCGGATCGTTCGCCAGGCAGGCGGGGCGATGTGGGTCCGGAATCCCCGCGACGGCGGGACGGAGTTCACGGTGGTGCTTCCCCGCGCCCGTGTTGCCGGCGCGACGGCCGCGGCGGCGTGAGTCTGCCGCCTGTGCCGGTTGTGCCGCGCCGGCGGCGGGGGCCCCGCGGACGTAGCGCCCAGCGGCGGGCAGGTGGCCGCGGGATCGGCCGATGAGTGGACCAGCGCTCCGCGCGGCCGCCGGCCGTCGCGGCGGCGGTGCGGCGGGAGCGGCCGCGGACGGATCGCAGGTGCAGTTCCCGCGGCGCGGACAGTGAGTCCATCGCCCGGCCAGAGCGTGAGGCAGTGCCGTGGACAAAGCCAGTCTCATCGGGATCATCGTCGGGGCGCTGTGTCTGCTCATCGTCTTCTACGAGGTGTCTCACGGCAACTTCATGATGTTCTACTCGCTCGAGGGCGTGCTCATGGTCGGCGGCGGCTCGGTGAGCGTGACGTTCATGGCGATGCCCATGGACAAGATGAAGCAGGTGCCGGGCTACGTCAAGCGGTTCCTCTTCAACAAGAGCCAGAGCCCGACCGAGGTCATCAAGCAGATGAACGTGCTGGCGGAGAAGGCTCGGCGTGAGGGCATCCTCTCGCTGGAGAGCGACGTCGCCAAGCTGCAGGACCCGTTCCTGATGAGCGGCTTGAAGATGGCGATCGACGGGGTAGCCCCGGAGAGCATCGAGGCGACGCTCCGCATGGAGCTGCTGGCGATGAGCGAGCGCCACAAGGCGGGCAAGAAGTTCTTCGACCTGATCGTGCTCTACGGGCCGGGCTACGGCCTGGTGGGAACGCTGATCGGGCAGATCGGCCTGTTCGGGAGCCTGGCGACGGCGGACATCGGCAAGCTCGGCAAGATGCTGGCGATCGCCGTCGGTGCGACGATGTACGGCGCTGTCATCGCCAACGCCGTCGCGGGGCCGATCGGCACCAAGCTGGCCCTGCGCTCCAGCGAGGAGATCATGACCAAGGAGCTCATCCTCCAGGCCATCCTCTCCATCCAGGCGGGCGACAACCCGCGCGTGACCATGGACCGCATGCTCGCGTTCGTCCCGCTCGTCGAGCGCACGCGACTGACCAAGGTCGCCGCCTGATCGCCCGGCGTCCGCACGCCCCAGGGGTCCTCCGATGTCAGACCACGACGACAAACCGCAGGGCGAGCACGGGTCCGGCGAGGCCGGGCACGAGGAAGGCCACGGCAAGAAAGGACACGGCGGTCACGGCGGTCACGGTCACGGCGGCGGGCACGAAGAGCACGCCGGCGCACCGGAGTGGCTGATCAGCTTCGCCGACAACGTGGCGCTGCTGATGGGCTTCTTCGTCATCCTGCTGGCGATGAACATGAAGGAGAAGAACGCCGGCGGCATCGGCGGCAAGGACAAGTACGGCGAGGCCTCCGAGTCGGCGGCGATGATGGACTTCATCATCTCGATGCGCGAGGCCTTCCACTCGCCCATCGACCCGATGGGCTCCAAGCCCGAAGAGGCCGCGCTGCGCGAACGTCTCAAGGAGCGCGCCCAGCGGAAGGAATCCAACGAAACCGGACCGCGCGGCAAGAAGCCCGAGCAGCAGGCGATCATGCCGACGGGCTACTCCAACGTGAACGCGACGTTCCCGTTCGAGACCAACTCCGCCGCGCTGCCGCCGAGCCAGGCGGAGATCGTCGCCGAGGTGGCCAAGCGGCTTCGGGGCAAGAAGTGGATCATCGAAGTGCGCGGGCACGTCTCGGCGGCCGAGGCGGTCGCGGGCATCGGCCCGGCGATGGAGCTGTCGCACACGCGGGCGATGGCGGTGGGCGTGGCGCTCGTGGAGAAGGGCCTGTCGTGGTCGCAGCTGCGGCTGGTGGCGTGCGGCGACTCGGACCGGCGGGTGGCCACGGCCTACGACGACGCGGGGCACCGCAGCAACCAGCGCGTCGAGCTCGTCGTGACCAACGAGACCGCCCCGGACGACCCGCACATGCGCGACCCGGCGGCGCGCGACGACGCCGCCTCAAAGCAGCGGGCCGACACGCCCCCGCAGCACTGACCACGACGCCCGCATCCGCGCCGCCATGGCCTCCAGCGACGACGGGATCACCCGCACGCGCGGCACCACCGACATGAAGTTGACGTCGCCGCCCCAGCGCGGCACCAGGTGCACGTGCAGGTGCGACGGCACGCCCGCGCCGGCGGCGCGACCCTGGTTCACGCCGATGTTCACGCCCTGGGGGTTCAGCGCGTGCTCGAGCACCTCGAGCGCCGCGTCGGTCAGCCGCCAGAGCGCCGCGCGCTGCGCCGGCGTGTAGTCGAGCAGTCGCGGGCGCGCTTCTCCCAGCGCGACCAGCAGGTGGCCGTTGGCGTAGGGGTAGCGGTTGAGCAGCACGAGCCCGGGGTGCTCGCCGGCCGAGCGGATGATGACGTGGTTCGGATCGTCGTCCCCCGGGGAGCTGAAGTAGTTGAGCAGGAACGAGCCGCTCTGGGCCGCGGGGTCGGCCCGTTCACGGGCGTCGAGCGCCTCGAGGTAGTCCAGTCTCCAGGGCGCGAACAGCGGTCGTGGTTCGTCGGCCATGGACGGAGGGTACCCGCGGCCGGCGGCGCGGCCCTACCGTTGCCGACGCGCCGCCCGTCGTCGGGCGTTGGGTGCCGGCGCCGCGGCGCGACCAGGAGCAGCGGCATGTTCGAATCGGTGCGCATCGGTCAGGCGGAGAAGGCGGAGTTCGTGATCGTCGCCAAGTTCGCCGACGCGGAGCTGGCGCCCGCCTACCGCAAGCACGCGCTGGCCGGCGCGATCAAGGCGGCCGCGGGGCGGCCCGAGAGCACCGGCGAGCCCGGGCGCATCGGCGAGGCGTTCGATGAGCGCTCCGGGGTGCGGGTGGTCTGCGTCGGTCTGGGCAAGAAGAAGAAGTTCCAGCCCGGCGACCTGCGGACGATCGCGGCGGGCGCGGGCCGGCGCGCGGCGGCGGTGAAGGCCCGGTCGGTGCGGATGGAGTTCGGCCCGGCGCTGGAGCAGGCGGGCGCCGACGAGGCCGATGCCGGGCGCGCCGCGGGTGAGGCGTTCGGGCTGCTGTCGTGGAACAACCTGGCGTTCAAGGGCAAGGCCAGCGACGGCGCGGCGGCCAAGCGTCAGCCGCTGACGATCGGCGGGGGCGGCAAGGCCTTCGGCAAGGGGCTGGCGCTGGGCCTGGCGCTGGCGGAGTCCGCCAACCTGACACGCACGCTCAGCGAGACGCCGCCGAACATCGCGACGCCGATGTGGATGGCCGAGCAGGCGCGCCGCCTGGCCAACGACACCGGCATGAAGTGCCGCGTCTTCGCCGGGCAGGATCTGGAGCGCGAGCGGTTCACGGGTCTGATCAACGTGGGCAAGGCCAGCGAGAACAAGCCGTGCATGATCCGCCTTGAGTACACGCCGCCGAAGAAGTCCAAGCAGCCGCCGGCGGTGCTGATCGGCAAGACCATGACCTACGACACCGGCGGCCTGTCGCTGAAGGTCAACAACGGCATGGTGGGCATGAAGCGAGACAAGGACGGCGGCTGCGCCGTGCTGGGCGCCATGCACGCCATCGCGACAACGATCCGCCCCAACCGGCGCGTCGTCGCGCTCCTGGCCGCCGCGGAGAATTCCATCAGCGACGAGGCCTACCGGCCCGACGACGTGATCACATACCGCAACGGCGTGACGGTGGAAGTGACGAACACCGACGCCGAGGGGCGGCTGGTGCTGTGCGACCTGCTGGCCGATGCCGATGCCGACCAGCCCGCGGTGCTGATGGATTTCGCGACGCTCACCGGGGCGGCGCGGGTGGCGCTGGGGCCCGACCTGCCGGCCATGTTCGCCAGCCACGACGGCCTGGCCCAGGCGCTGCTGCGGGCCGGCGAAGCCGCCCACGACCCCTGCTGGCGCCTGCCGCTGTGGGCCGGCTATGCCGGCTGGATCGACAGCAAGGTCGCCGACATGAACAACGTCTCGGCCCGGCCGATGGCGGGATCGATCGTTGCCGCCCTGTATCTTCAGCGTTTCGTTTCGCCCACGACCGAATGGGCGCATTTTGATGTCTATGCCTGGAACGATGCCGACCGTCCCGGCCGGCCGGAAGGCGGCGAAGCCCAGGCAATGCGCGGCTGTTTCGAGATGCTGCGGACCCGTTTCGCCGACTGATCACTATCGAAACGACGCATGCGGGCTGGTCAGGGCAGCCGCGAATATTTGCGCGATAACGCAAATGCGAAGAGTTTTGAAAGGTTTTCACGTTCGAATCCCCTTTTCGGCGCCGCAATCGTTTCATACATGGATGCTATCTGAGGGCTTCGGCAGCGCGGGATTCGCCGGCGCCCTCACAACAGTGGGAAACAAGGAGGGTGCGACGATGTCGCTCCAGAACAATCCAGATGCGCTGCTGAATGTGCTGCGCGATACCGTCGTGGCGCTGGTCCGGCGCGACGGGCCGGATCTTTCTGCCCGGCAACTGGGCGTGCTGCTGACCGTCTATCTGACCGATGGGCCGCACACGGTGCGCGGCTTGGCCGCCGAGCTGAAGGTCAGCAAGCCCGCCATCACGCGCGCGCTGGATCGCCTGGGCGAGCTGGATCTCGCGCGCCGCAAGGTCGATCCGATGGATCGCCGCAGCGTGCTGGTGCAGCGCACGCTGAAGGGTGCCGCGTTCCTGCGCGACCTGCGCAGCACGATGGCCGAGGCGGCTGCCAGCGTCGGCAAGTCGGGCAACTACCGGCCCGCGCGTGCGCCCGCCGGGTCCCGCGCCGCGGCCGGCTGAAGCGCAGTCGAACGGATTGCCGAACGGGGGGCGGCGGCCGCAGGGTCGCCGCCCCTTTTGCGTGCAGTGCCCCGCTACGCGGGATTGGACGACAGGTTGAACGCTGCCGCCATCAGCGCCCGCGT
>JAHCJH010000090.1 GCA_026126345.1 Phycisphaeraceae bacterium | reverse complement strand
GCAAGACCACGACGCTCTACACCGCCCTCAAGCGACTCAACACCCCGGACGTCAACATCGTCACCGTTGAGGACCCCGTCGAGGTCCGCATGCCCATGGTCCGCCAGGTGCAGGTCAACGCCGAGATCGGCATGACGTTCGCCGGCGCGCTGCGCAGCATCCTCCGCCAGGACCCCGACATCGTTCTGGTCGGCGAGATCCGCGACGATGAGACCGCGCGCATCGCCGTGCAGGCCGCCCTCACCGGCCACCTGGTTCTCAGCAGCCTGCACACCAACGACGCCGCCGGCGCCATCCCCCGGCTGCGCGACCTGGGCGTCCCCGGCTTTGCCGTCAACGCCGCCCTGCGTGCCGTCGTCGCCCAGCGTCTGGCCCGGCGGGTCTGCGACGGCTGCGCCAAGCCCGCCGAGCCGCCCCCGTCGCTGCTGGCCCGATTCGGCCCGCCCGCGCACGGCGGCTCGTACGTCCGCGGCGCCGGTTGCGGCAAGTGCGGCAGCTCCGGCTATCGCGGGCGCGCCGGGCTCTACGAGGTCCTCGACATGACCGACGCCGTCCGGCGCACCATCGAGTCCGACGGCGGCGCCGCCGCGGTGCTCCGCGCCGCCCGCGCCTCGGGCATGCGCCTGATGTGGGAGGATGGCGTGCAGAAGGCCCGCCTGGGCATCACCACCCTCGAGGAAGTGGCCCGCACCGCGGGCGTCGCGCTCGACGAAGAGGTCGAACCACCCCAGCACGCGCGGCCCTCGCGCCGGGCGGCCTGAGCCATGAACCTTCTCACCTTCCAGTGGCGCGCCGTCGACGCCTCGGGGGCGACCCGGTCCGGCTCGCTCACGGCGCGCGGCGAGGCCGAGGCCCTCCGCCAGATCGCCGCGATGGGCCTCACGCCGGTCCGCCTCGCCGCGACCGCCGCGGGCGGCGGACGCATCTCCGGCAAGGATCTGGCCCATTTCACCCAGCAGCTCGGCGTGCTCATGGACGCCCGCATCCCCGTCGCCGACGGCCTGCTCTCCATCGCCGAGCAGGAGCCCAGCCCCGCCATGCGCGCGGTCATCCGCGACGTCGCCGCCCGCGTCGAGGCCGGCGAATCCGTCGCCGCCGCCCTCGAGGCCCACCGCGCCGTCTTTGGCGACGTCTACGTCGAAACCGTCCGCGCCGCCGAGAAGACCGGGACCCTCACCCGCGCCATGGAGCAACTCTCCGAGATGCTCGACCGCGCCCAGGAAACCCGCCGCCAGGTCCGCACCGCCCTCACCTATCCCTGCGCCGTCCTGGGCGTGATGATCCTGGGCATGGTCTTTCTGATCGGCTACGTCGTGCCCAAGTTTGCCGGCATGTTCAAGGCACGCGGCGTCAAGCTCCCCGCCCTCACCGAGGCCATGCTCCAGACCGGCCAGTTCGTTCAGGCCTACTGGTTCATCCTTCTGCCCGCCGCCGGCGGCGCCGCCTGGTGGCTTCGCCGCTGGCTGCGCACCGAACGCGGCACCGCCGCGCTCGAATCGCTGGCCCTCCGCGTGCCCGTGCTCCGCGACATCGTCCGGGGCTTGGGCGTGTCCCGCTTCGTGCGCGTTCTGGGCGTCAGCCTTTCCTCGGGCATCGGCCTGGTCAGCGCGCTGGAGCTGGCCGGTCGGGCCTCCGGCCGCGCCGGGCTCCGGCGCGACGCCGAAGCGCTCGCCCGCGAGGTGGAGGCCGGCCGCCCATTGGCCGACGGCCTTCGCGCGTCCGAGAACCTGACCGCCTTCACCAAGCGCATGCTCTGCGCCGGCGAGACCAGCGGCGAACTGCCCCGCATGTGCCAGGTGGTCGCCCGCCACTACGACCGCGAGTGCGGCCACCTGACCAGGAACCTCACCACCCTCATCGAGCCGGTTCTGGTCGTAGGGATCGCGGCGATGGTGCTGGTTGTAGCGCTCTCCATCTTCCTGCCCATGTGGAACATGGCAAGCCTTCTGGGGTAATCCACCGGAGTGCCTTGAGTCGCGTAGCGAACTTGACGAATGAAAGGCGACGCACGTTTGTTCGGGTGTGTGCCGATTGAATCAGATTCAGACGTCACTCGTGGGGTGGGCAGGAGTCAGACAGATGCGAACGACCTTCAAGAACGCTCAGCGGGGGTTCACGCTCATTGAGCTCATCGCGGTCATCATCGTGCTGGCGATTCTCGCCGGCGTCGCGGTGCCGCGGTACTTCGACTACACCGACCGCGCCCGCAGCAGCGCCGTGCAGGGCACGCTCGGGAACGTGCGCTCGGCCATCCAGAACTTCTACGCCAACGCCGCCCTCACCGGCACGCCGGCGTACCCCACGCTGACACAGATGCAGACCGTCGGCACCGTGCTTCAGGACGCCATGCCCGTCAACCCCTACAACAACCTCAACACCATCACCGCCGCCACCAGCACCGAGTGGAGCGCCCGCACCGCCACGGGCAACTTCGGCTGGCGCTACTACGTCGACAACGCGTCCACCCCGCCGGCCTACGGCTTCTACTGCAACTCCACGAACGCCACCACCGTGCCCAACGGCAGCGGCAGCTTCCTCACCGCGAACAACCTCTGACGCTCGAACGGCCCCCGGCGGCCTCCGACAGCGCGTGAACCCGACGGTCGGAGGCCACGGTCTCCGGCCGTCTTTTCCTTGGAGCCAACGCCCGTGCGGCGAAGCGCCTTCACCCTGATCGAACTGCTCGCGGTGCTGATCTGCACCGCGGTGCTCGCCGCCGCCGCCGCGCCGGCTCTCAGCGGGCTGGCCTCCGGCCGGTGCGCCGCCGCGGCCCGACGCGTACAGCTCGACTTGGCCTGGGCCCGCCAGCGTGCCATGAGCAGCGGCGCAACGCACTGGGTGTCGTTCTCCACCGCCCGCCAGACGTACAGCGTTCAGGGCGAGAACCCCGCCAGCCCGGGCAAGGCCGGCGCCGTCACCCTGCCCGACCCCGCCACGAACGCGCCCATGGTCGTGCGCCTCAACCTGGGCGAGTTCACGGGCGTGCTGCTGACGGCCGTTGCGCTCGGCGGCGGGACCGAGGTCGGTTTCGACCGGCTCGGCCGCCCGCTCACCCCGGCCGGCTCGCCCCTGGCGGCCGACGGCACGATCTCGCTCACCGGCGGGCACGTGGTCCGCGTGCTGACCGGCAGCGGGCTGGCCACACGGAGCGGCCCGTGACGCGCGCCGCTTCCACCCCCACCGCACCTGGCACTGCCGGCCCGCGACGGCGCGGGCTGAGCCTTGTCGAGGCCGCCGCGGCCCTTGTCGTGCTGGCCGTCGCGGCGCCCGCGAGCCTGATCGCCATCTCCGATGCGTCGGTGCGCCGCAGCGCCGGTGTGCTGGCGGCGCGGGCCCGGTGCCTGGCCGTCGAGAAGCTCGAGGACGTGATCGCCGACCGCCACAGCGCCACGAGGGGCTGGTCGTACATCGTCGGCGCGAACTACGCGCCCGAAAGCCCCGTTGATGGGTTCGCCGGGTTCTCGCGCACCGTGGCGGTGCAGGAGACCGGCGCGAGCCTCACCGGCGGCGGCGCGGGGTTCAAGACCGTCACCGTGACGGTGCGCTGGACCGACCCGCGATCCGGCGACCAGCGCACGGTTCTGAGCACCATCCTCACCGACTACTGAGCCACGCCGAGTACACGCTCTCATGCACAGACGCCGACGACACGCCGCCGGGTTCACGCTGATCGAATCGATCTGCGCCATGGTCGTGCTCGGGGCCGTGGGTCTGGGCGCCTCGGGGCTCATCGCGCGCGTGACCGACACGTTTCAGGCCGCGGCCACCGACGGAGAACTGGCGGCGGAACTGGGCGCGGCGTTGGACCGCGTGGAGCGGGCGCTGCGGGAGATCCCCGGGAAGACCGGCGGGTCGGCGGCGCTGGAGAGTCTGACGCCGGCGTCGATCGGCTGGACGGTCGGCGGCTCGCCGTGGAGCCTGGCGCTAGCCAACGGTGAACTTCGTCTGACGGGCGACGCCGCGGGCCCGGCGGTGCTGGCCCGGGACGTCACGGCGCTGGAGGTGGCGGCCTTCGATCAGAGCAATAACACGATGGCTGGCACGCTGAGCGGCGGAGGCCTGGACGCGGTGCGCCGGGTGCAGGTGCGGGTGACGGCGGAGCGCCAGGGCCGCAGCGTGACGCTGCGCACCCGGGTGTTCCTGCGGGCGTGCGTGGAGGGAGCGCCGTGAAGGAAGCGGCCCGGGTCAGCACGCGCAGGGGCATGGCGGCGGTGGTGGCCGTGGTGCTGCTGGTGATGCTGCAGTTGCTGGCGGGCCTGCTGCTGTCGGGCGGCGCGCGGGAGATCGAGCAGCGGTCGATGCGTCTCGACGGGCTGCGGAGTTTCTACGCCGCGGAAGGTGCCGTGAACATGGCCGTCCGCGAGCTGATGCTGGGCGCTGACGAGGACGGCGATGGGACGGTGGGCGGGGTATCGCTGACGGGCACGTCGGCGGACGATCCGCGTCTGGGGCCGGCGCGCCTGTCGATCGTGGCCGTGAGCACTTCGGGCAGCACGACGACGATCGCGGCGGAGAGCGCCTCGGGAGCGGCGATGCGCCGTCAGCGGGCGACGATCATCGTGCTGGGGCCCGCACAGATTCAGGTATCTGGTTGGGAGGAGATTCCTTGATCCGATGAACGCCGAACGAAAGCCACAAGCCCGTGGGGTCGATAAGCCCTCTGACCGACGGACCGACGCGGGGCCCGGCGAGGGACGGAGCCTGAAGAAGGGGCTGACTTGAACCGAACGCGCGTGTACATCGAGGTGTCGCCGTCGCGGCTGGAAGCGGCGGTGGTGCGCGCCGGGCGCGAGGTGCTCCGCGAGCGTCTGCGGGCCGAGCAGGCCGACTGGGGCGCACCGTGGCCCGACTGCCTGGAGTCGCTGGCGCCGGTGCTGCGCGGCTGGGTGGAGCGGGCCGGGGCCGCGGGCGCGCCGGCGACGGTGTTCTACGACGGACCGACGGCCACCGGCGGCGTGTACTCGTGCCCGGCGGCGGTGGGCCCGGCGAACGCGGAGCGGGCGGCGGTGCTGGCGCTGCGGGAAGCGGCGAGTTTCGACGTGCAGGCGAACCCGCGGGACTGCGCGGTGATCCGGCGCGACGGGACGGGCGGCGCCCGGCGGCTGCACGCGCTGGCGGTGAGCGACGCGGCGGCGAGCGTGGGCGCGGTGGAGGCGTTCGTGACATCGGCCGGGCTGCGGTGCGAGCGGCTGATGCCGGCCGAGGGGGTCGTGCTGTGGCGCTCGGTGGCGGCGGCGACGGGCGGGGGAGCGGGCGCGCGGCTGGTGCTGTGGATGGGCGAGCACTGGAGCGTGCTGGCGGCGGGCAGCGGCGGGAGGCTGGTGTTCGTGCGACGGCTGGGCGTGGGCGTGGAGGGGCTGGTGGACGCGATGTGCCGGCCGCTGCGCCCGCAGGGCGGCGGCGGGCCGGTGAACCTGCCGCGGGGCGAAGCTCGCCGGCTGCTGACGGAGGTGGGCGTGCCGGGGCCGGAGATCGTGGTGGACTGCGAGCGCGGGCTGACGGGCGCGAGCGTGCTGCCGGTGCTGCAGCCGGTGCTGCAGCGGCTGGGGGTTGAACTGAAGCAGTCGATGCGGTTCGGCCTGGCGGAGGCGGAACGGGCGTCGGCGGTGATCGGCGTGATCGGCCCGGGCGGGTCGGTGCGGCGGCTGGCGGCGGCGCTGGCGGGCCAGTGCGGCGCGTCGGCGGTTGAATCGCCGGCCGGTGGCGGGCGCGCGGAGGATCGGGGGGTTCTGGACTCGGCGGCGCGGGGCGGGGCTCCGGACCTGGACCTGGCGTCGGGGGACGCGGCCGGCGCCAGGGCGCTGAGCCGGGCGCGGAGGTCGCTGTGGAGCGGGATCGCCGCGGCGGGCGTTGCGGTGGCGGGCCTGGGTGTGTGGGCGCACGTGTCGCTGGCGGGGGCGGACGTGGAACTGGCGGCGCTTCGGGCGGAGGCGACGCAGAGCGACGCGGACGTGGCGGAGGCGCAACGGGCGTCGGCGGAGGTGGGGAAGATGCTCGAGGCGCGGGCGCGGATCGCGCGGTCGCTGGGCGATGCGCCGCCCTGGGCCGAGGCGCTGGCGGTGCTGAGCGAGCGGGTGCCGGCGGAGATCCGCCTGTCGAGCGTGACGGCGGAGCACGCCGAAGGCCCGGCGCGCGTGCGGATCGTGGGCGTGATGGCCGGGGCGGAGGACCGGGCGTTCGCGGCGGCGATGCGGCGGCTGGCGGACGACCTGGCGGGCTGCCCGCTGGTGGCGGGGGTGACGATGGGGGCGACGTCGCGGGTGCGGGTGAACGAGGCGGAGGGGCACCGGTTCGAGATGACGCTGACGCTGGTGGGCCTGCCGGCGCGGGCGGCGGACCTGGCGCGGTCGGAGGGAACGCCGTGAACCAGAACGCGACCAGGAGACTCCTGACCGAGGGCGTGATCGGGCTGGCGGTGTGCGCCGGCGCGTACCTGATGCTGGTCGAGCCGGCGGAGCGCCGGCTGTCGGCGGCGCGGGCGGAGATCGATTCTCTGAAGCAGCGGGCGGCGGCGGCGGCGGCGGCGATGCCGGCGGAGAAGGTGCGCGAGGCGCACCGGCTGGTGGAGGCGGCGCGGCGGGCGGTGATCGATCGGGAGCGGGTGGCGACGGACGAGGCGGCGATGTTCGGCGCGGTGATGGCGCTGGCGGAGCGGCACGGGGTTCGGGTGGATCAGTTGCTGCCGACGCCGGCGAAGCAGGTCAAGGTCGGCGAGGGGCCGGCGGCGGGGGTGGAGACGCGCCGAGGGTACTCGATGGTGGTGAGCGCCGAGTACGGCGCGCTGGCGGCGTTCGTGGGCGAGGTGCAGGAGCGGGTGGGCCTCACGCGGGTTCGGGCGATCCGGCTGAGCCCGGACAGCGCGCCGGGATCGCGGAGCGTGCTGGCGACGATCGAGACCGAGCACCTGTCGCTCGGGCTGGCGGGCGCGGCGCGCTCGGACGCGGGAGGCGGGCGATGAACATCGATCGGACGACACGCAGGCGGTTGCACGCGGGGGCGACGGCGGCGGCGCCGGTGCTGGCGCTGGGGCTGCTGCGGCTGCTGACGGACGCGGGCCCGCGGGCGGCGCCGGCGGCGACGGGCGAGCCCGAGCAGGCCGACCCGACGCCGGCGGTGGCGACGACGTCGCCGGTGAACGCGGCGCAGCGGCGGGCGATGGAGTGGCTGCGTTCGCGTCCGGCGGTGACGGTCGGGTCGCCGATGGATCATCCCCCGGCCGCGGCGCCGGTCGAGCGCGATGCGGCCCCGGCGGCGGCGCAACCGGCGGTGGTCGAGGAGGTCCGGCCTGCGGTCACGGCGATCGTTGGGCGGGGCGCCACGGCGCGGGCGCTGGTGAACGGCAAGGTTCTGGGGGTGGGCGACGAGGTGTCGCCGGGGTGGCGGGTGACGGGGATCGACGCACGGGAGCAGGTGGTGGAGATCACCGGGCCCGAGGGGGCGGTGCGGCGGATCGGCGTCGGGCGGGGGGAGCCGTGAGGAAACGGTGGGCGCTCGGCGAGCGCCGGAGTTCATTCAAGCGGGGTTGAAGCGCACGGCGAGGACGGCGACGTCGTCGGGTGCGTGGAGCGACCCGTTGAGGCCGTCGAGGCGCGACTCGAAGCGGGCGAGCGAAGCGTCGAGCGGCCGGTCGTGGTCGAGCGCGAGCAGATCGGCGACGTGGTGCGGCGGGGCGGCGCAGGCGGCCAGGGGGTCGAGCCCGCGCGAGGCGTTGACGGCGGCGTCGAGGCCGTCGGTGTGGAGCACCAGGGACTGGCCGGGGCGGAGGGTGAACTCGACGGCGGGGAACTCGGCGTGGTCTAAGGCCCCGAGCGCGGGGCCGGACTCATCGACGGCGCCCGCGTAGCCGGGGGCGAGCACGACGGGCGCCGGGTGGCCGGCGTTGGCGAGCCGCACCAGGCCGGTGCGGGCGTCGATGACGGCGGCGACGGCGGTGGCGAAGCGTGAGATCTCGTGCGGGTCGCGGAGCAGTTCGCGGTTGAGCGCGGCCAGGGCGTCGGCGGGGCAGCGGAGGCGGTAGCCGGCGGGGTCGGTTTCCTTGAGGACCAGGGCGTGGGCGAGGAGCATGCTCTGCATGGCGGCGCGGACGCCGTGGCCCATGGCATCGGCGATGAAGAGGCCGACGCGGTGCTCGTCGAGCCGCCAGAGGCGGTAGACGTCGCCGCCCACGTAGTAGGCCGAGCGGTAGCAGGCGCCGAACTGCAGGGAGGGGAGGCTGGGGAACGCGTGCGGGAGCATGTCGCGCTGGAGCCGGGCGGCCAGGCGCATCTCGTCGTCGGCGCGGTGGAGCCAGCGTTCGGCCTGGCGGTGGGCGCGGTGGGCCAGGTCGAGCTCGGCTTCGAGCTCGCGGCGCTGCTGCCAGCGGCCACAGCAGCAACCAGGCCGGCGATATGGCAGGCGGCGTCGAGGACGGGTGCGTCGGCGAGCTCGAGCCGGGCGCGGTCGGCGGGGGAGCAGGCGCGGCGGAGGATGATGGCGGGCACGCCGGCCTCGCGGAGACGGGCCGCGGCCTGGAGGACGGGCGCGTGGGGCTCGGCGGCGTCGCTGAGCAGGAGGGCGGCGTCGGCGGCGGCGGCGGCAGCGGCGGCGTCGGCGCGGTGGAGCAGGTCGTTGATGGGGATGAAGGTCGGGCGCGGGTGTCGCGCGTGGGTTGTCAGGCGGGCGCGCCAGGCGGTGAACCAGGCGCGGGCGTCGCCGAAGCGTTCGGAGGCGATGACGGCGCAGGACCAGTCCGGCGCGTCGGGCGACGGGGGCGCGATGGGCGCGGCGGGGTCTGGGCGCGGTGCGGCCATGGGACGGGGCCGGGCGCGTGGACGTTGACGCCGGGGCCCCGGTGGAGGTATCGACGGGCGGGCGCGCGCGCTTGACGGGCGGGGGCGCGGATCAGCGGCGGGCCAGCGGTGGCGCGGGCAGGTTGGCCGGGCCGGCGGGGTTCTCGGGCGTGGCGTCGGGTTCGGGGCTCGGCTTGACGTCCGACGGCCTGGGGCTGCTGGTGGGGGCCGGGGGCGTGACCACATCGCCGCCGGCGGCGGGGTAGCGCTCGGGGCGGAGGGTGACGTTGATGGCGTCGATGGTCTGGACGAGCTGGGCCGCGGAGAGGTCGGGCGGGAGGATCTGACCGACGATGGCGCGTTTGCAGTCGCGGAGTTCGTAGCGTGCCAAGCCGAGTTCCTCGACCATGACGAAGAGCCGGGCGACGCGGAGGGCGGACTGGCGGGCGGGGTCGGACTCGTCGCGTGCCAGCAGGAAGGCGGCGAACGAGCGGGCATCGAAGTCGCTGTCGGGGTGTTCGGCGAACCAGGCGGTGACGGCGTCGGCCAGGGCGCTGGTGAGGTCGCCCTGGACCTGGAGGATGGCGGTGTACTCGGCGAGGATGGCCTTGACGCCGTCGAAGGAGAGGCGGCCGGCGGAGACGCGGCGCTGGGAAGCGTCTTCGACGCGGACGGTCTGGGGCTTGTCGTTGTAGAGGGCGCGGCCGATGAGGGCCTCGATGAGCTCGTCGGGGCCGAGGTCGCGAACGAAGATGGCGATTTCCTCGAGCTGCTTGCGCTGGGCGAGGCCGACGGAGGACTCCTCGGGCACGCGGGGCATATCGACCACGACGAACGCGGCGATGGACTCCGAGACGTTCTGGCGGGTGGGGCCGTCGGAGCGGAGGTCGAAGGCGATGGCCTGGATGTTGTTGGGGGCGGGGCGGTCGGTGAACTGGGGCAACAGCGGGTCGGTGCCGAAGGCGCGGAAGGGGAAGGCCAGGAGGGTGCCGTTGACGTCGCCGGTGCCGTCGGGGTTCGAGAAGGAGGGGCGGGGCAGGCCGCCGGCGGAGAAGGCGGGGCCGTTGACGGCGGTGGGCGCGGTGCTGAAGGCGATGGTGCCGCCGGCGACGAAATCGAGCCCCTGGTCGTTGGCCACGGTGGGCAGGTCGAGGCTGCTGAACCCGGCGACCTGGCCGGCGGGGCGGACGCGGAGCTGGATGGTCGGGGCGGTGACGGCCATGTTGCCGATGGTGGAGAGGTCGGAGAGCCGGGCGAGGGCGGCGGTGATGGAGAGGTTGCCGAAGGCGGTGAGCTTCTCGTTCTGGCCCATGGTGAAGCCGTTGACGACGTTGATGACGAAGTTGGTGGCGGGGTTGATGGAGGCGGCGGTGATGGTGCCGTCGGCGTTGAGGCTGTTGGCGAAGACGATGGTGGCGACGGAGGGGACTGATGCGCGGCCGTCGGCGGCGCGGGCGACGTTGTAGTTGAGGCCGAGGCTGTTGAGCGCCAGGGTGTCGCCGATGCTGCCGGCGAAGGCGATGGGGACCTGGTAGCCGCGGAGCGTCTCGGCGGAGGCCAGGCCGTTAATGGTGGGGGCTGCGGAGAGGATGGACAGGTCGCGCGGGGCGCCCTCGGAGTTGATGGTGCCCAGGAAGCGGGCGGGGCCGTTGCCGGCGTCGAGGATGCTGGAGGCGATGAGGCGAAGGTTGTTGCCGAAGAACAGGCCTTCGGTGGCGGTGACGTCGCCGCCGATGCGGGTAACGGAGTTGCCGACGGTGGTGAGCGAACCCAGGGCGCGGACGGAGCCGGCGTGGCCGTCGATGGTGGCCTGGCCGGTGGTGATGAGGGTGAGGTCGAAGTTGCCGGGGGATTCGGAGTCGATGGCTGCCGCGGCGGCGTTGTTGAAGAGGATGTTGCCGGAGCCGGCGTCGATGGTGAGGTCGGTGGCGAGGAGCGCCTGGCCGTTGAAGGTGATGGGCGCGTTGGAGGAGGTGAGGTCGCCGGCGAGACGGGTGGAGTCGGCGGTGTAGGTCTGGGCGCCGGTGGTGGTGACGTCGGCGACGCGGTTGGCCTCGCCGGTCATGGCGAGAGAGGCCAGGGGGTTGCCGGCGCCGGCGGCGCCGGTGATGGTGTTGGTGCCGCCGGAGGAGATGGTGACGGCGAAGGCGCCGTCGAGGGTGGAGCCGACGGGGACCTGGGTGCCGAGCAGGGGGCCGCCCTGGAACGCGGCGTTGGCCAGGAGGGTGCCGGGGCCGGCGTGGATGCGGTCGCCGGCGGAGGACTGGTTGCCGCCGATGGAGATGGCGCCGGTGCGGTTGTTGAAGAGGTTGGCCAAGGGCGTGATGCCGCCGACCGGCGCGGCGAAGAGTGTGGTGCCGGAACCGCTGAGCGTGA
>JAHCJH010000009.1 GCA_026126345.1 Phycisphaeraceae bacterium | reverse complement strand
CCGGGTGACCACCACGGCCTCGGGGGGGGGGGGCGGGCGGGGCATGCGCGTCTGCCACAACGAGATCGCGCTGCGGAGCAACATCAAGGCGGCCAGCACCGAGGCGCAGGCGGCGTTCGGCAACGGCGCGGTGTTCATCGAGAAATTCCTGGAGCACGCCCAGCACATCGAGATCCAGGTGATCGGCGACAAGCACGGCAACGCCATCCACCTGTGGGAGCGCAACTGCTCGGTGCAGCGCCGGCACCAGAAACTGATCGAAGAGGCGCCGAGCCCCGGCGTTGACCGCAAGACCATCGAGCCGGTCTGCGAGGCGGCGGTGCGGCTGATCAAGCAGGCCAAGTACCACGGGGCCGCGACCGTCGAATTCCTCATGGACTCCAAGCAGAACTTCTACATGCTCGAGGTGAACACCCGCGTGCAGGTGGAGCACCCGGTCACCGAGCAGATCACGGGCATCGACATCGTCAAGACGATGATCCGGGTCGCGGCGGGCGAGAAGCTGCCGTACGCGCAGAAGGACGTGCGGATCAACGGGCACGCCATCGAGTGCCGCATCAACGCCGAGGACCCGGCGCGGAACTTCATGCCCCAGCCGGGGCAGATCACGCGCTGGCAGCCGCCGGGTGGGCCCGGCGTGCGCATGGACACCCACGTGGTCTCGGGGTACACCGTGCCGAAGTTCTACGACAGCATGGTGGCCAAGCTGATCGTCCACGCCGACGACCGCGAGCAGTGCATCACCCGCACGGCCCGGGCCCTGCGCGAATTCAAGGTCGAGCCGATCAAGACCACCATCCCGCTGCACCAGCGGCTGATGGAGGAAGCGGCGTTCCGCAAGGGCGGCGTGGACATCCACTACCTGGAGCGGCTGCTGAAGTAGTGCGCCGGCTTCATTGCACGTCGCGCCCCCGCACGCCGCGGAGCGTGTGCATGCCGGGCCAGCCTTCGAACAGGTGGAACGCACCCGGGACATTCCCGTCGGCGCTGGGCATGCCCGGGAGCACCTGGCCGGTCTTGGGCGTGCGGACGTTGCCGTCGCAGGCCACGAACGGCAGGGGGATGTGGCCCGGGCGGGCGCGCCCGGTCTGATCGCGGTTCGCCTGTTGGTCTTCCAGCACGTGGTGCATCGACGCCAGCAGGATCTTGCGGTCGCCGTGCTGCACTTCGGACGTGCGCACCGCCCGGTGCTGCTCGGGGCCGGTTCTGGTCTCGAGGTGCCAATAGTCTGGCGCCGCCAGGAACACACAGGGCATCCAGAAGATGCCGCCGTTGTCGGAGAATCCCCAGCGCGATGAGTGCTCGGCGGGGTAGAAGACGGGGTTTTCGGGCTCGCTCTGGTAGTACGACTCGCACATCAGCGTGTGCCAGTGCATGCTCCCGGTGAAATAGGCCGGGAACTCGATCGTCCTGCCTGATCTGGAAAGGACAATGGTCTGCGTCTCACGCCCCGGCACCGCCGGGAGCGGGTAGCAATCCTTCCAATCGATCGCGTACGAGGCGAACACCACCCCGTGCTGGCGGAGCCGAGACTGAGTTTCGGCCGCCAGCGCCCCGCGCCGGGACCCGCTCAGGACGGGCAGCAGCACCGCGACGAGCGCGACGAGCATCGCGATGGCGACCAAGATTTCAATAATTGTCATGCCACGGCTTGAAGTCGAACTCGGTCGCGGCGTTTGTGTTGCGTTGATTGTTATAGTTGACGCCTCAGCGCCGCGTGCTGCAAAATAACCAGCTAACAGTAGCGCAAGCAATGCTCCAGCTCTATAGCGAAGATCGCCGAACTCCCCAATACTGGCGAAGTACTTTTCGAAAACGCCAAAGCAGCCGCATCTCGGCGGGGCACCGATTGTCCATTGCACCCAGATGGCTACCAAAATGGACGCGAGCATCGTCCCTGCGATCTTGACCGACTCCCAGCGACGAATGCCAAGACACCAGAGTGCGGCGACTCCGAACTCTACTACCGGGACGAAAACGGTCAGACCAGGCAGAAGCCAGCGAGGAATCACAGTCCACGCCTTGAGGTCGAGAGAGAAGGATTCGAGCGCAATGAGTTTGGTGATCCCAGCCGTACCGAGCACGATCATGCTGACTGTGATCGCAAGGAGCCCAAGAATTCGGTAGCCGGCATTTGGGCTGGTGTTTGCTTGCATGCGCGTGCCGAGCCTTGACTTCAGGGTGAGACAGGACACCAATCGCCCGTTAGAGTCGTGTTCCTGCACTCGACCGTCACCGGGGATTGCACGATGCATGTCCCGGGCACAGGCCCGCAGGTGCGGTAGGTCATTTGGCATGACCCAAACAGTTCGCCAGACTTGAGCAGTGTACGGCCGTTCTGAAGTCCATCAGACGGGGTCCACGCGCGAGCAGTTGCAACGGTCCATCCTGATCCGTTCGACGACTGCTGACAAGTCCAGTACTCCGCTGGATCAGCTCCGTTGTCGCATACGACATCATATGTCATGCAACATTCGCGAGTCGCGGCCATGTAACAGGCACCTGCGACCGTTGCGGTCAACGCCAGGACGCACGTGATGCTGGTGGCTCTCGATGCCATATCGATTCGATTCATCTAATGCTCCTCGATTTGCTTGCGGAATTGATCGAACCCTAGGCCTGCCGTCTGGATCGCAATCTCGCGATAACTGCGCAAAAAACGCCAAAGGAAAGCAATGCCAAGAGACTCAGGCCGACAGTATTCCAGCCCCAGCGGGCGGACTCTCTCGCCCCAGGCAGGGGAGCTTCCGTCAACTGGCCTTGCTCGTTCATACGTGTTACAACGGCGCG
Organism: Phycisphaeraceae bacterium; assembly: GCA_026126345.1. GTDB lineage: Bacteria > Planctomycetota > Phycisphaerae > Phycisphaerales > UBA1924 > JAHCJH01. The sequence continues at coordinate 43,543 of JAHCJH010000009.1, read as the reverse complement.
CGCGTGGTCTCCGACCTCCACGTTGGTTGGGATGGGCCCGCGCACGACGTCGGCGCCGCCGGGCGACGGCGCGGCGAAGACAGCATCGAGCCCACCCGCCGGCAACGGAGCGAACCCCTCGAACACGTGTACCCGCCAGACCTCGCCGCCCGGCTTCGTCAGCACCGCTCGCTTGGCGGCCCACACCCCGGGCTCGGGGTGGAACTCCCATTCCTCGAACCGCTCGCCGGTGCCCTCGAACGTGGGGGCGGAGGGATTGCGGACGATGGTGTAACGCTCGACGAAGCCTCGTCCGGCTTGCGGATCCCAGCGTCCCTCGTACCCCAGCACGAGCGGCGTTCCGGATCTCCTGGAGGCGGTGGCGCTCCAGCGGGACCCATCGATGCGCAGGTCGCCGATCTCCAGTTTGGAAAACGCGGCACGATCCAGCGAACCGTACAGCAGCGAAGCGAGCATCGGCACGAACACGTAGCGCTCCCCCGCCAGACTTCGGCGACGATCGGCCGACGGGGCGTCGCCGAAAAGTTCGATGGCCATCGGGGAGAGCTTCCAAGCTGTCCCGTTCGTGAGCGTGACGTCGGTGAAGGTCTTCGCGTCCACGTACGTGGAGTTAAAGCGCCACGCACCCTCGGGCGTGGAGAACAACTCGAAGCGCATGACGTACGGCGCTCCGGTTCGGAGCATTCGCTCGGCCGCCTCCAGTTCGTGGCGGCGCGGGTGCTCCGGCTTCCCGGCGACCTCGGAGCGGAGCGCGTCGATGTCCTTCGGGCTGAGGGTCAGCGGGTCTTCGCTGCGCCAGCGGATGGAGAAGCCGGGCCATGCCGGAATGGCCGCGGCCGCCTGGAGTTCACGCTTGAGCCAAGCTTCAACGTGCTGTGGCGAAACGTCGATCTGGCCGACGGCGACCGTCGAGGATGCGGCAAAGAGCACAGCCGTGAACAGGCGCCAACGACCCAAGAACATGCATCCCACCCGTGACATCATTACTTAATGCTACAGAAGTCCGAGTCGCTGTCAAGCGTATGTTGACAGGAGGCTGCCCGAATTTGGGGGAGGCTCGAATCCCGCTGCAATCAAACACTCACGTTGGGGCCCGATGTTCGCGCCGGCGTCGAGACGTCGTGGGTGCCGGTATTGCCGGCCACGCTCACATCCCCGGGATGTGCTTGTCCACCCACTCGTCCTGCTTGAGCACCTGCGCCCGGCTGGCGCGGTCGCGCCGTTCGCTGCGGCGCTGGGCCAGGCGCATGAGCGCCCGGGCCGCGTGCAGCAGCCGGCCGCGGAGTTCCTCGGCGCGGGCCATCGCGCGCAGCACCGCCGCGCCCCTGGGCGCGTTGAGCCGGACCAGCTCGTCTTCCAACGACAGCAGCAACTGGCACGAGCCGGGGTCGCCCTGGCGGCCGGCGCGGCCGATGAACTGCCGGTCGATGCGCTTGGCCCCGTGCATCTCGGTGAGGATGACGTGCAGGCCGCCGGCGGCCCGAGCGGCGTCGTCGAGCTCGATGTCGGTGCCGCGCCCGGCCATGTTGGTGGCGACGGTGATCGCCGGCCCGTGCCCCGTGCCGGCGCCCAGGCCGGCGCGGGAGATGATCTCGGCCTCGTCCTTGTCGAAGTTGGCGTTGAGCACCTTGTGCGTGAGGCCCTTGGCCCAGAGGCGGCGCGACAGGATCTCGCTGGCTTCGATCGACCGCGTTCCGGCCAGCACCGGCCGGCCGGCCTTGTGCATGGCCTCGACGGCGTCGGCCGCGGCGGCCCAGCGGGCCTCGGCGGACCGGAAGATGCGCGTAGGCAGCGCGCGCCGGGCGATGGGCCGGTTGGTGGGGATGACCAGCACGCGGCGCTGGTAGGTGCGTTCCATCTCGGCGGTGGCGTCGGCGGCGGTGCCGGTCATGCCGGCCAGGAATGGGTAGCTCTTGAAGAACCGCTGGAAGCTCAGGCGTGCCATGGTCTCGCGGTCGGCGGTGACCTCGACGCCTTCCTTGGCCTCGATGGCCTGGTGCAGGCCGTGCTCCCAGTTGCGGTCGGGCAGGATGCGCCCGGTGTACTCATCGACGATCTGCACCCGCCCGTCGACCACCTGGTACTGCCGCCCGTTGGCGTAGCAATAGGCGGCGCTGAGCGCCTGGCGCACGAGTTCCTCGGCGCGGCGGCGGGCGCGCCAGATGGGGTCGGCCAGGTCGTCGAACATCGGCCCGAGCCGCTCGCGCCCGCGGGCGGTGAGCGTCGCGGTGCGGCGCACGGCGTCGATGGTGAAGTCCTGACGCTGCACCAGCCGGGCGGCGAGCGCCGCGGCGTCCTTGTACATCTGCCCCTGCTCGTCGGCCTTGCGGGAGCGGGCGATGATCAGCGGCACCACGCCCTCGTCGATGAGCACGGCGTCGGCCTCGTCGACCAGGGCGGCGCGCAGGCCGGGCACCAGGGCGGCGGGAGCCCCGTCGCCGGCCAGCAGCGGGCGGCCGGCCCAGGCGCTGCGGATGGGGCCCAGGCGCAACTGGTCGCGCAGCCAGTCGGCGACGATCTGCTTGGGCGTGCCGTAGACGATCGGCCGGGCGTAGATCCCGGCGCGCGTGCCGGGGTCCTGCTCCTGCTGGATGCTGCCGACCGACAGGCCGCAGCGCCGGTAGATGCCGGCGCGGCTGGAGGCGTCGCGCGCCGCCAGGTAGTCGTTGACGGTGAAGACGTGCAGGTGCCGGTGGCGCCAGGCGATCAGCGGCGCCGCCAGCGAGCCGGTGAGCGTCTTGCCCTCGCCGGTGAGCATCTCGACGATCCGCCCGTGGTAGAGGGCCAGCGCGCCCATGAGCTGCACCACGAACGCCTCCTGCCCGGTCTCGCGGCGCGCCGCCTCGCGCACCGCCGCAAGCGCGCCGCGCACCGTCGCCTCGTCGGCCCGGCCCCGATCGACTCGGGTCGCCAGCCGGTCGGCCAGCGCCGCTTCGCTGTGCCCGCGCATCGCGGGCCCCAGCGCGTCGATCAGCTCCGCCTGGCGGCGCAGCCACGCGGGGGTGACGCGCCGGTTGCGCAGCCGCATCGCGGCGGTGGCGGCCAGTTTGTCCAGCCCGCGCAGGGCCTCGGGCCGGCGCGCCCGCGACCGCACGGAGTCGAACAGCGACTGGTAGCGCGTCAGCGCCTGCGACACGGCGGTGCTCCTACAGGTCCACCCGGCCCTGGATCGTCCGGTGGATGCGGTCAACGACCTGTTCCAGCAGCGGCTTGGCGGGCAGGCTGAAGCGCAGGCGCACGCGCTCGCCGGGCGTGGCGCCGGCCAGGGCCGGCCCGTCGGCCTCCACGTACACGGTGAACTGCTCGCGCCGGGTCACCACGCCCTCGGGGTCGTTGGGCGCGGTCTCCACGTTGCCGCCGCCGCCGAAGCCCAGCGCCGCGTGCGACAGCCGTTTCTGCGCCGCCGGCACGGCCCGGACGTGAGCGCCCTCGATGGGCCGCCAGGGGTCGCTGACCGCGCGCATGGTCACGCGCAGTTCTTCCGCCGACAGGCCGTAGAGCCACGATGCCTCGGCCTGGCTCATCGTCGCCGCCACGCGCAGGCGCGCGGGGTCCACCACGCCGCACACCGGCTTGCCCCGGGTCAGGTACGCGCCCACGAGCCGCATGGGGTCCAGCCCGGCGACCACCCCGTCGTGCGGGCTGCGCACCGCCAGGCGTTGACGCTTGTCGCCCAGGTCGGCAAGCACCTGGCGCCAGTACCGCTCCTCGCGCTCCAGGCCCGCGGCGGTGGCGGGGTCGTCCTGCAGGCGGGCCTCGCCCAGCCGGGCCAGCACGCCGGCCAACTGGGCCGAGGCGGCTCGCTGATTGGCCTCGAGCTCCGGGCTTTCCAGCCGCACGATCACCTCGCCGGCGCGCACCGGGTCGCCCGGACGCTTGAACGCCTCGACCACGAAGCCCTCGGCCCCGGTGAAGACGCCGGATTCGGCAAGGCTCTCCACCACGCCGGTGCCCCGCCGGTAGTCCGGGATCGGCACCAGCCCGACGAGCACGACGGCGGCCGCGGCCAGCGCCGCGCTGGTGAGAATCGCCCGCCCCCGGCGTTCGGACAGCTCGCCCGAAGCGGCCAGCCAGTGCGCAAAGGCGCCCATCGGCAGCACGAACCAGGCGACGGCGGTCCAGAGCGCCAGGATGACGCCGACGACGAAGAAGAAGCCCAGCAGGTAGAGCGCGATCACCAGGAAGAGGAACACGCGGTACGCCAGCGACAGGACGCCGTAGACGACCAGCAGCCACCACTCGGCGCGAAGCCCTGCCGGCGGGCGCTGGTTGGGCAGGCGGTAGACGTAGCGCTTGAACAGGTGCTTCATCATCTCCATGGAGCGGGGCATGAGGTTGGGCACTTCCAGCAGGTCGGAGAGGATGTAGTACCCGTCGAAGCGCATGAGGGGGTTGGCGTTGAACAGCACGGTGGAGACGCCGGCCATGAGCATGAGGTAGAAGCAGACATCGCGCGCGGGGTCTCCCTGGGGCAGGGCGGCCCAGACCATGGCGGCGACCGCGGCGGCGCCGAGTTCGAAGATCATGCCCCCCGCGCCCACGGCGATGCGTTTCCAGCGGCTGTCGAAGGCCCAGCAGGCCGAGGCGTCCACGTACGGCGCCGGCAGGAGCACGAGCATCATGACGCCCGCCTCGGGAACGGCGCCGCCGTAGCGCTTGCAGATGACGCCGTGCCCGAGTTCGTGCCAGGCCTTGAGCAGGACGAAGGCCACGGCGATCCACCCCCAGGCCTCGGGGTTGGTGACGCCCGAGAGCGAGGCGGACAGTTCGCCCCAGCGCGGGGCGACGGCGGCGAGCCCCGCGACGATGAGCATCGCCCAGAGCGCCAGTCCGACGCGGTTGATCAGCGGGCGGAAGAACGGCTCCAGGGCGGTGACGATCCTGTCGGGGTTGAACAGCCGCAGCCGGAAGTACATCAGGCCGATGAGCTGCTGCTTGATCTTCTTCTTGCGGCGTTCGCCCGAGCGGGTGAGCATCTGCTCGACGTCCGGGGGCGCGTCGAGGCTCAGCAGGTTGGAGCCGTGGAGCTGGCCGAGCAGCTCGATGATCTCGTTCTGCGTCGGGGCGCGGTCGGCGAATTTCGCAAGGGAGAGCTTCCAGGCCTCGTCGATCGAGCGGCGCCCGTCGAGCGAGGCGACGAAGTCGTGGGCCACCGGGTTGAGGCGGTAGAAGTGGTTGCTGGCGGGGTCGTGCGCGACGTGCCAGCGCCGCCCGCGGAAGTGCTGGCGCGTGATCTGCACGTGGGGGCGCAGGCGGGGCCGCAGCGTGCGCACGCGGTGCCAGAACGGGCTGAACGTGGGGCGCTCGATCACGGCCTTGCTCCGGCGATCACCACAGCCACAGCCTCACGGTCTCGACCACGCGGCGCGTGCCGATCCACAGCAGGCTGGCCCGCTCGGTCTCCACCTTGGCGTAGCCCTCCATGCCGGGGCGCAACCAGCCGGCCCCGCCGGCCAGACGCCCGCGCACCTCAAAGGTGTTGTGCCCGTCGGCCGCGACGGCCATGGGCACCACCGAGGTCACCGTGAACGCGAACTCCTTGTCCGGGGCCGATCGCAGCGCAACGGCGCCGCGCGCGGGCTCGCCCGTTTCAGTGGCACGGCGGACAGCCTCTTTCACCAGGCCGATGTCGCGTTCGTCCACCTTCAGGACGACCTCCATCGACTCCAGCGGCGCAATCTGGAAGAGTTCGTCGCCCGTGCGTGCCGCGGCCCCGACCTTGTCGCGCAGGTTGCCCGAGAGGATGACGCCGTCGATGGGCGCGACGATCCTGGCCCGCTCGACGCGGGAGCGGTACATGTCCATCTGGGCGCGGGCGGCGTCGGCCTGGGCCTGGGCCTTCTGGGCCTCGCTGGTCTTGCCGTCCTTCATGGCCAGGCCGACGGCCTTGAGGGCCTGGTTCATGCGGGCCTCGGCCTCGGAGGCCTGCAGGGCGAACTCGGTCGCGTCCAGGTCCACCAGCACCTGCCCCGCCCGCACCACCGCCCCGGGCTCGACCCCGTCGGCCAGGCGGGCCAGGGTGGCCTCGAACGGCGCGGAGATGATCCGCTTGACGGCCGGCTGCACGTGCGCCAGCGCCCCGACGCGGTAGGTGGTGCGGTAGAGCGCACAGAACGCCAGCGCCGCCGACAGCGCCAGCACGCCGAGCTTCCAGGCGGTGTGCTTCGGCCCCACCGCCCACGCGCCGGCGCGCAGCAGGCTGTCCTTGGCGCGCAGGGCGAGGATCCGATCATCGTTGCGACGCACCTTGAGCACGGGCGTCAGCAGGTCGAGCGTCGACTGGAGCAGCTCGACGCTGGCCGGGTCGATCGCCCCCTGGCCCTTGTGCTCGATGGTCAGCACGCCGACGACTTCGTCGCCGGCCCGCAGCGGCGCCGAGCAGACCTTGAGCCCCGGTTCGCCCGCGGCCAGTTCGCGGTGGGCGTGGGTGATGGCCTGACTCAGCACCACGTCCTGCCCCTCGGCCGGCGGCGGGTGCAGCACCGGCTGGGCCTGGTCCAGGCACTCTTCCATGGCCGCGCCGAGCTTCTGCACCATCGCCATGCGGCGGTCGAAGTGCTCGGTGTCGCTGATCGCCTCGACGCGCACCTTGTCGCCCACCACCCAGCCCAGCGCGGCGCGGTCGGCCCCCAGCACGCGCGCCGCCTGGTTGACCAGCTGCATGCACGCGCCCTTGTAGTTGGCGGCGCTGTTGATCGCGCCCAGCAGGCGCGTGGCGGTGTCGAGCGCCAGCCCGGAGTGCTGCACCCGGCGCAGCTCCTGCCGGGCGGCGTGGGCGTGCACGTAGCCGGCCAGCACCTCGGCCATCGCCAGCGTGCTCTGCACCGCGCTGCGTCCCCGCGCCTCGATGAGCAGCGTCGCCACGGCAGCGGGCGCGCCCGTCGCCGCCGGAGCCGCCGCCGACAGCGGCAGCGTAGCGTACCCACAGCCGCCGCGGCGTCGTACAGGGCGGCGTCGCCGGCTGGCCCAGGCTGAAGATGCGCGACTGGGCGCTCTCCATCGCGGCGAACGCGGCGCGCCGGGCCTCGGCCCCGTGCAGCAGGGCGTTCTCGTCGATCGGCGATCGCTGACCCCCGCCCGAACCGGTCTGGCCGGCGCCGTCGCCGGCGACGGGCGCCGGGTGCAGCAGCCGGGGGCGCATCTGCGTCTCGCCGCTCTCGGCGGCGGGCGCCGGCACCCACACCACGCCCTGGCGCGCCGCCGACACCTGCGTCAGGACGGCCACCAGGCGCTCCAGGTACGCGCGGTCGTCGGGCGCGCCGCCGGCGAGTTCCTGCACGATCCGTTGCCACCCGGGGGCCTTGAGATTGGTCGCGTCGATCACTTGGCGCCGCTCCCCTCGCCGAGCGCCGGCGTCACCAGGGCCGCCTCGCCGCCCGGCGGGGGCGTGAACCGCACCGCCACGCGCGACCCCGCGGGCAGCCCGCGGGGGTTGGGCACCTCGACGCGCACGCGGAGCGTTCCGCCCGCGTCGATGACCGGCGCCACGTAGAGCACCCGGGCCTGGCGGGCCCGCGTCTCCCCAGGGGCATCGATGAGCACCCAGGCGGGCGAGCCTTCCGTCAGCTCGCGATCGATCGGCTCTTCGGGCGCTACCGGCACGTCGATCCACAACGGGTCGATCTGCACCAGCCGCAGCACCGGCTGCTGCTCGTTGACGTTCGAGCCCACGTCCACCACGACTTGGTCCACGATCCCGTCGAACGGCGCCCGCAGGCCGAAACGCTCGAATTGCCGCTCGGACTGCACCAGAAGCTCGCGTTGCTCGCGCACCCGCGTCACCGTCGCCTCGTACGCCGCCTTGGCCGCGGCCAGGCTCAGCCGCCGCTCCTCGAACTCGGCCGGCGACATGCCCTGCTTGTCGAACGCTTCCTTGCCCGCGTTGAAGCGGATCTCCGCCAGCTCCATGTTCGCCCGGGCCGAGTCCACCTCGTGCGTGTTCTCGGCACGCGTCCGCGCCACCACCAGCCCCGCCAGCGCCTCGCCGTCGCGACCGCGGACCAGCAGGTCGCCGGTCTTCACGCGCTGCCCGGCCTTGACCGGGATCTCGATGATGTCGATGGACATGGTGAAGCCCATGACCGCGTCGCGGCTGGGGCGCGAGATCCAGCGGTAGGGGCTGAAGGCCGCGGCCCGTTCATCCCACCCGGCCGCCGGCCGGGCCGTCTCGCCGCCGGAGCCGCCGGGCTGCCCGGGGCCGTCCCAGCCGCCGGCAACGACGCCCCCGGCGGCCAGCGCCAGGGCGAACGCCGCGATCCGAAGGCCCGTGTGTGCTCCGTGTCGGTTCGTCCGCGTGCTCATGGCGGTCATCATAGATGGCGCTCGTCAAGATCCCCCGAATCGAGCCGGCCGACCGGGCCCCGGGCGAATCGCCCGCCCGCGAGCCGTTCGATACGCACGGCACGAACGGATCGATCCGTTTTCCCCGGTGCGCACAAACGGGCGGAGACCCTCACCCCACAAAGCCCTGACGCGGACGGGTCGGTCATGGGCCGGTTCCCGGGCCGGCGCTATCGTTCGCATCAACACCCGCGGACCAGCGCCCGCGGGCAGGAGACCGCGCTCATGACCACCGTCGCCGCCCCCGCTCACGGCCCGCTCGCCATCAACGGCGGCACGCCCGTTTCCCGAACGCCCGTGCCCTTCATGCTGCCGGGCCTGCAGGAGGCGGACATCGAGGCGGTGAACAAGGTTCTGCGGTCGGGCATGCTCCGGGCCGCGTCCAAGTGCGCCGAGCTCGAGACCCGCATGGCCGAGCTGTCGCACGCCAGGCACGCCATGACCTGCGCCAACGGCACCTGCGCCCTGCAGTTGGCCTACGAGCCGCTGTTCGAGCGGGGCGACGACATCCTCGTGCCCTGCTGGTCGTACATCGCCACCGCCAGCATGCTCGTGGCCCGCGGGTGCCGGCCGATCTTCGTGGACGCCGACGAGACCACCGGCCAGATCGACGTGGCCGACGCCGCCCGGCGCATCACCCCGCGCACCCGCGGCATCGCCGCGACGCACATGTACGGCTGCCCGGTGGACATCGACGGGGTGCAGGCGCTGGCCAGGTCGCACAACCTCAAGGTGGTGTACGACGCGGCCCAGGCGCACCTGGCGCTCTACAAGGGCAAGGGCATCGGCCAGTTCGGCGATGCGGTGACGTACTCGTTCTACGCGACCAAGAACCTGGCCACCGGCGAGGGCGGCATGGTCACGTGCAACGACGATGCGCTGGCGACGAAGATCAAGCTGCTGCGCTCGCACGGCGAGACCGACAAGTACCTGCACGAAAGCGTGGGGTACAACTACCGCATGAACGACATGGCCGGGGCCATCGGCTGCTCGCGCCTGGACCGCCTGCAGCGCGAGACCGATGCGCGGCGCGCCGCCGCCCGGCGGTACGACGCCATGCTCGCGGGCATCCGGGGCCTGGCGCCGCTGGCGGCGACGGCCGGGGCCGTCAGCGCGTACCACCTGTACACGGTGAAGCTCGACCTCGCGACGGTGCGCTGCACGCGCGACGAGTTCATCAAGGCGCTGGGCGCCGAGGGCGTGCCCACGGCGGTGCACTACCCGCGCTCGCTGAACAACCAGCCGGCGTTCAAGGCGTTCCTCGCCGGGCAGAAGCCCTGGCCGGTCGCCGAGAAGCTGGCGACGCAGGTCTTCAGCCTGCCCATGCACCACGGCCTGACCGATGAGCACTTCGCGACCGTCGAGCAGGCCCTGCGCAAGGTCACGGCGGCGATGGGGCGATAAGACGCTGTCAGACGGGCGAGCGCGGATTGAATCGTCTCGCGTCTCGCGACTTGGGCCGGGCCGGGCCGGGCGTGCCCCGCGTGTGCGCCCCAACCAAACACCCGGGACACGATTCGAACGTGCGACCTGCGCTTTAGGAAAGCGCTGCTCTATCCAGCTGAGCTACCCGGGCACGCTCGGAGTTTACGCCGTCCGGGCCTCCGCCCCCGACCCGGGCACACATTCCCTGGCTCGCCGCGTGCGGTTCGTCGCTCGCCGTTCGCGGTCATTGCCCCTGTCCGCCGCCCACGGCGTTCCCGCGCGTATCCCGGGGTGCGGGGCCGATCTCCACCGAACCGTTGCTGGTCTTGACCGTGGATGCCGCCGCGGGCGATCCCTCGGAGCCGAAGCGCACCTTGGCGCTGCGCCGACCCTTGTCCACGATCTTCGCGTTGGCGCCCAGGGCCTCGTCCACCGTGATGCCGCCGTTGCTCGTGGACACCGACAGATCACCCGCGAACGCCGGCCCGACCAGCACCGCCACCGAGCCGTTGCTCGTGCGCACATCCACCGGCCCGGCGTTGTCGCCGGTCAGCACCACGCGGACCCGCCCGTTGCTGGTCGCCGTGCGCACGGGCCCCGCGGCGTCGGTCACCGTGATCCGCCCGTTGCTGGTTTCGGCGTCGATGGCGCCCTCCACGAAATCGAGCGTGATGCTGCCGTTGCTCGAACGGGCGGTCACCGTGCCGTCGTGGTCGCTCACTTCGACCGCGCCGTTGCTGGTGCGGATGTCGGCCGGGCCGCCCAGCTTCGCCAGACGGATGGCGCCGTTGTTGGTGCGCACCGTCGCCCCCGCGTTGCCCCAGGCCGTGGGCACCTGCACGTTCAGCGTGGCGCCCTCGCCGTTGCGGGCCTCGCCCTCGGGCCAGAGCACGCTGACGACCACCGCACCGTCGGCGCGGTTGGACACCGTGACCTGGGCGTCGCGTGCCCGCTCCTGGGTCTGCGCCCGCACCTCGCCGCTGACCTTGAGCTCGCTGATCGTCGCGCGCTCGATCGACACGTTGCCGTTGCGGGTTTCGACCACCAGCGGGGCGTTGACGGCCGGCGCTGGGGCCGTGATCGCCTTGGCCTCGCGGAACGGCGCGGGGTCCCACACGCAACCGCCCGTGGCCCCGGCGAACACGGTTGCGATGAGGATGCCGATGGCCGCCATGGTCCGCCGCGGAATCCAGCCGTTGGTTGAACTGTGCATGCGTGCGCTCCCTGATGTCCGGATTCTCTCGGGTTGGAGGTTCCTTGGGAAGCCGGCGGGTCGATTTCCACAGGCCACGGCCCGGAATCGGTGGCCCGGCCCCGTTCCGCGGCATCCGGAACCCGCTCCAGCCCGTACTACGCTGTGCCGGCGCTGGTCCGGGTGCGACGGCACCGACCAGCGACCGACCAACCGCTTTGTATCCCCGGAGCCCGCCCGATGCACCAGGTCCCGTTGAGCAGTGGGGGAGTCGCCGCAGGTCGCTTCATCAGTTGGTATCGCAGTCCCGGCCGCGCTCGGCCGGGCGTCCTGGCGGCCGTCGCGGCGGCGATTGCCGCGCTGGTGTTGCCGGTCGGGGCGTCGCCGGCGCTGGCCCAGCCCGCGACCCCGCAGAAAGTGGCCCGCATCCCGATCCGAACCGACGGGCCGAAGAACCTCGACCCGGCCAAGGGATCGACCACCTACGACAACTTCGCCATCAGCCAGGTGTACGAGACGCTGCTGCAGATCAAGTATCTCAAGCGCGTCGACCGGCCCAAGGACTACGCGGAGCTTTCCGAGCCGCTGCTGCTGGCCGAGATGCCGAAGGTCGAGGACCGCCCGGACGGCACACAGGTGTGGTCGTTCACGCTGCGGCCCGACGCACGCTTTCACGATGACCCGTGTTTCCCCGGCGGCAAGGGGCGGACGGTCACCAGCGAAGACGTGTTCTATTCGTGGCGCCGGCTGGCCGATCCGGCGTACGAGTACGAAAACTACTGGGTGCTGGCCGACACGATCGTCGGTCTCGACGAGTACAAGGCGGCTCAGGCCGAGCGGGTGGCCAAGGGCCAGAAGTTCGACTACGCGGCGCCGATCGAGGGCTTCCGCGCGGTCAGCGAGCGCCAGTTCCAGGTGGTGCTCAAGCGGCCGGTGGTGCGGTTCGGCTGGGTGCTGTCGATGTTCCAGACCAGCATCGTGGCGCGCGAGGCGGTGGAGCGGTACGGCGACACGCTGGGCAAGCACCCGGTGGGCACCGGTCCATTCATCCTGGCGGAAGAAAGCGACTGGGTGCCCGGTCAGCAGATGATCCTGCACCGCAACCCGAATTACTACGACCAGCGCTACCCCGCCGAGCACATGCCGGAAGACGCGGCCCTGGGCCTGGACAAGCCGGCGGGCCAGCGGCTGCCCATCCTCGACCGGATCGAGATCACGTTCTACGTGCCCGACCCGGCGATGTGGCAGGACTTCATGGACGGCAAACTCGGGTTCGTCCAGGTGCCGGCCGAGTACTTCGAGCAGGCGTACATCAAGCGGACGCAGAAGCTGCGCGACGAGTTCGCGCGCCGGGGCATCGTGGCCCAGGCCGTTCCGCTGCTGGACTTCATCTTCATCGGGTTCAACATGGAGGACAAGGTGCTCGGCGGCTATGCGCCCGAGCGCATCAAGCTCCGCCAGGCCATCTGCCTGGCCATGGACCTGCAGGAGATTAACGACGCGTTCTACAACGGGTTGAACACGATCTACGACGGGCCCATTCCCCCGGGCCTCGACGGCTACCCGCCCGACGGCGAAGCGCCCGTCTCCAACCGTGGGCCCGATCTTGCCCGGGCCAAGCGGCTGCTGGCCGAGGCGGGATTCCCCGACGGCAAGGGCCTGCCGGAGATCACGCTCTACTCCTCCAAGGGCGGCAACAACGCCGAGCAGATGCAGATGTTCATCCGCCAGCTGGCCCGCATCGGCGTGCGGATCAACCCCAGGTTCGTCGACTTCTCCGAGCTGATCGAGGCGACCAACAACAAGCGCACGCAGATGTTCACCTTCGCCTGGGGCACGGATTACCCCGACGCGGAGAACAACCTGGCCATGTTCTACGGCCCCAACGCCGCGCCGGGGGCCAACCACTTCAACTACAACCGGCCGGAGTTCGACGAGATCTACCGGCGCATCCTGGTCATGAAGCCCGGCCCGGAGCGGACAGCGCTCATGGAGCAACTGCGCGACATGACCATCCGCGACGCGGCGTACGTCGGCTCGATGGGCCGCACGCGGTACTACCTCTCCAACCCCTGGCTGAAGAACTTCAAGCCCAGCGAGGACTTCTACAACTGGCTGAAGTACCTCGACGTGGACGACTCCCGGCGCGCCCGCTGACCGCCGACGCCGGTCGGCACGCGCCGGCCTTTCCGGGCCGCTAGGCTCTCGCTCCCCGCCGGCGTGCGCCGGCGCCACCGTCCGCCGAGGCCGCACGTCCCATGTGGACCTATGTCCTGCGACGACTGCTGTACGCGATCCCGGTCTACCTGGGCATCATCTTCATCGTGATGGCGGCGCTGCGGATCAACGATCCCGTCGCGGCGTACCTGGGCAAAAACGCAACGGCCGAGACCGTGGAGCTGAAGCGCCGCTCGATGGGGCTCGACCGGCCGTTTCTGGTCCAGTACGCCGATTTTCTGCGCCGCATCGCGACGCTGGACTTCGGCTCCGCGGACCGGCCGTACCGCTCGTGGCAGTACGAGTCCGACGACGTCGGCAAGAAACTCGCCGGCGCCATCGGCCCCACCGTCGCCGTCACGGTCCCCACCCTGGTGCTGACCAGCTTGATCGCGATCACGGTCGGCATGATCTCGGCCTTCTACCGCGGCCGGTGGCCGGACAGGCTGCTCATGTTCTTCGTGGTGCTGGGCATGAGCATCAGCGTCGTGGTGTTCATCGTGGTGGGCCAGTCGCTGTTCCGGGGGTGGATCAACGCGCTGGCGGGGTCCGAGGTGCTGGCCAGCAACGGCTACGAGCCGGGCCCGGGCAACTGGGTGACGTACTGCGCGTTGCCCGTGCTCATCGGCGTGGTGGTGGGCATGGGCTACGACGCCCGTTTCTACCGGGCGGTGTTCGTGGAGGAGACCGGGCGCGACTACGTGACCACGGCCCGCGCCAAGGGCGCCGGGCGGGCGCGCATCATGTTCGTCCACATGCTCAAGAACGCCATGATCCCGGTGATCACCCGGATCATGATCACCGTGCCCTTCCTGGTGACGGGCTCCATCGTCATGGAGTACCAGTTCCGCATCCCGGGCATGGGCAAGCTGCTGATCGACGCCCTGGGCAACAAGGACTTCCCCATCATCCAGGCGTTCACCGCCGTCTTCGCCCTGCTGTTCATCGTCACCAACATCCTGACCGACGTGCTCTACGCGCTGGTCGATCCCCGGGTGAGGCTCGCATGATCGCCCGCGCCGCAGCCGCAGCACGGTCCGCGCTGGCCGCCCGGGGCACGCGCAAGTTCCTGCGCAACCGCATCGCGGTCGGCGCGCTGGGCGTCATCGTGCTCTACTTCCTGGTCGGCTTCTGGGTAGTCCTCGGCGAGGTCTTCCCCGGACGCGTCGGCCTGTCGCTCCAGCAGGTTGAGTTGCCGGTCGCGCCCGTCGCGCTGCCCGGGTGGACCGCCGCGCCCACGGTCGAACGGCGGGCCGAGGCCTGCCGGGCCCTGATCGAGGAAGTCACCCGCGCGGCCCGCGCCGGCGAGGACGGCCTGCGGTCGGTGCGGTACGGTCGTCTGGTGCTCGCCGATCGCCCGCTGGAAGACACCCGGGCCATCGTGCGCGACGCCCGCGCCATGTACCGCGACCTGGAGAAAATCGACGACCTCGACGCCGACCCCGGCGCGCCGTCGCTCGTGGCGGCGCTCGAGGCCAAGGTCGCGACGCTCTGGGCCCCGCTGTCGGGCTGGGACCGCTTCGTTCAGAGCGTGTCGCTCTCGCTCGGCACCGACCGCCAGGGCCGCAGCGTGTTCCTGCGGGCCGTCTACTCCATCAAAGTCGCCCTGCAGGTCGGCATCGTCGTCGCGGTCATCGCGGTCGCGGTGGGCACGCTGCTGGGCGCCGCCGCGGCGTACTACGGCGGCTGGATCGACGCCGCGATCGTCTGGGTCTATTCCACGCTCTCGAGCATCCCCGAGTTGATCCTTCTGGCGGTGCTGGTGTACGCCTTCAGCGGCAGCGAGTTCGACAAGGCTTCCAACCCGTGGTTGGCGCTGGTGCCGGTGTACGCCGCCATGTGCCTGGAATTCTGGATCGGCCCGTGCCGGGTGATCCGGGGCGAGGTGCTGAAGATCAAAGAACTGGAATACGTGCAGGCGGGCCGGGCGATGGGCTTCGGGCGCGCCCGCATCCTGCTGCGCCACGTCATCCCGAACACGGCGCACCTGATCTTCATCAACATGTCGCTGCTGTTCATCGCGGCGATCAAGTTCGAGGTGATCCTTTCGTTCCTCGGCCTGGGCGTCAAGGTCGGCCCCTCCTGGGGCCGCATGATCCAGGAGAGCACCCAGGAGGTGATCAACGGCGTCTACTGGCAGATCGGCGCCGCCACCGTCTTCATGTTCGCCCTCGTATTGGCCTTCAACATAGTCAGCGATGCGCTGCAGGACGCCTTCGACCCGAGGCACGTCGGCTAGCGGCCGATGTCCGTGCCGCGTGCTTCGCACCGCCCGAGTATTCCGCTGTTCCCCGCCTTGCCATGCACCCCACGCCGATCCTCTCCGTGCAGCACCTGACCACCCGGTTCCGCACCGATCGGGGCGTCGTCACCGCCGTCGACGATGTGTCGTTCGACCTGTTGCCCGGCCAGACCCTCGGCATCGTCGGCGAGTCCGGGTGCGGCAAGACCGTCACCAGCCGTTCCATCATGCGGCTGCTGCCGGAGCACTCCAGCACCATCGACCCCGCCAGCCGCGTCACGCTCCGGCACGGCGGCAAGGTCTGGGAACTGGCCCACGCCGACGAGAAGACCATGCGCGACGTCCGCGGCTCGCGCATCGCCATGATCTTCCAGGAGCCGATGACCAGCCTGAACCCCGTGTTCACCGTCGGCTGGCAGATCGACGAGGCCCTGCGGTACCACACGACGCTGGACCGGGCCGCGCGGCGCGCCCGCGTCATCGAGATGCTCCGGCTCGTGGACATCCCCAACCCCGAGCAGCGCGCCGGTGAGTACCCGCACCAGCTCTCCGGCGGCATGCGCCAGCGGGTCATGATCGCCATCGCCCTGTGCTGCGAGCCCGACGTGCTCATCGCCGACGAGCCGACCACGGCGCTCGACGTCACCATCCAGGCCCAGATCCTCCGGCTCATGCAGGACCTCAAGGCACGCCTGGGCACCGCCATCATCCTCATCACCCACAACCTCGGCGTCGTGGCACAGGTCTGCGACCGCGTCGCCGTCATGTACGCTGGCCGCATCGTTGAATCCGCGGACGTGCTCGACATCTTCCACCGCCCGCGGCATCCGTACACCGCCGCGCTGCTGGCCAGCATCCCCACGGCCGGCGCCCGCTCCGGCGCCGCCGACCGCCGGCTGCCGATCATCCCCGGCATGGTCCCAAGCCTGTTCGACCTGCCGGCCGGCTGCCGATTCCAGGAACGCTGCGCCCACCGCCAGGACCGCTGCGCCCAGTCCGAACCCGTGCTCACCGATGAGCCCCACGCCGTTCGCTGCCACTTCCCCATCCGTTGAATCCGCATGCCGCTGCTGAGCGCCAACAACCTGGTCAAGCACTTCCCGGTCCGCGGCGGGCTGCTCAACCGCCCCGTAGGCAGGGTGCACGCCGTCAACGGCGTCAACCTTTCGGTCGAGAAGGGCGAGACGCTCGGCATCGTCGGCGAGTCCGGCTGCGGCAAGAGCACGCTCGGCAAGCTGCTGCTCCGCCTGATCGAGCCGACCAGCGGCGCCATCACGTTCGACGGCGTGGACATCACCCGCCTCGACCACCGCGCGATGATGCCCTATCGCCGGGCCATGCAGTTCATCTTCCAGGACCCGTACTCCTCGCTCAATCCGCGTTTGACGGTCCGCGCCATGCTCCGCGAGGTGATCCGCTTCCACGGCGTTGCGGAAGGCGACGACCGGCGGGCCGAGGAAGACCGCTTGATCGCCGGGCTGCTGGCGCGCGTCGGCCTTCGGCCCGACGCCGCGGACAAGTTCCCGCACGAATTCTCCGGCGGTCAGCGGCAGCGGCTGGGCATCGCCCGCGCGCTGGCGGTCCGTCCTCGGTTCATCGTCGCCGATGAGCCGGTCTCGGCACTGGACGTGTCCATCCAGGCCCAGGTGCTCAACCTGCTGACGGACCTGAAGAACGAGTACGGCCTGACGCTGGTGTTCATCAGCCACGACCTGAAGGTCATCGAGCACTTCTGCGACCGTGTCATCGTCATGTACCTTGGTTCGGTCGTCGAGGAGCGTCCGTGCGATGAGCTGATCGCTCGCGCGGCCCACCCCTACACCCGCGCCCTGCTGGGGGCCAACCCGGTCGACGACCCGGCCCGACGCGACGACCACCCCCTGACCGTGCTCACCGGCGACGTACCGAATCCGTACGAGCTGCCGCCGGGCTGCGCCTTCGCCGGCCGCTGCCCGCGCGTCATGGACCGATGCCGCTCGGAGCGCCCGGCCCTGACCCCCAAAGCCGACGGCCGCCCCGTCGCCTGCTTCGCGGTCGAATGAGCGATTGCCGCCGATCAGACGCCCGCGCGCTGGCACGATTCCGGCGGCGCGGTATGCTTCGCATGTTGGCGTGGGACCGGCGGCGGTGACGATCATCCGGAGGCCATGGCCATGCCCACACGAAGACAGTTCATCTCCGGCTGCGCCGCCCTTTCGGCGGGGTGGTTGGCGCGCGGCACGTTCGGCGCCCCGCGCCTGATCGGGGCCGCGTTCTCCGCCCGTCCCGATTGCCCCGACACCGGAGCCTTCCGCCCCGACTTGACGCACCCGTTCCGCGCGGTTCCCAACAACCAGCCGACGTTCACCGTCGGCGGCGTCCGTTTCGCCGCCGAGTGGTTCGGAGACTGGTTCCCCAATGACGCCATTCCGTTCCATCACACCGAGAACGTGTACCCCGGCGGCGAGCCGCCGGCACCCACCGAAACGGTCAACGTCGCCATCATCGGCGGCGGCCTTTCCGGCCTGGCGTCGGCGTACCTGCTGCGCGACCTCGATCCGGTCATCCTCGAATTGCAGCCCCGCTTCGGCGGCACCAGCCAGGGCGAGACGTGGCGCGGCACGCCGTTCTCGCTCGGGGGCGCGTACTTCATCGTCCCGGATGAAGGCTCGTTCCTCGAACGGTTCTACCGCGAGCTCGGCCTTCAGCGCACCGTGCGCGTCAGCCCCAGCACCGACGACCCGGTGGAGGTCAACGGGTCCATCGATCCGGCGTTCTGGGACGGCCCGGCCGGCGACCCCGTGGCGCGCCTGGCGTTCGAGCAGTACCGGGCGCTCGTCGCCGAGTACGCCGACCACTACCCCGACATCCCGCTCGACCCCGACGCCGACAACCAGTGGATCATCGATCTCGACACCATGAGCCTCAAGGACCACATCGAGTCCCGGTTGCTCGTGCCGGTGCCCGACACGCTCCGCGCCGCGATCCAGGGCTACTGCTGGTCGTCCTTCGACGCGGGATGGGAGGGCGTGTCCGCCGCGGCGGGTTGGAACTTCATCGCCGCAGAGGAGTACGGGCGCTGGGTGCTCCCCGGGGGGAACGCCGGGCTCGTAAGCGCGATGTGGGAGCGCCTGCGTCGGCGCGAGCCGCGTTCGGCGCTGTGCCCGGCCTCGGTGCTCCGCGCGGGCTGCCGCGCCATTGAAGTGCGTCTGCTCAACGATGGGCACGTGCTGGTGGTGTACAAGGATCGAACGGGCGCGTTCCGTTCGCTGCGGGCTCGGAGGGCGGTCGTCGCCTGTCCCAAGCACGTCGCCCGACACCTGCTGCCCGATCTGGCGAACGACCCGCTGAAGGTCGACGCGTTCTCGGCGGTTCATACGGCGTCCTACGTCGTGGCCAACGTGCTGCTCTCACGCCGCGTGCGGCGCGACTGGTACGACCTGTTCCTGCTCCGCGATGGCAACTTCCCGCCCGAATCCAACGCCGACCAGGCCCACCGGCCCACCGACGCGGTGAACGGAGGCTTCGCACGCGGCCCGCACCCGGGCCCGAACGTGCTGACGTTCTACTGGCCCTTGCCCTTTGCGTTCAGCCGTTTCGCGGTCATCGAGCCGGACGCGATGACGAACTTCGCTCAGAGGTTCGTGCAGCAGATCGATCCCATGCTCGCGGCCCTGGGCGCCGACCGGGGTGATATCGATCAGGTGCGGCTGGCCCGCTGGGGACACGCCATGCCCCTGGCTCGGCCGTTCTTCATCGCCAACGGCCACGCCGAGCACGCCCGCCGACCCATCGACGACCGGATCTTCTTCGTCCACCAGGACAACTGGGCGCTCCCCGCCGTCGAGACCTGCCTGCTCGAAGCCAAGACCATGACCGACCGCATCCGCGACGGCTGGTAGCATCCTTTCGGCGATGCACACGACCATTCTCTCAGGCCCGACCGGCACCGAGCTCATCCGCCGCGGCGTGCGGCTGCCGGACCGCGCCTGGTCAGCGGACGCGGTGGAATCGGCCCCCGAGATCATCAGCGACATCCACGCCGATTACGCCGCCGCCGGTGCCACGGTGCACGTCGCCTGCACGTTCCGCACCCAGCCGGCGGTCTTCCCCGATGAATTCGCCCGCCTGACGGCGGCGGCGGTTCGGCTGTGTCGCGAGAGCGTGCCGTCGCATCATCGTGTCGCGGGCAGCCTGGCGCCGATTGCCGATTGCTACGACCCGGCGGCTTCGCCGCCGGAATCGCGCGCACGCCCCCTGCACGCGCGCATGGCCCGGGCGCTGGCGGACGCCGGCGTGGACCTGGTCGTCTGCGAGACCTTCCCGAACCCGGCCGAGGCGCTCACCGCCCTGGACGAAGCGCTCAAGGTCGGCCTTGAAGCCTGGTTCAGCCTTACCCCCGGGCCCGACGGCCGCCTGCTGTCGCCCGAGCAGGTTCGCGCCGGCGCCGCGGCGGCGATCGCCCGCGGCGCCTCGGCGGTGATGGTCAACTGCTCTCCACCCGAACGGACGATCGACTACGTGCTCGCGCTGCGCACCGCGCTCAACGCCTCCGCCCGCCGCGGCGTGGTCATCGGTGCCTCGGCCAACGCGGGAGATCGGTCGCTGGGTCTGGGTTGGTCCGCCTGGACCGGCGAACGATGCACCACGGGCGATCCGACCCTCGATCCGCCCGCGGCGAGGTTCGCCGATCTGGCCGCGACCTGGCGCGATGCGGGCGCATCGATCCTCGGCGGGTGCTGCGGCACCGACCCAACACACGCCGCGGCGCTGGCACGCCGGCTTGGCGTGATCTGAGATCTCGCCGAGTCCCTGCGGATAGGGGTTTCCCCCATCTCACGGTTGTGCACAGGCGGTGCGTGGACGGCCGAGTCGCCCGCGCGACGGTATCGTCCCCGAAGGAGTGTCAGGCGGTGCCCACGCCGCCACGGGATCGCAATTCCATTTCAAGAGAGAAGGTGTGTATGAACGCTCGAGCGTCACGGGTTCGCTTCGTCTGCGCCGGTGTTTCGCTGCTGGTCGGCGTTGCCGCCGCTTCGGCGCAGGTCGGGTACGGCGTCAACGCCAACGGCATGCTGTTCCGGTTCGACCTGACCAATCCGAACGGGGCGGTGGTGAACATCGGCAACGTCGGGTTCGTGCCCGAGGGGATCGACTTCCGCCCCGGCACCAGCACGCTGTACGCCATCGACATCGGGCCCAACACAACGCAGCTGTACACGATCGACATCACGACCGGCGCCGCCGCGGCCGTGGGCACCGGGTTCAGCAGCAGCGGCGGCGGCACCGCCGGCCCCGCGTACAACCTCGGCGGCGAGCAGACGTACGGCTTCGATTTCAATCCGACGACCCTCCAGGGCGACGGCGGCATGCGCATCCGTCTGGTGTCCAGCGGAGGCTCCAACCTGCGATTGAACTCACTGACCGGCGGGGTTGCCGCCATCGACTCGCCGCTCAACGGCGGCGCCAACGGCGCCGAAGCGGCGGCGTACACCAACAGCGCCGCGGCGACCGCCGGCGGCGCGACCACGCTCTACGTCATGAACGCCGCCACCAACGCGCTCTACACGCAGATCCCGCCGAACGCCGGCACGCTCAATCTGGTCGGGCAGTTCGGCGTCACGATCAACAACACCATCGCCAACATCAACTTCGATATTCTCACCGACCCCGGCAGCGGTCAGAACACCGCGTACGCCGTCCTTCGGCGGCCGGACGCGCCGAGCAACGGGCCCCTGGGCGCCTGGATGCTGTACCAGGTGAACCTCGCGACCGGTCAGATTCTGCAGGGGGCGCTGGTCGGGATCGACGGCGGCGATGCGCCCGCCGATTTCACCGGAGGCCTGGCCGTCATCATCCCCGCGCCGGGCGTGCTGGCGCTGGCGCCCATCGGGTTGCTCGCGACGCTCCGCCGGCGCCGCTGAGTCAACGGGTCGATTCACGCACGGACATTCGGCCCGCGTCGGGATCCCGGCGCGGGCCGTTTCGTTGCCGACACCCGCTCATTCTTCGTCGAAGCCCCGCTCGACCAGCGCCTTGAGCGTTGCGCACGCCTGCTCGGCCTGCTCGCCCGTGCAGACGATCTCCAGTTCCGTCCCCTTCGTCGCCGCCAGGAGCATCATCATCATGATGCTCTTGCCGTCCACCGTCTGGTCCGCCCGCTTCACCAGCACCTCGCAGGGGAAGGCCGCCGCGCAATCCACGAACACCATCGCCGGCCGGGCGTGCAGCCCCAGCTTGTTGACAATCGTCACTCTGGCACTGGCGGTGGACATGCGTGGGGGCGTGGTCTGGTTCGCCGGGATCGCTCCGGGCATCGTGGTGGGGCGGGCGCGGTTCCCGGTCGGCCGGGTGTGCCGGCGGCAACGGGCGGAAGTGGGGGGAGCGTCGGCGCGGGTGTCGCCGCGGCGAGCGCCGCCCGCTCAGCCGGCCAGGCGCTGGCTGTCGGCCTCTTCGAGCAGGCTGCGCACTTCTTCGGCGGACCGGGCCTGGCGCAGGAAGCGACGGAACGTCTCCTCCGACAGGCTCTTGAAGATGACCTCCATCGCCTGGAGATGCTCCTCCGGCCGGTCTTCCGGGCTCAGCAGCAGGAACACCGAGTAGACCGGCTGCTTGTCCAGGCTGTTGAAGTCGATCCCTCCGCCCGAAAGGCCGATCGCCGCGCGCATCTGCTTGATCGCCCGGTGCTTGACGTGCGGCACCGCGATGCCCTTGCCGAAGCCGGTGGTGCCGCGCTTCTCGCGGTCGAGCACGCGCGTCAGCAGTTCGTCGCGCACCTTCGACAGCGCTTTGTCGGCCGCGACCACCGCGTCGATCATCTCCGAGATCACCGCGTCCCGCTCGTTGCTGGCGAGCGAGGCGACGATCGCGCCGTGCTGAACGATGTCCGTGAGCCTCATCGCGCGTGCCTCCGGTCTGCCCCGCCCCGACCGATCAATGCCCAGACGCGGGCGTCGAGCCCCGCTTGGACTGCTTGAGCCGTTCCTTGAAGTCCGTCAGCTGGCGCGCGACCTTGTCCGTCGCCAGATCGATGCAGGCGTAGAGGTCCTCGTGATCGGCCTTGGCCACGAAGTCGTCGTGCTTCTCCACGTCGCAGACGATCTCGGCCGCGAACCCCTTGCGGTGGGGCGACTGCTCCAGCCGCACGGTGATCTGCTGGACGCCGTCGTAGTGCTTCACCAGGCGCGCCGATTTCTGCTCGGCGTAGGCGCGGATGGCGTCGGTGATTTCCAGGTGCTTTCCGATGATCTCAGTACGCATGGTCGCTCCGTGAGCCGCCGCCCGGCCGCGGGCGGACGGCGCGAGGATTCAGATCCGCGGGCCCGCCGCCCGCACCGCCTCGGGCATGTCAAACTTCTTGTCGTTGTCGCGGAAGCCCTGCGCCAGCTTGCGGGCCTGCGCGTCGTACGCGGCGCCGTCCTTCCAGGTGTTGCGCGGGTTGAGCACTTCCGAGGGCACGCCCTCCACCCGGTCCGGCAGGGGAAGCCCGAACACCGGGTCGGGCGTGAACTTCGCGTTGCGCAACGTGCCGTTGAGGATCGCGGTCACGAACGCCCGCGTGTACGCCAGCTTGAACCGCTGCCCCGTGCCGTACGGGCCGCCGGTCCAGCCGGTGTTGAGCAGCCAGACGTCCGCGCTGTGCCTGGCGACCTTCGCCGCCAGCATCTCGGCGTACACCTTCGCCGGGCGCGGGAGGAACGGCGCCCCGAAGCACGCCGAAAAGTTCGGCTGCGGCTCCTTCACGCCGAGCTCCGTGCCCGCGAGCTTGCTGGTGTACCCGTTGATGAAGTAGTACATCGCCTGCTCCCGGGTCAGCTTGCTCACCGGGGGCATCACGCCGTAGGCGTCGGCGGTCAGGAACACCACGTTCTTCGGGTGGGCCGCCATCGACGGGATCACCGCCCCGTCGATGAAGTCCAGCGGGTACGTCGCCCGGCTGTTCTCGGCGATCACGTCGCTGTCGTAGTCCGGCACGCGCGTCGCCGGGTCGATCTTCACGTTCTCCAGCACGCTGCCGAACCGGATCGCGTTCCAGATCTGCGGCTCGCCTTCCTTCGACAGCTTGATGCACTTGGCGTAGCAGCCGCCCTCGAAGTTGAACACGCCGTGGTCGGTCCACCCGTGCTCGTCGTCGCCCACCAGCGCCCGGTTGGGGTCCGCAGACAGCGTGGTCTTGCCCGTGCCCGACAGCCCGAAGAACAGCGCCACGTTCGACGGGTCCTTCTTGTCCACGTTGCACGAGCAGTGCATCGGGAACACGCCCGCCTCGGGCATGTCGAAGTTCATCGCGTAGAACAGCGACTTCTTCATCTCCCCCGCGTACTCCGAGCCCACGATCACCACCAGCTTCCGCGTCAGCGACTGAACGATGATCACCGGGCTCTTGACCCCCAGCGCCGCCTGCTCGGCCGCCGTCAGCCGACGCTTCCCCGCGTTCAGGATCGTCCAGTCGTGCTTCCACGCGGCGTTCGGGCCCGCCGCACGGCTGTCGGTCGGGATGAACAGCGTCCGGATGAACAGGTTGTGCCACGCCTGCTCGGTGATCACCCGGGCGCCCAGACGGTGCTTCGGATCGGCGCCCACGAACCCCTCGAAGCAGAACAGGTCCTTGCACCCGTTGAGGTGGTCCGTCGCGATCTTCACCACCGCGTCGAAGTTCCCCGGTGTGATCGGCGCGTTGAAGCCGCCCCAGCCGATCTTCGCGTGGATCTCCGGCGAATCCTCCAGGTACTTGTCCTTCGGGCTCCGCCCCGTCCGGTCGCCCGTCAGCGCCACCAGGCCGCCGTTGGAAGCCAGCGTTCCCTCGCCGCGGCGGATCGCCTCTTCCACCAGCCGGGCCACCGACAGGTTCTTGTGTACACGCCCGGGGCTCAGGTTCAGGGCGGCAAGGCAGGCGGCGTTCGTGGCGGTCGCGGTCATGGCGTGCTCCGTCGTCTGGCCCGTTCCGGGCGGCGGTTTCTCACCCGCGGGCTCTTCCCATCACCAGCCCGGGCCCCGCTGGCCCGAGGGCTCAGGCCCGTGTCCGCCGGGCCGGGAGGATAGGAGCGAACGTCCCCCCGTTGCCATTGGCTCCGCGCCATTCAGCGCGTATTGTTCTCCCTGCGTTCGGGTCGGCCTCTGCGCCCGCCCCTTCGCCCAGTCGGTGGTCATAGCTCAGTTGGTAGAGCACCGGGTTGTGGTCCCGGGTGTCGCGGGTTCGAGTCCCGTTGGCCACCCTTCACGTTCGGCTCGCCGCGGATCGTCCCCGGGGCGTCACGCGGCGGGCCGCTCGGCCCGTTCCCGTGCTTCGGCGCACACCCGAGCGACCGCGTCCACGAGCACGCTCGGGGCGATCGGCTTGGTCAGGTACTCCGTGCAGCCAGCGGCCAGGCACTTCTCCCGGTCGCCGGCCATCGCGTGCGCGGTCAGGGCGATGATCGGACGGGCGAACCCGGCGGCACGCAGCCGCCCCGAGGCCTCGTAGCCGTCCATGGTCGGCATCTGCATGTCCATGAGCACGGCGTCGAACGGTTCGGCGCGCGCCTCGGCGTGAAACGCCCGCTCGACGCCGTCGCGCCCGTTGTCCGCGACCACCACGGTTGCCCCCGCGCGGATCAAGACGTGCGCCAGCAGCCGCTGGTTGTCCGGTCCGTCCTCCACCAGCAACACCCGCACTCCGGCCAATCGACCGGGCCCGTCCGTCCGTCCGCCCGTCCCGCGCGTGGCGGCGGGGAGCGCCGCGGCCTCCGGTTGGATGAGCCGCACGCCTTCCAGCGCCCCGGGGTCGAACGTCGCGGCAAACTCGCTCCCCCGGCCGGGAACGCTCGACACGGTGATGTCGCCGCCGAGCATTACCGTCAACCGCTTGGAGATCGCAAGGCCCAGCCCCGTTCCGCCGTGCCGGCGCGTCAGCGAAATGTCCCCCTGCACGAACGGCCGGAACAGGATTCCAACCTGTTCCGGCGTCATGCCCACGCCCGTGTCAGTGACGCGAACCTGCAGCAGGGGCCGGCCGGCACGCAGGATCCCCAGGTGCACGCCCACGCTGCCCCGCTCGGTGAACTTGATCGCGTTCGACACCAGGTTCAGCAGCACCTGCCGCATCCGCGTCGGGTCGGTCCGCACGGTCTCGGGAACCGGTGTGTCCAGCGAGATTCCCAGCCTGAGCCCCTTCTCCTCGGCGCGAACCTTCATCAGGTCCACCACGTCGCGAACCAGTTCCATCAGCGACACGTCCGCCGACTCCACCGCCAGCTTGCCCGCCTCGATCTTCGATACGTCCAGGATGTCGCTGATCACCGCCAGAAGGTGGACCCCGTTGCGGCGGATCGTCTCCACCGCGCCGCGCCGGTCCCGCTCGCTCAGCCCGCGCTCTCCCAGCACGTCGGCGTATCCCAGGATGGCGGTCATCGGCGTGCGAATCTCGTGCGACATGTTCGCCAGAAAAGCGCTCTTGGCCCGCGACGACGCCTCCGCCTGACTCCGCGCGATCTCCAACTGCCGCGCCCGCGCCTCCAGGTCGGCCTTGGCTTCGGCCAGGGCCGCGGCGTGCGCTTCGGCCCGAGTCCGGGCTTCGACCGTTTGCCGGAACTGCCGCTGCATGGCCCGAGCGATCCGCGCCGCCAACACCACCACGAGCAACAACCCCGCCGCCTTGGTCGCCGCAACCACGTTCCACGCCCACGCCCCGCTCGCTCGGATCTCACCGGCCACCCGGGTGCCTTCCTCCGCGGTCCGTTCGGCCAGGGCCAGGTTCGCCACCGCTACTTCGTCGATCCGCTCCAGGAGCGACCGCAACGCCGCGTCGCGAGCCTCTCGCGACACCAGCAGCGACCGCGCCCGGTCCAGCAGCCCCGGCGCACCATCTCCGCCCAGCCAGGCCACGCGCACCGGTTCGATCATTTCCGCCAGCGCGCTGTCCGCCTCGGCAAGGTCCGCGACCATCTCGAACAGCCGGTCCAGCCCCGGCCACAGCCGGTTCTCCGAAAGGTCCGCCAGCGAGTCCGCGCTCGCCGCCCCCAGCACCCGGAGCCGCAACGCCTCCAGTTCTGCCAACTCCCTCTGCACCGCCGCGACCGGAGCGGCCTCCTTCAGGGCCTCCACGGCCGCCCGCGCCGAAGTGCCCACGTCCGCGGCCCCCGCGTCGTCGAACTCGTGCAGCCGTTTCAGCCACGTCAACCGCTTGCGACCCTCCAGGCGCTGCACGTCCGCGGCCAACGCGCCCTGCGCCGCCAGCACCCGATCGCCCGCTTCGTCCGCACTCGACGCCGCCGCGGCAAGCTCCAGGCCCGCCGTGCGTGCGGCGCCCACCGCCACGCGCAGGCGGCCCACGCGTGCGCCAAGGTCCGACAGCGCCCGGTCGATCGCCCGGTCGCCCGTCGTCGTCCACCAGGCGCCGGTCAGCGGCTCGATGCCCTCCATGCGAGACACCTGCTGATCCGCGGCGATGATGGCGCACGCCTGGCGTGCCGCCGCCAGTTCGCGACCGGCGTTCTGAACCAGCCGGGCGTTGCGCTCGCGCAACTGGTCGAGGCGCGATCGGGACTGGTCCGCGGCCAGCAGCGTCAGACTCAGCGAGATCAGCGTCACCGCGCCCATCGCCACCGCCGCCAGCGCGATGGCCCACACCGCCCGTCCCGGCGCCCGCCCCGACGCGAGATCGTTCGTCCCGTCCCGGATCACGGCGCCGCCCCCGTGACCGCCGGGCGCGTCAGCACCCGGTCCCACCCGATCGGCCTCACCACACCGTCCGCCACGCGCACGGGCCAGACGGCGTCGCTTGCCTGGTGTCGGTCCGAGCCCAGCGTCAGGGGCGTGCCCAGCCCCAGGTCGAAGCTCCCGAGTCCTTCCAGCGCGTCGCGCAGCTTCGCCCGTGTCGGGTCCGGCCCCGCCCGTTCCAGCGCCAGCACGGTCATCCGGCCCGCGATGTACCCCTCCAGGCTCACCGTCTCGGCCTTGTCGGCCTGCCCCATCGCCGCCAGCGCCGCCTCGAACCGCGCGTGCACCGCTTGGCGCGGCGCCGACGGCGGCGTCACCAGCGTCGCCACCGCCGTGATGCCCGTGCCCGCCAGCTCACGCGCCAGCGCCTCGGGCCCCACGAACGAAACGCACAGAAACTCGGCGTTCACCCCGTTCGCACGCGCCACCCGCATCAGCTCCGCCGCCGGCGCGTACGGCGCCACCACGATCACCGCGCGCGGCGGGCGCGCAGCCATCAGCAGCTCACCGACGCACCCCTCCATCGCCAGCGTGTTCCGCTCGAACCGCGCGTGCACCACCTTCAGCTTGTCGCAACCGCACCGCGCCTTGAGCTCCTCCGCGGCGCTCTTGACGCACGCGTCCCCGAACGCGTCGCGCTGCGTCACGAACGCGATGTCGTCCGCCGCGAGCCCGCACGTGTCCATCAGCCCGCCGATCAGCGCCGCGATCTCCTGCGCGTACGACGCCCGGAAGTGAAACACCCACGGGCCGCCCTCTTCCCCGCGCAGCTTCGCCGCGCCCGTGAACGGCGCGATGAACGGAACCCCCGCCGCCGACGCGATCGGCGCCGCCACCACGCCCGTCGGCGTGCCCACGTTCCCGATCACGCCGATCACCCCGTGCCGCCGGATCAGCTCGTGCATGTTCGGCGCCGTCCGCAACGGCTCGTACCCGTCGTCAAGCGCCACCAGCCGCAGGCGCTTGCCGTGCACGCCGCCCGAGCGGTTCGCCTCCTCGAACGCGGCGCGAATCCCCAGGGCCATCGCGTTGCCCAGCGACGCCGATTGCCCGCTCATCACCGACGACATCCCGAACACCACTTCGTCCGGCGCGGGACCCGCCGGCGGCCCGTCGTCATCGCCGCTCCCGCCGGCGCGCACCGCGCCCCCGAACAGCACCGCGGCCAGCACCGCGAACCACCCATGCCGAGATGCCCCGAACCGGCCCAGCACGCGGACCATGAGGCCTCCGATCGACAGTCCCCGACGACCCCTGTGCGATCGGCATCCCCCCGCGTCCGCTTCCTGTTATCCCGGCGATGCGGCGCCGATCACCCCAGACTCCGCTTCTCTGTGGCGCGCCGCAGCACCGTCGCGTGAAACGTGCGCCCTTCCTCACGGTACTTGCGCTCGAAGTTCGTTCCCACCAGTTCCCCGTCCCGCTCCGTCGGCGGGGCCGCGAACGCCTCGCGCGCAAAGACCGGGTCCGCCCCGCCCGCCCCCGCCCGCGTCCATCGATCGAAGTACCCCTCCATCCACGCCCAGTACTCCGCGTGGTCCGTCACGATCCGCACCTCGCCCCCGGGCCGCAGGATCCGGGCGCAATCCTCCAAGAACCGATCCTGCACCATCCGCCGCCGATGGTGCTTTGCCTTCGGCCACGGGTCCGGGAAATACAGGTGTACCACCGTCGCGCACGCGTCGGGCACGCGCCAGTGCAGGAATTCCGCCGCGTCCGTGCACAGCATGCGCACGTTGGTCCGCCCGGCCCGCCGGAGTCTGTCCGCGGCGTAAAGGTAGAACTCTCGCGCGTACTCGATCCCCAGGAAATTCGTTCCCGGCTGCAGGCCGGATTGACGCAGGACGAACGTCCCTTTCCCAGAGCCCACCTCGATCTCGAGCGGCGCCCCGGGGTCCGCGAACCAATCCCGCACATCCACCCGCCCGGCCGCGGGATCAAGCAGGATCGAGTCCGGCAGCGGCGGCAGGGCCTCCGGGGGCACCTCCACGGTTCCCGGGTCCAGACGCCGCCCGCGTGAGAGTCCGAAAGACATCGGTGCAGGGTATTCGCGGCGGGGGCATCCGCCGAACCCCGGCGTGCGTAGCGCAGTATGTACCGGCGCCGGCGGGATCCGCTGACACGAGGCCCCCGCCGGACCGATAGAGGATCGTTGAGAGAGGCCCCGCAAGCCGGATGCGTTCGCGTTCGGGGCCCTCAGCGCTGCTGCCGTGTCGCCACGACGGCGGTCGGTTTGCCCAGGGTTCGCCGAGGTTCGGCGACGGTCGGGGCGTGCGCCCCGGCTCGCCGCTCCCAGGCGCGCCCCGCGAACCGCGAGCGCAGCCATGCCCGACTTCTCCAGCAGACTCCAGAGCGGCGGGAGCGACCCCTTCGAGCGCTTCGCCCCGGCTCAGCGACCGGCCGGCGAGAGCCAGGCCCCGGCGCCGGCCCGCGCCGACCTGGCGGGCCTCATCGACCAGCACCTCGACCGCCGCACGTTCGCCACCACGCACTGGGAAGGTTCGTTCTTCGACTACCTGGAGATCGCCCAGTCGCGCCCCGCCGTCGCCCGCAACGCGTTCCAGCGTCTGTACGACGCCGTGCTCAGCCACGGCACCGAGAAGTACCGCCAGTTCAAGCGCGACATCATCCGGTACCACGTCTTCAGCGACCCCATCGCCAAGGGCGCCGACGCCACCTACGGCCTCGTCGGCGCGCTCATGCAGCTCGTCGACTTCCTGCGATCCGCCGCAGAGGGCTACGGCACCGACAAGCGCATCCTGCTGCTCCACGGCCCGGTCGGTTCGAGCAAGTCCACCATCGCCCGCCTGCTCAAGAAGGGACTGGAGGCCTACAGCCGCACCGACGAGGGCGCGCTGTACTCGTTCACGTGGACGCTCGACGAACACTGCGGCCCCGGCGCCAAGGACCACGAATTCCCCTGCCCCATGCACGAGGAGCCGCTGCTGCTCGTGCCCAGGGAGGCTCGCGCCGACATCCTCGCCCGCCTGAACGAGCGCTACACGCCCGCCCACGGCGGCGGCCGGCTCCGCCTCGTCGGCGAGCTCGACCCGTTCTGCCGCAAGGTCTACGCCGACCTGATGCGCCACTACGGGGGCGACTGGCGCCAGGTCATGGGCCACGTCAAGGTCCGCCGCATCGTGCTGTCCGAGAAGGACCGCGTCGGCATCGGCACCTTCCAGCCCAAGGACGAGAAGAACCAGGACTCCACCGAGCTCACCGGCGACATCAACTACCGCAAGATCGCCCAGTTCGGCTCCGACTCCGACCCCAGGGCCTTCAATTTCGACGGCGAGCTGAACATCGCCAACCGCGGCATCTGCGAGTTCATCGAGGTGCTCAAGCTCGACGTCGCGTTCCTCTACGATCTGCTGGGCGCCAGCCAGGAACACCTCATCAAGCCCAAGAAGTTCGCCCAGACCCACATCGACGAGGTGATCCTCGGCCACACCAACGAGCCCGAGTACAAGCGCCTGCAGTCCAACGAGATGATGGAGGCCTTCCGCGACCGCACCATCAAGATCGACGTCCCGTACAACATCCGCCTCGACGACGAGATCAAGATCTACCAGAAGGACTTCGGCCCCCAGCGCGTCCGCAACATCCACGTCGCCCCGCACACGCTCGAGGTGGCGGCGATGTGGGCCGTTCTGTCGCGACTGGAAGAGCCCAAGAAGGCCGGCCTCACCCTCGTCCAGAAGATGAAGCTCTACAACGGCAAGGCCATCCCGGGCTTCACCGAGGAGTCCATCAAGGAACTGAAGGAAGAGGCCCCCCGCGAGGGCATGGACGGCATCAGCCCGCGCTACGTGCAGGACAAGATCTCCAACGCCATGGTCTCACGCCAGGCCCTCGAAGACCGCTGCGTGAACCCGTTCATGGTCCTCAACGAGCTCGAGGAGGGCCTCAGCCACCACTCGCTGCTCAGCGACGACGAGACCCGCAAGCGGTTCAAGGAACTGCTCTCGGTGGTCAAGGAGGAGTACGAGGACATCATCAAGGGCGAGGTGCAGCGGGCCATCTCCGCCGATGAAGACGCCATCCGCCGCCTCTGCGGCAACTACATCGAGAACGTCCGCGCCTATACCCAGAAGGAGAAGGTCAAGAACAAGTACACCGGCAAGGACGAGGAGCCCGACGAGCGGCTCATGCGCGCCATCGAGGAGAAGATCGACATCCCCGACAGCCGCAAGGACGACTTCCGCCAGGAGATCATGAACTACATCGGCGCCCTGGCGCTCGACGGCCGCAAGTTCGAGTACAACACCAACGCCCGGCTCTACCGCGCCCTGGAGCTCAAGCTCTTCGAGGACCAGCGCGACACCATCAAGCTCAAGAACCTCGTCTCCTCCGTGGTCGACGACGAGACCCAGGCCAAGATCGACGTCGTCAAGCAGCGCATGATCAAGCAGTTCGGCTACAACGAAACCTCCGCCACCGACGTGCTCAACTACGTCGCTTCGATCTTCGCCCGGGGCGACAGCAAGAGCAAGTAAGCGGCCGCGTCGCGCCGCGGGTCAGACCTCGTCGCGGCAAGGCGACGGCGTCAGGCCCTCCACCGCCTGCGGAGGCAGCAGGGTCGCCTGCCGCTTGAGCTCGCAGTGCAGCACCGAGTGGTAGTGCGCCAGGCGCGTGCGCGGGTCGTCCAGGTGCGCCCCGAACGAACGCAGCAGGTCCTTGTAGATCAGCCGCACCGGGATCTCGCAGATCCGCAGCCCCTGCGCCACCGCCTGCACCCAGAACTGCATCGGGAACGCGTACCCCGTTTCCGTCAGGTTCAACCGGCGCAGCGCCGCCACCCGGTGCGCCTTGAACCCGCAGAACGAGTCCGTCAGCGACAGGCCCAGCCGCTCGTTCAGCTCCTCGGTGATGGCCTCGTTGATCGCCCGCCGGTCCGCGGGCGGGGTGGTCGCTTCGTCCGTCGCCGATGCGTACCGCGTGCCCGAGATCACGTCCCAGCGATTCTCGGCCGCCGCCGCCAGAAAGGCCGGGATCGACGCCGGCTCGTGCTGCTCGTCGCAGTCCATCGTGACAACCCAGTCGTACCCGTGGCACGCCGCGTACGCGAAGGCGTCGCGCAGGCTGCGCCCGTACCCGCGGTTCTCCGCGTGCCGGATCACCTCCACGCGGAATTTCGGCAGCAGGGTCGGCGTCCGGTCCGTGGACCCGTCGTCGACCACCAGCACGTTGTCCGCGTACTCCAGCACGTGGGCGATCACGCGCGGTATGTACCGCTCCTCGTTGTACACCGGGATGGCGATCAGCGTCTTGCCGTGCGGAACCGACATGCGTCATTCTGCCTGTGGCGTGCCCCAAAGCCTACACCACGCCCCCGCGATCCGCCAGCGGAGTCAGCCCTTCCGCGTGCGCCGCTGCTTGCGCGCCGGCGCGGGCGCCGCGCGCGGGGACGTCGCCAGCGAGGTGTACGCCGCGAACCCGAACGGCACGTCGCCCCCGTCGGCCTGCGCCGAAGAGGCTTCGAGCGACTTCACCAGGTCGTCGCTGAGCGCGTGCAGCGCCCGGATCTCCGATAACGGCAGAGTGAAGACCTCGCCCTCCGGCGTGCGGATGCGGAACACCGAAGACTCCACCGCGATCGATAGCGCCTGATCCGCCGGCGTGCCCGGGATGCCGCACGCGAACAGCGGCTCGATCCCCGCGATCGCGACTCGTTCGCCGGCGTTCGTCAGCACCGCCATGCGGCCGTCGAACATGTCCGGGCGGCTCGCCTGCAGCACGCTCATCGTCGTCAGCATGTCGCGCACGATGTGCTGCCAGAACGCCGTTCGCAGCGCCAGGCTGTGCTCGGGGTTCGCGGGCGTCCGCGGCGCCGCCGAGGCGACGTCGCGCTCGGCGTCCTTCGCCTTCCGTCCGCGGGCCTTGCCCGCGCCGGTTCCGCCTTGGCCCCTGGTCCGCGTGCGCCGAGTCGCCATGGCCGGATCATTGGGGCCCTCGTCCCCCGCCCGCCGAACGCCCTCGGCCCCGGCGACGACCGGCGTTCGCCCCCGGGCTCATAGACTGCCGCCCTATGAACCCCGAGCCGATCGTCACCCGCTTCGCCCCCAGCCCGACCGGCCACCTTCACATCGGCGGGGCCCGCACGGCCCTGTTCTGCTGGGCCTTCGCCCGGCACGCCGGGCCCAACGGCCGCTTCATGATCCGCATCGAGGACACCGATCAGGCCCGCAGCAGCGACGAGAGCGCCCGCGGCATCCTCGAAGACCTGGCCTGGCTCGGCATCACGTGGGACGACGGGCCCGTGCTCGGCGACATCGGCAGAGGCTCCCGCCCCGTCGGTCCGTACTTCCAGGCCCAGCGCCTCGATATCTACAACCGGTACGTCGAGCACCTCGGCCGGCTCGGCCGTGCCTACCCCGCCTTCGAGACCGCCGACGAGCTCGACGCCGCGCGCCGCGCCGCCGCCGCCCAAAAGAAGACCTTCAAGTACCCCCGCCCAGCCGACGTTCGACCCGGGGAGTTCAACGAGGCGCGCTGGCGCCGCGCCGCCGCCGGCGAGCCGCACGTCGTCCGGTTCGCGATGCCGCCCGAGGGCATCCGCGTGCACGACTCGATCCTGGGCGAGGTCAAGTTCGCCCCCGGTGAGGTCGACGACTTCGTCATCCGCAAGGCCGACGGATTCCCCACGTACCACTTCGCCGTCGTGATCGACGACGAGCTCATGGGCGTCACGCACGTGCTCCGCGCCCAGGAGCACCTCATGAACACGCCGCGCCACGTCGCGCTCCAGCAGGCGCTCACACGCACCGACGGCGGCGCGCCCTTCCGCACGCCCGTCTACGCCCACATGCCCCTGATCTTCAACATGGACGGCGGCAAGATGAGCAAACGCGACAAGGCCAAGGCCGCCCGCGCCGCGCTCAAGGCCGCGATGCAGAAGGACCCCGCCCTCACCCCGGCGCTCGCCGCGGCTCGCGCCGGCCTGGCCGAGTCGGCCGTCGCCGAGTTCCTGGCCGGCACGAGCGACGCTGTCGAGTTCGCCGAGGCGCTCGCCGGCCCCTTCGCGGTTGCGCTGCCCGAAGTCGAGGTCTGGGACTACCGCCGCAGCGGCTACCTGCCCGAGGTCATCACCAACTTCCTGGCCCTGCTCGGCTGGTCGCCGGGCATGAAGTCCCCCGACGGCAAGGACGTCGAGAAGTTCGACATGGAGTTCCTCGCCCGCCATTTCTCCCTGGAGCGCATCGGCCGGGGCAACGCCAAGTTCGACCGCGTCAAGCTCCTGTCGTTCAACGCCGACGCCATCGCCGCAATGACCGACGACCGCTTCTCCGAGCGCTTCCAGACCTGGGCCGACGAACACGAGCCCGAATTCGCCCGGCGCTGGCGCGCGCTCCAGGCGCCCCGGCGCTCCGCGCTCCTGCGGTTGGCGCGGCCACGCTGCAAGACCCTGCGCGATCTCATCAGGGTCGTCGAGTTCGCAATGGTCGCCGACGAAGCCGTCGCCTTCGACCCCGCCGCCGTTGCCAAGCACCTCACACCGCCCGGGCGCGACGCCCTGGCGGCGTTCGCCCAGCGCCTGCGCGCCCTGGGGCCCAACGCCGACGCCGCGGCGATCGACGCCGTGGTGGCCGCCGTCGCCGCCGAGCGCAACGCCAAGCTCGGCGAAGTCGCCCAGCCGGTGCGCGTCGGCATCACCGGCGGGACCGTCAGCCCGCCGCTGGGCGAGACCGTCGCGGCCATCGGCGTCGCGTCGGCGCTCCGGCGCATCGAGCGCTGCCTCCAGGCACGCTGACCTTGGTCGTCATCGTCCGACCCCGCCCGTTCCCCGCGCCCGCCCAACAATCGCCCGTGCCCCGCTACCGCCTCACGCTCGCCTACGACGGCACCGACTTCTGCGGCTGGCAGAAGCAGGAGCCGCCCATCGAAGCCGGGGCCCACGCCCGCGCCTACGGCGACGACACGCCGCGCATCGATTCCGCCCGGCCGGACCGCGTCGCCCTCCGCACGGTTCAGGGCGTCGTCGAGCGGGCCGTCCGCGACGTCGTTCGCCAGGACGTCGAACTCATCGGCGCCAGCCGCACCGATTCGGGCGTGCACGCGCTGGGCCAGGTCGCCGCCTTCACCTGCGGGCCCGGCATCGACCCGGCGATCCTGCCCGAGCCGCCCGGCTCCGGCTGGCCGGTCGAGCGCGGCGCCGACCGCCTGGCCGCCGCGCTCAACAGCCGCCTGCCCGACGATGTGCTCGTCCGCGCCGCCGCGCTGGCCCCCGACGACTTCGACCCCGTCGGCGGCGCCCGCGCCAAGGGATACGCCTACACCTTCTGGGTGTCGCCGGCACGCCCGCTGTGGTCCCGGCGGCGCGTGCACCACCTCTGGCACCCGCGCGGTCTCGACGCCGACGCCATGAACGCCGCCGCCGCCGTGCTCGTCGGCGAGCACGATTTCGCCGCCTTCGCCGCCGCCGGGCACGGCCGCCTCTCGACGGTCCGCACCGTCTTCGAATGCCGCGTCGAGTCGTCCGCCCCGCCGGCCGACGATGCCCCCGGCGGCCAGCCCGCCCGCCTGGTCACGATCCGCGTCAGCGGCAACGGATTCCTGTGGAACATGGTCCGCATCATCGCCGGCTCGCTCATGCAGGTCGGGCTCGGCCAGCGGTCGGCCGACGACCTCCGCCGTGCCCTGGAAAGTCGCGACCGCGCCCAGGCCGGTCCCACCGCCCCGGCCCGGGGCCTCTGCCTGGAGTGGATCAACTACGACTGACGCCCGCCCGCCGATCCCCCTGCACGCACGACCGTTGGCCCAACCATGCCGTCACCGCTCCGCATCGCGCACGTCTCCACTCGCCTGATCCTGGGCGGGTCGCAGGAGAACACCGTCCTCTCGTGCGAGGGGCAGGCCGAGGCGGGCCACGATGTGCACCTGGTGTTCGGGCCGATCTACGGCCCCGAAGGCAGCCTGCTCGATCGCGTGCGGGCCTTCCGCACGGCCGACGGACGGGCCATCACCACGCACGAGTCCCCGCACCTCATCCGCGCCGTGCACCCCTGGCACGACGCCCGCGCCGCCCGCGACCTGCGCCGGCTGCTGGCCGACCTGAAGCCCGACGTGGTCCACACCCACAGCAGCAAAGCGGGGATCATCGGCCGCTGGGCCGCCTGGGGGCTGCGTCGCGCCCGCGGAGGCCCCGTCGCCGTGGTGCACACAATCCATGGCCCGCCGTTTCACGATTTTCAGAACGCGCTGGTTCGGCGCGGGTACATCGCCGCCGAGCGATTCGCCGCGAAGCGTTGCCACGCGATCGTCAGCGTGGCCGACGCCATGACCCGCCAGTACCTCGACGCCGGCATCGGCCGTCCAGAGCAGTACACCACCGTCTACTCGGGCATGGAAACCGCGCCGTTCCTCGAGGCGCTCCCGGGCGAGTCAGGCCCGGAGGTCCGCGCCCGCCTGGGCATCCCCGCCGACCGGTTCATCATCGGCACCGTCGCTCGCCTGGCCGATCTCAAGGGACACGACGACCTGCTGGCCGCCCTCGGCCCCGAACTGCGGCGCAACCCGGCCTGGGCGATGCTCTGGGTCGGCGACGGCTGGCGCCGAGCCCGCCTCATCGCCGCCGCCGCGGCCATGAACCTGCCGATCGCCGAGCTCGACCGGCCCTCGTCGCCCGGCGCCGACCCGCGAACGGCACAGGTCGTCATCACCGGGCTGGTCCCGCCGCAACGCATCCCCGGCCTCATGCGCGCGATGGACCTCCTGGTGCACCCCAGCTACCGCGAAGGCCTGCCACGAACCGTGCCCCAGGCGCTGCTGTGCGGCGTGCCGGTGGTCGCGTCCGACGCCGACGGCACGCCCGAGGCCTGCATCGACGGGCGCACCGGGCGGCTCTACCCCGTCGGCGACCGTGCCGCCCTGACCGCCGCCGTGCGCTGGACCGCCGAGGACCCGGCCCGTGCCCGACTCCAAGCCCTGGAGGGTCGGGCGCTCTGCCGCGATCGATTCAGCAGCGAGCGCATGGTCGCTGATCTTCAACGCGTCTACGACGCCGTGCTCGCTGGCAAGGCCCCGGCCGACGCCTGACCCGGATCGAGGCGCCCCGTTACGATTGGCTCGAGGCCGGCGTCCGATGCCGGCCCTCAAGGAGCGGAACGTGTTCCACCGGCTCGTTGCAGCGGCATCGCTCGGTCTGGCGCTTTCTTTCCCCGCCGCGGCCTTCTCCGAAACTCGCGCCGGGCCGAGCGTCGCCCCCAACGCCGATACCACCCGGGCGGCGATCGAGGCCGTGCTGGCCGAGATGCAGGCGGCGGTGCTGGCCGGCGACATCCCGGGCTACCTCAGGCACGTGGCAACCGACGACCCGATCTTCCGCAAGGAGCAGGAGAACTGGGCGGCCGACTTGGAGAAGTTCAAGCCCGCGCAGTTCATCTTGGCGATCCGTCCGGACCCGTCGCCCGCGCCGCGGCCGGACCCCGCGCCGGCGCCCGAGGCCGACGCCAAACAACCGGCAACGCCGGCGCCCGAGCAACTCTGGAAGGACCGCCCGGCCGAGTTCGGCCCGACGCGCGCCCGCTTCACGCTGACCATGACGTGGATGATGCCCCAGAACGACAACGACGCCGGTCCCCAGGGCAAGGGCGGACGCACGCGCTCGGTCGAGTACCCCGTCATCTTCGAGCGCGCCGCCGATGGCCGCTGGCTCTTCAAGGGAGAACAGTGGCAGGTGATGGAGCTGACGCCCGGCGCCGAGGGCGCGCCCCAGGACTTCGCGGGTGTGCGCGTGAAGTACGACCCCGGCCTCGAGGGCATGGCCAAGGCCGTCATCGCCGCGATGCCCGAGGTTCGCGCGCACGTGGACGAGGGCTTCGAGCAGCGCATCGAACGCGTGCAGGAGGTCAAGCTCTACGGCTCGATGGCGCACCTGCAGGCGTCGATCTACCTGTCGTACAGCGACTCGCTCGGCGGTTGGAACGAACCCCACGAGTCCATCAAGCTTCTCGGGCGCGCCGGCCGCCAGGGGGGCGCCGGCCTCAAGACCGTCATGGCCCACGAGTACGGCCACGTCGCCACGTTCGAGTTCGGCGAGAAGGCCACCGACGCGCCGTGGTGGGTGCTCGAGGGCGTCGCCGACCTCGCCGCCGCGAAGTTCCGAACCAACCCCGTCGAACGGGTCAACACCATCGTGCACGGCTGGGCTCGGCGCGGCCGGCTGGCCAACTGGGAGGACATCACCGACTTCCGCAACACCAAGGGCGCGCTCATGGGCAACGTCTACACCCAGGGCGAGCACATGATGCTCTACGTATCCGATCGGTTCGGGCGAACCAAGCGCAACGCCTGGCTCCGGGCCATGGCCGCCGGCAAGACCATCGACCAGGCCACGCGCGACGCCCTGGGCTTGTCCTTCGCCGACCTCGACGCCGCCTGGCGCGCCGACATCGATCAACGCATCAAGGCGGAAGACCAGGCCAAGGCCAAACAGCCCGCCGAACCCGCCGAGCCCCCCATGCCCGGCGCCCCGCCGCAGGCGCCCAAGGTTCCGTTGGGTGAAGATCCGCCGCCGCCCGGCAAGCCCAAGATGACCCCCGAGCAGCCGCGCGAAGTTCCGCGCGCCCGTTGACCGCTGGTCCGATGTTCCCGGTTCAGTGCCCGCCGTGCCCGGGTGTCGGCGCCGGCGCGTCGCCGTGGGCCGAGTCCGCAGGCGCATCCTTCGCGGGTTTCGACGCCGGCTCCGGCTCGACCGGGTGCGGCGGCGGCAGGCCCATGAGCGCCGCCTTGCCCTCGCCCTCGTGGTTCCGCGCCTGCGGCGACTTGAGCAGCACGAACCCCCAGACCCACAGCGCGTTGAACGCCGTCATGATCGCCGCCCACCCGATCGTCTGCCGCATGCCCGGCGACAGCGCGGCCAACCGGGCCGCCATCGGCTCGAACCGCCGCATCAGCGGCGCCAGCGCCGAGCCGGCTCGCAAACTCGACGGAGCGGCATCGGCGGAAGTGGCCGCGGCCGGCGCGGCGGTCGGCGCAGGAGTCTTCGCGGGCGCCGGTTGCGCCTCGGCGGGCTTGGAAGTCTTG
The DNA here is from genome assembly GCA_026126345.1 of Phycisphaeraceae bacterium. Taxonomy (GTDB): domain Bacteria; phylum Planctomycetota; class Phycisphaerae; order Phycisphaerales; family UBA1924; genus JAHCJH01. Next base: position 4,427 of record JAHCJH010000009.1, on the reverse strand, counting down.
GGGGCTTGAGCCGGAGCCGGCGCGGCGGCCGTCGGTGTCGTTGCCGGCGGTTTGGCCGCGAGCTTCGGCGTCACATCCTCGAACTCATCGGCCGCGGCCGCGGCGGACGCGGCGTTGGCCGCCAGCGTCGCGTCAAGTTGCTTGATCTCGTTGGCCGGCGGCGGGGCGGGCACGCCGGCCGACTCGGATCCTGGCGCGATGGTCGCCCGGGGCGAGCTGCCGGAATCAGCAACGCTCTGCTTGGCCTGGACCAGCGCGGCTTCCACCTCGGCGTCGAGCCTGGCATCGGGCTTGCCCGCGCCGGACGCGGCGATGGCGGCATCAACGGCGCGGTCCAGCGCCGCCGCCTGCTCGGTCGGCTGGCTCACGGCCTTGGCGCCGGTGTCGCGCGAGATCGTCTCTTCGCTGGTTGTCGGGTTGCTGGGCGCCATGCTGCTCCGGCCGGGGCGCGGCGCGCCCCGGGACATCTCCGGGGATCATCGACGGTCAGGCCGCGAAACTCAACCCCTGACCCGGGTGCGGGCCCGGGAGCGGCGGCGGGATCGTCCGAGAACCGTCGGCGACCTGCTGGTAGCCTAGGGGACCGGCAACCAGCGCCCGGCGGGAGTCCCATGAGCGTGCACCGGATCGTCGTCGCCCAGGTCCCCGCCGCCGGGCTCGCCGCGACCATCGGCGGCGAAGAAGGCCGCCACGCGGCGCTGGTCAAGCGCCTCCGGGTGGGTGAGCGGGTCGAGCTGCTCGACGGGCGGGGCCTCGTGGCCGGCGGGCACGTCACGTCGGTCGACCCCGGGAGCAAACGCGCCGAGCCATCGGTCTCGGTCCTGGTCGAGTCCCGGACCGAGCGCGCGCCGGTGCGCCCGGCCGTGCACGTCTGGGCCCCGCCGCCCAAACGCGACCGGGTGGAGTGGATGGTGGACCAGCTGTGCCAGGTTGGCGCCGCGGCGTGGGGTCCGCTGGTGTGCGACCGCGCAGGGTCGGGCGACCCGCTACGCACCGATCGATTGGAGCGGATCGCACGCGAGGCCATGAAGCAGTGCGGGCGACCCCACGCCATGGAGCTTCTCGGGCCGTTGGATGTGCCGGGCGTGATCGCGCGGGCGGCCGGCGGCGTGCTGCTGGTGGCCGACGGCGGGGGCCGGCCGCCGCCGCCCGCCGGACCGTCGTCGCAACCGGTACACCTGGTCGTCGGGCCCGAGGGGGGGCTGACCGAGCAGGAGCGCGCGGAGCTGCTGGCCGCCGGGGGCGTGCCGCTGCGGCTCGGGCCGTTCGTGCTGCGGGTCGAGACGGCCGCGGTCGTCGGAGCCGCGGCGGTGCTCGCCGGGGCGGGGGCCGCGTGACGGGGCTTGCGGCCGCCGGCGGGGTCGATAGGCTTGCCGTCCCATGACCCACGGCGCCCCCGCTATGGCCGAAGACCTGCTGGTGGTGCGCGGCATCACCAAGCGGTTCGGGCCGACGCTGGCGCTGGACAATGTGTCGGCCTCGTTCCGCGCCGGGGAAGTGCACGCGCTGATGGGCGAGAACGGCGCGGGCAAGAGCACGCTGGGCAAGACCATCGCGGGCCTGCACCGGCCCGACGCCGGCACGGTGACGATCGCGGGCCGGACGCTGGAACCGGGGTCGATCGACGACGCGTTCGACGCGGGCGTGCGCATCGTGCACCAGGAGCTGGCCCAGTGCCCGAACCTGACGGTGGCGGAGAACCTCTGCCTGCACGACCTGCCGTCGCGGTTCGGGCTGGTCGAGAAGCGGTCGATGTGCGCGCGGGCCGAGCGGCTGCTGGCGGACCTGGAGCCGTCGATCGACGTGCGCGCGCCGCTGGGCAGCCTGTCGAAACCCCGCGGCAGATCGTGCAGATCGCCAGCGCGCTGGACGACCGCTCCGGCGGGGGCGGGCAGGGGCACGGCGCGCGGGTGATCGTTTTCGACGAGCCGACGAGCTCGCTGGCCGTCGCCGAGGTGCAGCGGCTGCTGGCGATCGTTCGGCGGCTGGCCGCCGGCGGCATCACGGTGCTGTACGTGTCGCACCGCATGGGGGAGATCTTCGAGGTGTGCGACCGCGTCACGGTGCTGCGCGACGGGCGGTACATCGCCACCAGCGACGTGCGCTCCATCGACGAGCCCGCGCTGGTGGAGCAGATGATCGGCCGGCGCCTGGAGCGCACGAGCCACCGCGCCGGCCCGGCCCCGGCGGCGTCGACCGTGCTGCTCGAGGCCCGGGGCGTCGACTCGCCGGGCGTGCTGCGTGGCGTGTCGCTGTCGGTCCGGGCCGGGGAGGTGCTGGGTGTCGGCGGGCTGGTGGGCTCGGGCCGCAGCGAGCTGCTCGACGCGCTGTTCGGCCTCGACCGGCGGGCGACCGGGTTGGTCGCGGTGGGCGGGCGGCCGGTGCCCATGGGCAGCCCGCGGGCGATGATCGACGCGGGCGTGGGCTACGTGCCGGAGGACCGCAAGCTGCAGGGCCTGTTCTTCCTGCTGGGCGTGGACGAGAACATCGCGACGCCGGCGATGCCGCGCCTGGCCGTGGCGGGCCTGCGGGCGATCGGCGCCGAGCGGCGGTACGTGGCCGAGCGGCTGGAGGCGTTCCGGGTCAAGACGGCGTCGGCGTCGAGCCTGCCCGGGGAGCTGTCGGGCGGCAACCAGCAGAAGCTCCTGATCGCGCGGTGGATGGGCCGGGAGACGCGGGTGCTGCTGCTGGACGAGCCGACGCGCGGGATCGACGTGGGGACCAAGGCGGAGATCTACCGGGCCGTGCGGGCGGCGGCGCAGGCCGGGGCGGCGGTGCTGCTGGTCTCCAGCGAGATGGCGGAGCTGCTGGCGCTGTCGGACCGGTTGGTGGTGATGCGCGACGGGGCGATCGCCGGCGAGCTGACGGGCGAGGCGATGACGCAGGCGAACATCCTGCGGCTGGCGACGGGGGGCGTTCCGGCGGCGGCGGGAGCGGGGGCCTGAGGTTCGGCTCAGCGGCGGCCGAACAGGAACTGCAGCGCGCCCGGCAGGCGCTTGGCCCATGCGTCCTCGTTGTGCACGGCCGCGGGGTCGACGACCAGCAGAACGTTGTCCTCGCGGACGCCCCGGGCGATGCACAGGGCGCGCAGATCCGAAGCGCTGTCGGCGTAGGCGGCGTTGATGCGAGCGTCGGCGTCGGGCCCGGCTTCGCGTCCGCCCATGCCGATGACGATGCGCGGGGGAAAGGCGGGGCCGGGGGCCTGGAAATGGCGGAGGACCAGCCGGTCCCTGGCCAGCACGGGCATCGACTCCAGCAGGAGCTTGCCGAAGACGCCGGGGTGCCGCAGCGCGGTGTGGAGGCTGACGACGGCGCCGAACGACGCGCCGCCGATGGCGGTGTTCTCGGGCCCGGTCCGCGTGCGCAGGGATCGGGCGACGCGGGGCATGACCTCGTTGACCACGTAGTCGGCGTAGGCGTCGGCCCGAGGGGTGACGCCGTCGACGGCGGCGACGGGCAGGTACTCGCTGGCGCGGGCGGCGCCGGCGTGGGGGATCGCGACGATGATGAGCGGCTCGATGCGGCCCTGCTCGATGAGCTGGGCGGCGGTTTCGTCGGCGCGCCACTCGCCGGGGACGCCCGGGAGCTTCTCGAAGACGTTCTGGCCGTCGTGGAGGTAGAGCACGGGGTAGGTTCGCGCGGCGTTGGCGGGATCGTCGTAGCCGGGGGGGAGCCAGACGAGCACGTCGCGCGCCGTGACCGCTCCGCCGCCGGTGGTCTCCAATCGGCGGATCGTTCCGGCGGCAACGGTGATCTTGCGGTACGGGTTGACGCCGAACTGGACGGTTTCCCACGGGCGCTGGTCGCGCCAGGCGGGCACGGAGAGCTCGATGATGGGCTTTTCGCCGGGCTTGAGGGCCGCGGCATCGACCAGAGGAAGCTGGCGGTTGTCGATGTCCTTGAAGTCGGCGGAGACCTCGACGCGCTCCCAGGAACCGCGGGCGAACTTGAAGGCCATTCGGGAATCGAGGGCGGGCTTGGGCAGGTCGATCTGCCACTTGCCGTCGGAGCGGCGGGTGAGCTTCATTTTCTGGTCGGCGGGGTTCCAGCCGTTGTGGTTGCTGGCGAGGATGATGGGGTACTCGCTGCTGGCGACGCCCGGCGCATCGGTGACGACGATGATGAACCCCTGCTCGAGCGATTCGGGCTGCACCATCCGGGGCTCCGAGGGCGCCGGCACGCCGGCGGCCGCGCAGGAGATCCGGGCTCCGAAGACCGTGCTCAGCACGCAGGCGGACAGAAGCAACGCGGAAAGGAACGCACGCATGGGGGGAGCGTATGCCGGGGCGGAAAGGAGCAGGAGCGCGCGGTCAGAAGCCATAGGTTGGCGGCTCCCGGCGGACGGGGAGGAAGACGGGGCGGCGGGCGCGGAACGCACGAACGTGGGAAGCAGCAAAGCAGGAAAGCGGGAAAGCAGGAAAGCAGCG
>JAHCJH010000089.1 GCA_026126345.1 Phycisphaeraceae bacterium | reverse complement strand
TGATCGACGCGGGATGGACGCCGCAGAGTCGCATCATCCCCGCGGCCCTGCGCTGGCTGCGGCCCGACCCCGGCGCTCGGATCATCTCGCTCATCAAGCCGCACTACGAGCTCAGCCCGGCGGAGAAGTCGCGCGACCTGGTGCGGGGCGTGCTGCCCGACGACGCCGCCGAACGCATCGCCCGGCGCACCGCCGATGCCCTGCCGGCGCTGGGCGTGCGCGTGCTGGGGCTCGAATCCTCGCCGATCCGCGGCTCGGGCGCGGGGACCGAAGGTCACGGCAACGTGGAATGGCTGGCGCTCATCGCCCGCGCGTGACGGTGCGCCCGGCGGGCTTGGCCCGCCCGGCCGACCGGCGCGCCGCGGGCTTGGATCGCCCCGCGGGCCTGGCGGCGGAACGCGCTGGCCCGGCCCTCGACTTCGCGTTGGCCTTGGGTTTGGCCTTGGCCTTGATCTGTCGCTTGGCCGCGGGCTTGCGTGCGATCTTGGACTTGGGCTTCGCGCGGGCCTTGGGCTTCGGCTTGACCGAGGCCTTGGCCTTCGTCTTGGGCTTGGTCTTGGGCTTGGTCTTGGGCTTGGGCTCGGCGTTGACCTTTGGCGCCGGCTTGGGCTCGACGATCCCGTACGCGGCGGACTGGCGTGTGGCAACGGCAACCGGCTCCGCGTCGCGAAGGGCGCGGGCCGGCGGCGCCTCGGCAGGATCAATGGCCCAGGTGCGGGGCTTGCGGTTGAGCACCGTCCAGAGTTTCTCGAGCAGGTCGCGCGTGTGCATCCTGGCGGCGCCGCTGATGCCGACGACCTCGGCGTCGCGCCCCAGTTTCAGGTCGGCCCGCAGCCGCTTGACGGCGTCGGCCCGGGCGTCGTCGTCCGGCAGAAGGTCGAGCTTGTTGAGGACGATGATCTCCTCGCGCTCGGCCAGGGCGGGCGAGTACTTGTAGAGTTCCTCGCGGATGGTGCGGTAGTTGGCCGCGGGCGTGCCCTCGGGGGGCATGACGTCCAGCAGGTGGACCAGCACGCGGGTGCGTTCGATGTGCCGGAGGAAATCGAGCCCCAGGCCGTGGCCCTCGCTGGCGCCCTCGATGAGGCCGGGGATGTCGGCCAGCACGATGCGCCGTTGCGGGTCGAGCTCGGCAACGCCGAGCTGCGGGCTGAGGGTGGTGAAGGGGTAGTCGGCGATCTTGGGCGTCGCCTTGGTGACGGCGGCCAGCAGGGTGCTCTTGCCGGCGTTGGGCATGCCGATGAGACCGACGTCGGCGATCAGTTTCAGTTCCAGGCGCAGCTCGCGCACCTGGCCGGGGAAGCCCGGGTGCGCGTGGGTGGGCGCCTGGTTGGTGCTGGTCTTGTAGTGCTCGTTGCCGAAGCCGCCGTTGCCGCCGACGGCCGCGACGTAGCGCGTGCCGGGCAGCATGTCGGCCAACAGCTCGCCCGAGGCGTTGTCGTACACGAGGGTTCCGGGGGGCACGCGGACGATACGCGCGGGCGCATCGGGCCCGGTCATCTGCTTGCCCTTGCCCATGCCGCCGCGCTCGGCCTCCCATTCGGGCCGCCCGCGGAAATCCAGCAGGGTGTTGCACCCTTCGTCCGTCACGAGGATGACGTCGCCGCCGCGCCCGCCGTTGCCGCCGCAGGGGCCGCCCTTGGGCTCGAACTTCTCGCGCCGGAAGGCGACGCAGCCGGGGCCGCCGTCTCCGGCCTTGACCGTGATGACTGCAAGGTCGACGAACACGGGCCGATGGTAGGTCGGCCCGCGGGTTGCGCCGGAGCGTCCGAGCGGTCGGCCGCTCAGGCCGCGGCGCGGTAGCGACCGGTCCGCAGGTGCTGCATCAGCCGGCGGTGATCATCTTCGGTGGCGAATCGGCGGAAGACCGCGGCCATCCGAACCGGTCCGGGCTCGCTGTCATCGACCCAGACGACGGTGGCGAAGGCCTTGACCGAGCGGTGCTCCTGCGGCTCGTAGCCGAGCAGCGCGGGGAGCATGACCTCGATGCCGATGGGCGTGCCGGGTTCGATGGCGCGGTCGAGCTCGAACTGCACGCCGCCCTCGGACAGGTCGTAGGAATGACCCTCCATCGAAGACGAGGCGCCGTCGATCGGCGTGGCACGCACGGCCGTGTAGGCCGGGCGCATCTCGTAGCGCACGAAGCGGCGGCGATCGGCGGGGTTCAAGGTCTGCTGGTTCATGGCGCGGCCTCCGCGCGGCGGCTCCGCGCCGAGGGCGCTGAGCGGCCGATGCCAGAGGTATCGGGCCTTGGCAGGGCGTTCTCAAGTCCGGACCCGAAACCGGGCCGGGGCGCAAATCGTGCGCGGCGGGCAGGAACTCAGCAGGCCGAGCCGCGCCCGGTCTGCCGGCCGACCAGCTTCACGCTGACGCGCTCGACCTGCACGCCCATGCGGCGCTCGATCTCGTCGATGAGGTCGCGCGGCAATTCGGCCATCAGCCGCCGATCGAGGTCGCCGGGCACGTCGCGGATGCGACCATCGTCGCCGACAAAGTGGGCATGCTCGCTGGTGTCGGCGTCGTAGCGGCAGGCGCCCAGGCCCGCGGCCCCCCCACGTTCGACGCCGGCCGAGGCGTCTCCGGGCATCGGCGAGAACCGGCGCGCCAGGCCCCGCCGCGTGAACGCTTCGAGCGTGTTGTACACGGTGGCGATGCTGATGCGTGCGCCGGTGCGTTGCACGACGCGGTGCAGTTCCTCGGCCGTGGGGTGGGACGTGGTCGCGGCCAGGGCGCGGTAGATCCGCTCGCGCTGGCGGGTGCAGCGCAGGCCGCGCCGGTCGAAGAGGGCTCGAACGTCCATCATGTCCGCATCAATTATGGACCGTGCGCCCGCCCGGGGCCAGCGGGGAACAATCGCCGGATGACCCGCCCGGGCGTACCACCGCCGGATCGACTGGCCTGCGAGGGGTGCGGGTATGACCTTGCGGGGCTTGGGATCGGCGCGTCGTGCCCGGAGTGCGGCCGACCGATCGACCGGAGCCTGCCGTCGCGCCGAACGGGCACGCCGTTCCAGAATTCCCGCACGGCGCGGGCCTGGCTGGCGACCGCGACGGCGGTGCTGCGGCGGCCGCGGAGCGCGTTCGACACCGCGCGGATCGACGGCGGGCCGCTCGATGCGCTGCTGTCGGTGAACCTGACGCTCGCGGCGTTGCTGGTCGGGCTGGCGGCGTGGGCGCCCGCGCCGTACGCGCTGGCGGACCCGGCGTGGATCGCCGCGGGCGAGTTGATCCGCCGGCCGAACGCCTGGACGCTGCTGGCCGGGCCAGTGGCGTGGGCGGCGCTGTGGGGCTTGACGTACGTGGAAACGGTCGGCGTGCGGTTCATCGGGCGGCGGCGGGGCTGGCGGGTGACGCCGACGGTGGCCTGGACCGTCGCAGCGCACGCGTCGATCGGATGGGTGATCGGCGGGGCGCTGGTGCTGGGCTCGGCGCTGCTGCCCGCGGCGACCGACGCGGCCAACCCGCGCGGCGGGTGGCTGACGCGGGCGGGAGACTTGCTCGGTTTCGAACCGTCGCAGGGGGCCGTGTGGATGGCGGGCGTGTTGGGCGCGGCGGCGGTGATCGCGGGGCTGCTGGTGTTCGAGACGCTGGTGTACGTGGGCATTCGACGGTGCCGATTCGCCAACGTGCCCGGGGCGCGGTGAAGCGGGTTCAGGGCGCGGGGAAGAAGCCGCGGATGAACACGGATCGACGCGGATGGGGAAGGGAAACGAACGAACCCGGAGCGTGAGCGACGGGGTACTGGGGGCGCGCTCGGGCACGCCGGCGGAGACAGGGACACGGATCAGCACGGATGAACACGGATCGAGCCGCGCGCCGCCGCGGTTTCAGGCCGCGGGCCGACGGGCCAGGCGATCGAGCGCATCTGGAGGGCGGGGCCTAGCATGACAAGGACGGCGGGGCGGGGGGCGGGAAGTCGGCCGCGGGGCCGAGAAGTTCGCAAGCAACGGAGTGCCCAGTGTCATCGCCCGCCAGCAGTCCCCGGCCCTACTCCGACGGTGTGGCGGGTGCGCCGGGGGGTTCGGACGGGCGCGGCGCCGCCCGCGGCGCGGGTGATGAGCCACTGGTGGCGACGGCGCCGCCGGGTTCGGCGGGCGGATTGATCTCTCCACCGCAGCCGCCGGCCGAGCCGGACGATGAGGCCCCGACGCCCGAGTCAGTGTCGGGCGCGGCGGGGGCAGCCGCGCCGCCCCGGCCCGCGCACCACCACGTGACGTTCCGCCAGGCCTTCGGGCACCGATATTTCCGGCGGGTGCTGATCGCGCAGTTCGTGTCGAACGTGGGCACCTGGATGGAGATGTTCACGATCCAGATGTTCGTGGCGCAGACCACCGGGCGGCTGGACGACCAGGGCATCCTCGGCGCGCTGCAAAGCCTGCCGATCTTCCTGCTGGGGATCTTCGGCGGGCTGGCGGCTGACCGGTTCAACCGGCGGACGCTGCTGGTGGTGACGCAGATCCTGGCGTCGGTGGTGGCGGCGGGGGTGGCGCTGGTCGCGGCGTGGGATTTCGAGAGCAAGCGCACGGCCGTGCACTGGCTGTTCGCACTGGGGGCGCTGAACGGGTGCGTGATGGCGTTCAACTTTCCGGCGTGGCAGACGCTCACGCCCAGGCTGGTGCCGCGGGCCGAACTGTCGCGCGCGATCGCGCTCAACGGGATCCAGTTCAACATGGCGCGGGTGCTGGGGCCGGCGCTGGCGGGGCTGCTGCTGGCGACGGTGGCGGCCTGGCCGCTGCTGGCGTTCAACGCGCTGAGCTTCCTGATCGTCGCCGGCGTGGTGGCCAGCACGCCCAATGCGCCCGCCCCGGCGCGCGACGGTACGAGCGTGTGGCAACAGGTGGTGGCCGCGTGGCGGTTTCTGCGGCACCAGCGCGGGCCGCGCGCCGTGTTCCTGGCCCAGGTCTACATCAGCCTGCTGGCGGCGCCGCTGGTGCGGCTGCTGTCGATGTTCGTGATCGACGTCTACGGCCTGGAGCCCCGCGCGGCCGAGCCCGCCGCCGGCACGCTGCTGGCCGTGCAGGGCATCGGCGCGGTGATCGGCGGGGTGGCGCTGGGGTACATCCCGCCGTGGTACCCCAGGCACCACTTCATCCCCGTCGCCGTCAGCGCCCTGGGGCTGGCGATCAGCCTGTTCGCCGCGACGACGACGCTGTGGATGGGGTACGGAGCGATGCTGATCTGCGGGTTCTTCTGGATCTGGGCGTTCAACCAGAGCTGGGCGGCGCTGCAGGTGCTGGCGCCCGACCACATGCGCGGGCGGGTGCTTTCGCTGGTGACGGTGGCCGGGTTCGGGGCGACGGCGCTGGGGGTGCTGATCGCCGGGCTGGTGGGCGAGGTGATCAAGCGGCAGGGGCTGCTGTCGCCGGCGGGCGCGACGCAGGCGGTGATCGGCGGCTTCGGCATCCCGCTGCTCCTGGGCGGGGTGTACATGCTGATGAACCGCACGCCCGAAGTGGACGGGCCGGAGCGGGTCCCCGCGCCGCGGAAAGCGTCGGGCAAACTGGTGGACGCGGTGCTGGCGCGGGAGCACTGGCCGGAGTGAGCACGCCGCGACGGCCGGACGCCGGCGACCCGCTCAGACGGCGAAGTACCTGGCGGCGGGGTGGTGCACGATGATCGCGCTGGTGCTCTGCTCGGGCACGATCTGCCAGTTGTCGGTGAGCTCGCAGCCGATGCGGGCCGGGTCGAGCAGGCGGAAGAGCTTCTCCTGGTCGCTCATGTCCGGGCAGGCGGGGTAGCCGAAGGAGTAGCGGCTGCCGCGGTAGTGCTGCGTGAACAGGTCGCGGATGCGCGGGGCGTCGTCGCCGGCGATGCCGAGCTCCTGGCGCATGCGCTTGTGCCAGAACTCCGCCAGGGCCTCGGCGCACTCGACGCCCATGCCGTGCAGGTAGAGGTACTCGGTGTAGTTGTTGGCGGCGAACAGGGCCTGGGCCGCCTCGCTGGCGGCGCGCCCCATCGTGACGCAGTGCATGCCGATGACGTCGGGCCGCCCGGCCGAGACCGGCAGGAAGTAGTCGCTGATGCACAGTCGCTGGCGGCCGGTCTGTCGCGGAAAGGTGAACCGCTCGATCTCGCGCCGGGCGCCGGGCAGCGCGGGGTCGTAAACGATCAGGTCGTTGCCATCGCTGTTGCACTCGAACCAGCCGTAGGCGACGGCGGGGCGGAGGATTCGGTCGCGCGAGCATTGCGCGCACAGGCGGGCGAAGATGGGCTCGACGGTGTCGCGGAGCTGGTTCTCGAACGCTTCGTCGCCCAGAGCGCCTTTCTTGAACTGCCACTGGCCGCGGAACAGCGCAACCTTGTTCACGAACGGGTAGAGGTCGTCAGGATCGATGCCGGTGACGATGCGCGAGCCCAGGAACGGCGGCGCCGGAGGCGTGCCGACCGGCTCGATGTCGGAGCGCTCCTGCACGGCGACGGCGGGGCCGCCGGCGGCCTTGGCGGCCTCGAAGGCCTCGGCGCGCCGGGCCTGGTCGGCGCGGGAGCGGGCGATGACCTCTTCGGCGGCGGAGCGTTTGCCGAGGCGCTCGTCGATCTCGGCGGTCAGCGCCGAGGTGTCGCCGGCCATGATGTGGTCCATGGTGCGCAGGCCCTCGAAGGCGTCCTTGCCGTAGAACGTCGGGCCCTTGTAGATGGAGCGCAGGTGGCTCTCGCAGTAGTGGCGGGTGAGGGCTGCGCCGCCGAGCAGCACCGGGGCGGTGACGCCCAGTGCGTTGAGCTCGTGCAGGTTCTCCTCCATGACGGTGACACTCTTGACCAGCAGGCCCGACATCCCGATGGCGTCGGCCTTGCTCTCGCGCCAGGCCTTGACGATCTCGGCGATCGGCTGCTTGATGCCGATGTTGCGGACGGTGTAGCCGTTGTTGGTGAGGATGATATCGACAAGGTTCTTGCCGATGTCGTGCACGTCGCCCTTGACCGTCGCCAGGACGATCGTGCCCTTGGTCGCGCCCTCGACGCGCTCCATGTGCGGCTGCAGGAACGCCACGGCCATCTTCATGACCTCGGCGCTCTGCAGCACGAACGGAAGCTGCATCTGCCCGGAGCCGAACAGGTCTCCCACCACCTTCATCCCCGCCAGCAGGTGGTCGTTGATGATCTCCAGCGGCTTGTATCGGGCCATCGCCTCGGTGAGCGTGCCGTCCAGCCCTTCCTTCTCGCCGTCGATGATGTGCGAACGCAGGCGGTCCTCGATCGACTGCTCGGCCCGCCGGGCCCGCGCAGCGCCCGCCGGCGCCGAATCGTCCTTGAACAGCGCGATGAACGCCGCCAGCGGGTCGAAGCCCTCGCGCCGGCGGTCGTACACCAGGTCGAGCGCCGCGTTCCACTGCGCCTCGGGGATCTTGTTGCGGGGCAGGATCTTCGAGAAGTGCAGGATCGCGCTGGTCAGGCCGGCCTCGGTCAGTTCGTGCAGGAAGACGGAGTTGAGCACGATCCGCGCCGCCGGCTTGAGCCCGAACGACACGTTCGACAGGCCGACGGTGGTCTGGCAGTTGGGCAACGCCCCGGCGATGCGCCGGACGCCCTCGATCGTCTCCAGGGCGCTGCGCCGGTCGCTCTCCATGCCCGTGGAGATGGGCAACACCAGGGGATCAAACAGCAGGTCCTCCTCGGCCAGGCCGTGGACCTGCGTGGCCCGCTCATGCGCCCGCAGGGCGATGGCGAGCTTGCGCTCGGCGGTGCGGGCCATCGAGGCTTCCTTGTCCTCGTCAATGGAGCCGACGACCAGCGCGGCGCCGTACCGACGGGCGAGCGCGCAGACGTGGTCGAACTTCTCCGGCCCGTCCTCGAAGTTGGCGGAGTTGATGATGCACTTGCCCGGGGCGTGGCGCAGGCCCGCTTCCAGCGTCGCCAGCTGCGTGCTGTCGAGCATGAGCGGCACGTCCACCTGCCGGACCACGCGCTTGACCACCTCGGCCATGTCGCGCGGGTTGTCGCGCCCGGCGTAGTCGACGTTGACGTCCAGCACGTGCGCCGAGTCGTGGCGAACCTGCTCGCGGGCCAGGCTGACGATCCCGTCGAAGTCCTCGGCCTCCAGCAACTGCTTGAACTTGCGCGAGCCCGACGCGTTCATCCGCTCGCCGATGATCAGGATCGAATTGTCCTGGCGGTACGGCGTCGGGGCGTACAGGCTCGTAACGGCCCCCGGCGGGCTGGTGCGCCCCGCACCCGCCGGCCGCGACCGCTCGCCCACGGCGCGGGCCAGCAGCTCGATGTGCGCCGGCGTGGTGCCGCAGCAGCCGCCCACGATGCCCACCCCGTCGGCCTCGACAAACCGCAGCATCGCCTCGACGAACGGGGCCGGCTGCAGCGGGTATTCCGTGCGGCCCTCGTGCAGGATCGGCAGCCCCGCATTGGGCACCACCGACACCAGCCCCCGCCCCTGGCCGCCGGTCCAGTGCTTGCCCAGCCAGTGCACGTGCTCGGCCATTTCCGTCGGACCCGTCGCGCAGTTCAGGCCCAGCGAGAAAATCGGATAGCCCCGCAACGCCGCCGCGGCGGCCTCGATGCTCGACCCCATGAGCATCGTGCCCGTGGTCTCGATGGTGACCGAGACGAGAATCGGCACATCGTCGGGGCCCTTGGATCGTTCCGCCAACGCCTCCAGACAGGCGTTGACGGCGCACTTGATCTGCAGGAGGTCCTGACACGTCTCGATCATCAGCGCATCGGCCCCGCCGTCGATCAGCCCCCGCGCCTGCTCGCGGTACGACGCGAACATGTCCGACCAGGTCGTGTTGCCCAGCGTGATCAGCCGCGTGCCGGGGCCCATGCTCCCGATGACGAAACGCGGCTTGTCCGACGTGTGGAACTTGCGGCACGCGGCGCGGGCCACCTCCGCGGCCATCTTGTTCAACGCGTACGTCTGGTCCTGCAGGCCGAACTCCGCGAGCACCAGTTGATTCGCGCCGAACGAATCAGTCTCGACAGCGTCGGCCCCGACGGCCAGGAACGATTCGTGGATCTCCCCGATCACGTCCGGCCGCGTCTTGACCAGGAGGTCCGTGCAGTTCTCGCAGCCGCAGTAATCGCGCTCCACCGACAGGTTGCGGGCGAAGATCGACGTGCCCATCGCCCCGTCGAGGATGAGAACGCGTCGCGCGGCGTGATGGGCGAACTGGCTGGGCATCGATGCGGAGTCCTACGCCCCCGGGCCTGGTCGGTTCATCCGTATTTCCGGATGAATGGATGAAGTATACCGGGGCGGCACGCCGGGCGGCGTCTTATCGGCCCGATGGCGGGGGTCCCCCACTGCCGGCCGGCGCGGGCGCGGCCCGGGCCCGCTCCGCCGCGCGTTGCAGAACGGCCAGCAGCACCCGCTGCCCCTCGGCCGACGGGTGGATCTCATCGCGGTAGACGTTCCGGCCCGTGGCGACGGCGGCGGCAAAGTCCGGCCGGCTCTGCTCGACGGGCACGCCGAGCGATTCCAGCAGCGCCAGCAGCTTGCCGTGCCCGGCGTGGAACGCGCCCGGAAGCTCCCGGCGCATCGCGTGCTGCACGGCCGCGACCTTCACGCCGCGCTCGTGCAGCAACGCGACCATGTCGCGGAGCGCCGTCTCGGACCGGCGGGTCATGGCTTCGGGCGGGTTGGCCTCGTCGTAGGTGGTCGGCGCGCTGGATCGGCCGAGCAGGCGCGGGCCGTAGTTCTCGACGACCTCCTGCAGGGCCAGCAGGGGACGACGCGTCGGCATCTCCCAGGTGAGTGGGGCGAACGTCGGCACGTCGCCCCAGTCGTAGCTGTTCAGGACAAGGATCGCCAGGTCGGCGTCAAACGTGCCGAACTCGCGCAGGTACGCCAGCTGGTTGTCGGGCCCCCACGAGCCGGCGGAGATGTTGCAGACGGTGATGCGGGGGCGCGACCATGCGCGCTCCAGCGCGGGGCCAAGCAGCGCGGTCGCCAGGTCGGCGTCGTCCGTCGGCGACCCGCCGTTCACGACGCTGTCGCCGATGACCAGGATGCGGAACTCGCCGGCGGGCTTGGCCTGCGGCAGGTCGGGCGAGCGCATGTGCCAGCGGTTGATGCTCACCGTGTGGCCGAAGCGGCGGTAGACGCCCGGCTGCATCAGGTACTCGATCGTCGGGTGCGTGCGATACAGCGGCGGATCGCCCAGGCCCAGCGCCAGTCGCAGCACCAGTTCCGCCGCGACCAGGCCGAGCAGCGCCAGCACGCCCAGCGCGACGATCCACCGCCGCCAGCGGCGCGATCGTCGCGGCGGAAGGGCGCCCACGCCGGCGCTCGCGCTGTCGCGCGGAGGCGGACGTGAAGCGTCAGCGGGCCGTGTTGCACCGGTCCCCTGCGGGCCGTTCATCAACTGTGGATCGGCGATCGGGCGGTGGAGCCGGGAGCGGAACAGCCCCATCGGGGCAAGACGCCAAGCGCCCAACGCCCGAGCAACCCGCGGCGGCGGGCCGAATCAGCACGCCGGCGCACGGCGCGGCCGCGGGCCGGCGTCGCGTCAGGCCTTCTTGGCGGCCTCTTTGCCCTTGAAGTAGTTGCCCTGGAACTTCTTCTGGAACTTCTCGACGCGCCCGGCGGAGTCGACGAAGGTCTGCTTGCCCGTGAAGAACGGGTGCGAGCCGGACCAAACTTCGACGTGGAGCTCGGGCACGGTGGCGCCGCAGGTCATGACCTGAACGCCGTTGTGAAAGACCTTGCAGGCCGGGAACCACTTGGGGTGAATCTTGGCTTTCATGGCTGGCTCGGTGAGAAGGACTGCGAGTGCGGGTTCGTGTTCGTGATCGTGTTCGTCTGCCTGCGAAACCGGGCGAGGCGCGATTCGGAAGGCTTGGAGCGTGCAGCAGGCGGCATCAGGCGGGAGCGAGCAGAAAACGGCACGGGCAGGGGCCGGGCGGGCGTCCGTCAGCCGCGTCGGTCATCACAACCCGCCGCCCCGACCCGCCCAAAGCGCAAACTCAGGACGGAGCAGGGCGGAGATGGTAGGCCCGAGCGCTGCTGAAGGCACCGCAGTTGACCGATGAATCCCGACCGCTACCCTTGGCCTTGCCGTTCGGGTGCCGATTGGCAGTCGGGCGGGCGTTTTGGGGAACGCCGCGGACCGCCGCGGCCCCGAAAACGTGCAGAAAACCCGTGTTTCCCCGATAGCTCAATGGTAGAGCGAGCGGCTGTTAACCGCTAGGTTCTAGGTTCGAGTCCTAGTCGGGGAGCTTCCTTCCGACCCCGCCTCACGGCGG
>JAHCJH010000088.1 GCA_026126345.1 Phycisphaeraceae bacterium | reverse complement strand
GTACGGCACCGCCCCGCGCCCACCGGTCTGTTCGCTGAGATTGCCCGTGCCCGGCCAAGGCTGGGCGTTGAGCGTGCTGCCGGGAATGGTGACAAACTCGATGCCGTACTGGTACGTGATCTGCGCCCCGCTGGCCTGCGCCGTCGGCGTCAGCGGGATCGAGGGCGCCCCCGGCGTGATCTGGCTCTGCGCCAGCGCCGGCACCGGGGCCGCGGCAACACCCAGGGCCACGCACGCCAGGGCGCACCGGGCCCCCGTCGCCCACCGTCGCGCCAGCCCCCCGCGCACACCCGTGCCACCGCCCCCGGGCCGCCCCCGCCCGTTCAACGCCCGAGAACCAATGCCACCACCACCCACCGTCATGGGGTCACTCCTTCGGTCCCAACGGATTCAGCGTACACCCATTCGGGCGGTCGGCCAAGGCAATGTCCGCGGATTCCGTGCCGGCCGGGCCCGGGGTGCATCGCCCGATCATCGCGCCGGCGTCGTGGTGAGCGCCCGCCACAGCAGGTCCAGTGCCTCGGGCTCAGTTCGGACCAGGGCGTCCAGCGGCGGCAGCTCGGCGCCCGCCGGGGCGGCGTCGAGCAGCCAGCGCGCCAGCGGTTCACGCTGCTGCTCGGGCAGCACCGCCAGCAGGTTCCAGAGCGCCGGCGCATCGGCCGCGCGGGCCGAGCGCAGCAGTCGCTCCAGCGACCACGCGGCGAGTTTCTGATCGACCTTGGCCTGGGGCAGGGCCCAGAGGGTGTGCGCGGCGTCGGCGAGTTCCTTCCGGTCGCCCGCGGCCAGGGGCAGCGTGGGCGGCTCGCCGGGCGCCAGGTGCGTTTCGCCGCCGCCGGCGAGGCGCAGCCGGCGCTGCGCGTGGGTCACATCGGCGCGACCGGCGGCGACTTCGACGCGGGCGGTCCCGTCGCGCTCGGCGGTCACCTGTGCGCGCGAGCCGGGCAAGATCGTGGCGTTGCCGCCCCCGGCCTCGACCGCCAGCGCGCGATCGTCCGGGCCGGTGGTGATCTCGATGCGTCCGGCGCGCAGCTCCAGCCAGGGGTGGCCCGGGTCGCCCTCGATGAGCGTGAGTTCGACGCCCGAGGACGCCGCCAGGCGCGTGGCGCGGCCCGACTCGATGGCCGCGCCGGCCCCGGGGGCCTTGGACGGCGGAAGGGTCAGATCGAACGCGGCGAAGGTGGCCTTGATGGTGCGGGGCGGCGCGAGCCGGGCGCCGGCGGGCAGCGATGCGATGCGCCAGGTGTTGGCGGCCAGGGCGGGCGCCGGCGGGCGCGACAGCAGGACGATGGCGACGGCGGCGATGATCATGAGGGCCGCGGCGGCGGCCAGGGCGACGCGCGTGGAGCGGGATTCGGCGCGGGATCGGCGGGCGCGGAACGAGCACGGGCGCAGCGAGCGTTCGAGCCGCTGGGTGAGCGGGTCGGGCGGGCCGGAGAAATCCCAGAGGTAGGGCGGCTCGGGGGCGTCGGGCGTGGCGGGTTGGTCGGTGGGGAGGGTCATACAGGCGCTGGGGTGGTGGGGGCGGGGCGGTCGGGGTCGGATTGGTCGGCGGCCAGGGCGGCGCGGAGCAGTTTCATGCCGCGGGAGAGATTGACGCGCACCGAGCCTTCGGTCAGGCCTGTGAGTTCGGCGATTTCGGGGCCGGAGAGTTGCTCGACGAGGCGGAGCATGAGCGTTTCGCGGTAGGCCTCGGGCAGCGACGCGATCGCTTCGAGCGCCCGCTGGGCGGAGGGGCCGTCGTGATCCGGGCGCGACGATTCGGCCTCGGGCCGGGCGCGTGCCCACCCCAGCAGCAGGCCGGCGCGGCGCCAGAGCGTGCGGCGGTGGGCCAGGGCCATGTTGCGGGCGATGGCGCAGAGCCAGGGGCCGAACCGCTCGGCGTCGTGCAGCGTGGAGATGGCGCGGATCGCTTTCAGAAAGACCTCCTGCGTCAGGTCGTCGGCGTCGGCGGGGCTCAGCCGCCGGGCCAGCAGGATGCCGTGGATCACCGGGCCGTACGCGCGGTAGAGCGCCTCCCACGCGTCGCGGTCGCCGCGCGCGGCTCGCCCGGCCAGATCGCGCGCCGCATCGCCGGCGGCGTGGTCGGTCGCGGGCGGCTGGGCCGGGGCTTGGGCCAACAGGGGCTCCGGGGTGCGGGCGGCGCGGGGCGGTCGCCCCGGCCGGTCGCAGCGTATCGGCGGGGGCGGGTGCGGGGGGTGGAAGGGAGTCGAGTGGTCAATTCGGCGCCGGGGCGGGCAGGCCCTGAACGTGCCCGCCCCAGTTGCGCACGTGCGCATCGACGTTGGCGCGGAGCAACGCATCGGTCTTGGCCGCTTCACGGGCGCGGTCCAGGTGCTTGAGGTACACCGGCTCCTTGCCGCGGTGCATGGCCGGGTGCACCAGCATGGCCGCGGCGAACTGCATCTGCCCGTGCCGGGCGGCGTTGGGCGCCGACAGGCGCAGGGCCTGCTGCATCCAGAGGTAGCCGGGCACGCCGTCGGCGACGCCGATGCGCCGGGCCGTCTCATCGCCGAGCTGATCGGCGCAGCCGACGAAGTACGCGCCGTCGAACCAGGCCAACGCCGCGGCGTCGGGCGTGCCGGCGGCCTGGGCGTCGAGCGCTCGGCAGGCCAGGCGCAGGAGCAGATCGGCGCGTCCCCGGTCCGAGAGCGCCATGGTGGCGCGGCGGAGCGTCTCCATGCGTTCCATGACTGAGGCGGCGCGATCGAGGGCGGCCAGCGCCTGGGCGATGGTGGCCTGGGCGTCCTGGCCCGAAGGGGGTTCGGCCATGGGCGCGCCGGCGCCGCAGTCGATTGGAACGCAGATCAGCGGGGGGCCGATCGCCAGCGGGCGTGCCTCGCCCAGCGGCGCACCGAGCGCGACCAGGCCGAGCGATGCGGCGAGCACCAGGGCGGAAACGGCGTGGCAGGGCGAAGGTGATTTGAACATGGGGCGGCTCCGTGGGTGGGCCCGGCTCGGGCCGAAGGTGATCGGGGCGGGGCGGGTTCCGGCTCGCGCCGGGCCGACCCGTCGAGAACCTGATGCGCGGGCGGCCGGGGCGTTAGCGACGGGCCGGGGACGATTTCCTATCATCGCCGCCCCCGAGCCGTCGCCGAAGGCGCGCCGGGCGGGGCCCGGACCGTTCGTCAGCGCACGTTGGAGCGACCATGAAGATCCACGAGTATCAGGCCCGGCAACTGCTGGCCGACGCGGGCATCCCAGTTCCCAACGGGCGCACGATCACCCGGCCCGACGAGGCCGCCGCGGCGTATCTGGCCGCGACGGGCTCGGGCAAGAGCGGCGGCGAGGGGGGCAAGCTGGCGGTGGTCAAGGCGCAGGTGCACGCGGGCGGGCGGGGCAAGGCGGGGTTCGTGAAGCTGGTGCGGTCGCCGCAGGAAGCGACGAAAGAAGCGGCGTTCATGCTCGGCAACCGCATGAAGAGCCCGCAGACGCCGCCGGAGGGGATGGAGGTCAAGCGGCTGCTGGTGGCGGCGGGGGCGGACATCGCCGACCGGGCCGGCGGGGGCAAGGAGGAGTTTTATCTGGCGGTGACGCTCGACCGGGCGCTGCGTCGCAACGTGCTGATCGCTTCGCGGTTCGGCGGGGTGGATATCGAAGAGGTGGCGCACAAGACGCCCGAGGCGATCATCAAGCGGCCGCTGCACCCCGTGCTGGGCCTGCGCGGGTACGAAGCGCGCGAGGTCGCGTTGGCGATGGGGTTCAAGGGCAGGCAGGTGAACCAGGCCGTGGCGGTCATGCAGAAGCTCGCGACGCTGTTCGTGCAGCGCGACTGCTCGCTGGCGGAGATCAACCCGCTGATCATCACGCCGCCGAACGAGAAGTTCCCCGACGGCCAGGTGCTGGCGATCGACGCGAAGTTCAACTTCGACGACAACGCGGCGTTCCGGCACGAGGACCTGTACGCGGCGGCCGACGCGTCGGAGGAGAACCCGGCCGAGACACGCGCCAAGGCCGCGGGCCTGTCGTACATCGCGCTGGACGGGTCGATCGGCTGCCTGGTGAACGGGGCGGGCCTGGCGATGGCGACGATGGACATCATCAAGCTGCACGGCGGCGAGCCGGCGAATTTCCTGGACGTGGGCGGCTCGGCCAGCGAGCAGCAGGTGACCGAGGCGTTCCGCATCATCCTGGCCGACGAGCGCTGCAAGGGCGTGCTGGTCAACATCTTCGGCGGGATCATGAAGTGCGACGTGATCGCCCAGGGCATCGTCAACGCCGCCAAGCAGGTGGGCTTCAAGGTGCCCCTGGTCGTGCGGCTCGAGGGAACCAACGTCGAGGCGGGGCGCAGGATCCTGACCGAGGCCAAGGGGGAAATCCCCACCATGCAGGCCGCGACCGACCTGGCCGACGCGGCCCGAAAGGTGTGCGCGGCGGTGGAGGCCTGAGCGGAACATACACTTCAGGCAGATGGGCGGCTGGCGGGACCAAGTTGAGATTGTCGATTCGCTCGACTCGTTCTTCATTAAGATGAGGGCGATTCAATCGCGATCACCTCGCGTGTCTTGGCGCGGACAAGCAAAGCTGGAATGGAACTTGGAGACGCCCGCTCACCGGTACCTTGTGAAGTCGCTGGCTAACGCCCCTCGGCAGGACTGGATACAGGCGGAGCGGGCACTTTGGGCGACATTCGTAAATCAGGCAAGGACGCACTTAGACCAGCGGGAGCTTGAGCAACTTGGCCTGGGTTCGGCTGACCAATCAGTCGATGCAAATCACTGGAGTGTTTGGCGTACCATATTGCCGCGCCATTACGGACTTCCCACCAGATTGCTGGATTGGACACGTTCGCCATGGGTGGCGGTTCATTTTGCGTCGATAGACTATCGCGAATGCGACGGTGTTGTTTGGTGGTTTGACGATTTGCAGTTCGAAGACCAGTGCGATCAGATGTGGCGGGACATCGGGTTCAAGGTTCAAAATGAGACGGTGTCCCCGGACGAGCACATCGAGAGCGAGGAGGTTTGGATCTGCAAGCTTCACCGTCGCCTCACATTCGATCGAATGTACGCGCAGCACGGTCTCTTCTCAGTCGCGTCCAAGATTGATCAGGCGCATGATCGGATCGTAGATCAACTGTTTCCGGAGCTGAAGCGCGGACAAATTGTGATCAAGGCGAGCGCAAAGCCGGCGATTTGTGATGCCCTTCGACTAATGAATATCACCTCCACGAGTTTAGGAGTGCCACGCGCCGACGCCATTGCGGCAGAGGCCTCTCGAACCGACTTCAAGTAGACTCATTCGTGCCCTGCTGGGTAGCGAGCACAAGGACGTCTTGGGCACGATGAGCGTCGGCGGGGATGACTTGATGAGTTGGCGAATTGCACGCGTTTCCAAGATCGCATCGAAAAGGTTGTGCTGTCAGAACTGGAACCGAAGCTCGACTCCGATGCCGAAGCGCATTTCGGGGTGGCGGTGCATCTTCTGCCAGACGGGGATCTGCGCGGCGACTTCCAGGGCCCAGGTGGTGCCCTCGTACAGGACGCCGGGGCTGAGAACGATCTGCGCATCGCCGGAGCCGTCGCCGAACATCCACAGGCCGTTGATCTCGCCGACGAGGTACCACGAGCCGGTGGTGTCGCGCGTGTAGCGCTCGGGCGCCAGGCGGAAGAGGTACGCCGCGTCGAACTTCAGTTCATCGGCCGGGCCGTCGGCGGTGTTGTCGCCGGGGCGTTCGGTGCCGGTGTTGAACGTGACCCGCGACGAGAGGTTGACGCCGTGCCTGCCGCGGATGATGGTGCCGGCGAAGCCGATGGTGGGGTCCCACGAGTTGCTGCCCAGGGGGGATGTGCCCGTGGGCAGCTCGAGCCCGGCGAGAATGCTGAAGCGGGCCGTGTCGATGGGGCTGGTGTCCAGCCGCAGCACCCGGTACTTGACCAGCAGGGCGATGTCGCCGAGGCCGAAGTCGTGGTCGCGCGCGCCGTCGGAGGCGCGGATCGCGGTGCGATGGATCGTGGGGATGTCCAGGTAGATCGCAAGGTCCTTGGTGATGCCGTAACCGACTTCGACGCTGCTGACGATCTCCCGCGTGGAGCGGTAGTCGCCGTGCGGGTCGTAGCGGTATTCGCGGTACTCGACGCGCGGTTTGAGCGTCCAGACGCCCTCGCCCGGCTGCGTGCCCGAGGGGGTGTAGAACGACTGCTGGGCCAGTGCGGACGCGGCGGTGAGGACGGCCGCGGCCGCTGCCGCTGCCGGGGCGAGCGGCGCGCGCCGGGAGCATGGTGCGTGCATCGGTTGGCTCCTGGATCGAGGTCAGGGGATCGAGAAGCCGGTGACGGTGAAGCCCGCGGCGTCGATGGCCTTGGCCATCGCCACCAGGTTGGGCCGCTTGCCCTCGCCGAAGAAGACGTGGACCTTGCCCTCGCCCAGATCGATATCGACCTTTTTCACGCCGCCCATGCGCGCGAACTGCTTGTCGATGCTGTTGGCGCACAGCGGGCAAGAAAGGCCGTTGACGGTGAGCGTGGCGGTGGGGGTGGGCACGGGGGCCAGCAGCGTGAGAACGCTGGTGAGAATCGGGAGCATGGGAACCTCGGCTGATTGTGGCGCGGCCTCGCTTCGGGCGGGCGCTGCGCGGGGTGCGTTTCGGACGGAACGGACGCGGTGAAGGTGAACCGAACGCCGAACACCGGGCGTTCGGAGCGCGCAATGAGGGCGCGTCAGCCGCTACGTTCGCCAGACGCACAGGCGAGCCAGCCGGCGCAGGGTGGGCTCGGTGGCGCCCGTGGCACGGCAACGCTCGTCGCCGAACGCGCGGGGCGCAGTCGCGAGCCACCAGCCGCCGTCGGTCGTCGGCGCGGCGCGCCAGGCGTCATCGCCGGGGTTGGTCGGTTTGGCGGGGGTGGGGGGAGTCGGGCTCTGTTCCGGAGCGTGGCCGATGCACGGGCACGCGTCTACGCCCTGGCAGCAGCAGCCCTCGGGATTCAGTGGGGCGGCGGCCGGACCGAAACAGCCGGAGGGATCGACGCGCCAGCACGCAGGCGCGAATGTCAGGGCCAGGATGACCAGCCACCGCAGGGCCATGTTCAGATGGTACGGGACGTTCGCCGTCGGGGTTCAGCGCCCCCGGACGCGCGTCAGGATGCCCACCAGGGAGCCCATCAGGAACAGCACCGAGGGCGCCGCCAGCACCGCCAGCAGCGCGGTGAGCAGGCCGTCAGGGCGGAACGTGATCGTGTCGGCGTCCCGCGTCGCGCGGACGTACAGCAGCACCAGGTTGCCCCACAGCACGCCAAGCAGCAGCAGCCACGTCATCACCAACGCGGCGCGGCTGGCCATGTTGGCCACGATGATTCCCGGCAGCACCGGGAACGCCACCGCCAGCGTCACCCCCGCGAAGATCGCCAGCACCTGCGCGTGCCACGGCCCTGTGACCATCGGCATGAACATCACGCCGTGCACCAGCGTCAGCAGCCCCAGGAATACCGCCGGGATCAGCACCGATGCCAGCATGATCGGCGCCGCCGGGCCGGGGTCGCGCCCGCCGCGCATGTAATCCACGAGCTGCATCATGGGCACGACGACCAGCAGCAGAACGCCGAGCCAGATGAGGGCGTGCCACACGACCATCCACCCGCTGCCAAAGAGGAACTGAAGGACCATCAGCACTTCACGAACCCCCCAGGACTCCCGGGCCCGCGCCGCGGCCCACGGCGGGCCCGGCACAATTGAGCATACCGCACGATGCACCGATCGGCCCGTCGGATCGGCCCGCGTGAACGCTCGCGCGCCGATAACCGTGCTTCCGGTCAGTCCGAGTCGGTGTGCACGGCCGTAAACCCCTCGGCCAGCGCCCCCTGGGCCCAGCGGCCGTCCGGCGTCATGGCGATGAACGCCACCTGGTGCTCGCCGGAAATTCGGTACCGGTCGCGGATCCGGTCCAGTACATACCCGATCGCGTCGGCTGGGGACAACCCCAGGCGCATGCGTTCCACGACCAGGAACGACCCGCAGACCCCCATGACGAGTTCGCCGTTGCCGGTGGCCGCGGCCGCCCCCGCCCGCTGGTCCACGTACAGGCCCGCACCGATGATGGGCGAGTCGCCGACGCGTCCGGGCACCTTGAAGGCCAGTCCGCTGGTGGTGACGGCGCCGGCCAGCGAGCCCGCGGCGTCTTGGGCCAGCACGCAGACGGTGTCGTGCGAGGGTTCGTTGCGGGCGTTGCGGTAGCGTTCCTCGACGTTCATGGGCGGCAGTTCGCCCTCGCGTGCGGGGGGCGGGGCCTTGGTGCGCCGGGCCTGCCACTCGGCGAACGCCGCGGAGGCGGCGGGCGACAGCGACTCGGGGCTGACGCGCCGATGCCCCTGCCTGGCGGCGAAGGCTTCGGCCCCATCGCCGGCGAGCAGGACGTGCGTGGTCTTCTCCATCACGGCTCGGGCCAGCGCGGCGGCGTGCCGGTAGCCCCGGAGGTAGCAGACCGACCCGCAGCGGTCGGGGTCGGTCATGACGCTCGCGTCGAGCGAGACGCGCCCGGAGGCGTCGGGCAGGCCGCCGAGGCCGACGGAATCGACGGTGGGGTCGTCTTCGACCGCCGTCGCGGCGGCGACCACGGCGTCCAGGGCCGACCCCCCGGTACGCAGGACCGGCCAGCCGGCAGCGTTTGCAGTCCTTCCAAAGGACCATGTTGACAGGATCTGTGGACGGTCTTGGGCCATGGACAGGGAGGATAACTTGCTCGGACGTGGCGGCCGACCAATCATCCGGGAACCCGTGTCGGCCGACGGCTTCGGAGGGCCGCGGCCCGCTTGGGCAGCACCTCCCGATCGCCGATACCCCGCTCAGACCCCGGACGGACAAGACGTGACAAGCTCGCGAGCCTGCCGAGCCCTGAACGGGCGCGGCGTCGCGATCAGCAAACCCAAGCGGACCCGCCCCCCGGCACCGCCACCCGTTTACCTCGAAAGACCCCTGGAGCCACCATGAGCCTGATCAAGTCGCGTATGGAAGCCATCGCCGCCGCCACCAGTTGGCGCGAGTCGCCGTCGAAGCCGGCGGAGCAGATGGAGCGGCTGGAGGAGATCTTCGGCGCCGACGTGTTCAGCGAGCGCGTGATGCGTGAGCGGCTGCCGAAGGACATCTTCCAGCGGTTGATGCGGACCATCAAGAAGGCCGAGCGGCTGGACGCCGAACTGGCGGACGTGGTGGCGTCGGCGATGAAGGACTGGGCGATCGAGCGTGGCGCGACGCACTACACGCACTGGTTCCAGCCGCTGACGGGCCTGACGGCCGAGAAGCACGACTCGTTCATCAGCCCGGACGGGGCCGGCGGGTTCATCATGCAGTTCTCCGGCTCGGCGCTGACGCAGGGCGAGCCGGACGCATCGAGCTTCCCCTCGGGAGGCATCCGGGCGACGTTCGAGGCGCGCGGCTACACGGCGTGGGACCCGATGAGCCCGGTGTTCCTGAACCGGTCGGGCTCGAACGTGACGCTGTGCATCCCGACGGCGTTCGTGTCGTGGACCGGCGAGGCGCTGGACACCAAGACGCCGCTGCTGCGGTCGGTGGACGCGCTGAGCGAGCAGGCGATGCGGGTGCTGCGGTTCTTCGGCACGCACCAGGGTGTGAACCGGGTGCTGACGACCGTGGGCCCGGAGCAGGAGTACTTCCTGGTCGACCGCAACCTGTATTTCAGCCGGCCGGACCTGCTGACGTGCGACCGGACGCTGTTCGGCGCTCGCCCGCCCAAGGGCCAGCAGCTGGAGGACCACTACTTCGGCTCGATCCCGGCGCGGGTGCTGGCGTTCATGGCCGAGGTGGAGCGTGAGCTGTACCGCCTGGGCGTTCCGGTGAAGACCCGCCACAACGAAGTGGCGCCGGCGCAGTACGAGATCGCCCCGATCTTCGAGAACTCGATCGTCGCGTGCGACCACCAGATGCTGCTGATGGAGACGCTCAAGCGCGTCGCCCCGCGCTACGGCCTGCAGTGCATCCTGCACGAGAAGCCCTTCGCGGGCATCAACGGCTCGGGCAAGCACAACAACTGGTCCATGTCCACCGACACGGGCGTGAACCTGCTCGACCCGCGCGACGAGACGCACACCAACATGCAGTTCCTGACCTTCTGCTGCGCCGTGGTGCGCGCGGTGGACCTGCACGCCGACCTGCTGCGGGCCGCCATCGCCGGGGCCAGCAACGACCACCGCCTCGGCGCCAACGAGGCCCCCCCGGCGATCATCTCCATCTTCCTGGGCGACATGCTCACCGACATCATGGAGCAGCTCGAGAAGGGCCAGACCAAGCGCACCATCAAGGGCGGCAAGCTCGACCTGGGCGCCAGGACGCTGCCCCTGCTGCCGCGCGACTCCGGCGACCGGAACCGCACCAGCCCCTTCGCGTTCACCGGCAACAAGTTCGAGTTCCGCGCCGTCGGGTCCAGCCAGACGTCGGCGTGGCCCAACACCGTGCTCAACACCATCGTCGCCGAGAGCCTCGACTACGTCGCGACCCAGCTCGAGAAGGCCGCCGGCAAGAACCCCTCGCCGCAGAAGGTGCAGCAGGCGGTCCGCTCGGTCCTGGCCCGCATCGTCAAGCAGCACAAGCGCGTCATCTTCAACGGCGACGGCTATTCCGAAGCGTGGCACAAGGAGGCCGATCGCCGCGGCCTGCCGCACCTGCGCGACTCGGTCGACGCCCTGCCGGTGATCCGCAGCCGCAAGGCCTGCGACCTGATGAGCCGGTACAAGGTGCTCACCAAGGTCGAGATGCAGAGCCGCTGCACCATCTTCCTGGAGAAGTACGTCAAGCAGGTCGCCATCGAGGCCGAGACCATGGCCTCCATGGTCCGCACGCAGATCATCCCCGCCGTGCTGCAGCACCAGCGGCGGCTGGCCGAGGCGGTGGCCGCGACCCAGGCGGCCGACGTCGGCTGCTC
Source organism: Phycisphaeraceae bacterium (assembly GCA_026126345.1). Classification (GTDB taxonomy): domain Bacteria; phylum Planctomycetota; class Phycisphaerae; order Phycisphaerales; family UBA1924; genus JAHCJH01. The sequence goes on along the minus strand of JAHCJH010000088.1, from coordinate 391 downwards.
CGAACAGCGCGACGTGCTGGAGGGCTACGTCGAGGCCGCCGGCCGCATGCACGAGGCGCTCAGCGGCTTGGAGAAGGCTCTGCACCACCACGCCGCCGGCGACGAGATGGACCACGCCAAGCACGTCCGCTCGCATGTCAAGCCCGCGATGGCCAAGCTGCGCGACGCCGTTGACACGCTCGAGACGATGACCAGCGAAGACCTCTGGCCGCTGCCTTCCTACCGCGACCTGCTGTTCATCAAGTGAGCACGCGCCGGTGACCCTGAAAGAGAACGGCCCCGTGGGAAGCATCCCGCGGGGCCGTTTCGTTTGCGTTGCGTGATCGAGGCTTGTGCGCCCGCTCCGGCGTCAGTCCCGCGGCGGCGGGGGCATCCGCCGGTCGCCGCCGTC
>JAHCJH010000087.1 GCA_026126345.1 Phycisphaeraceae bacterium | reverse complement strand
CCCGCCTCGCCGAACCGCGCCCGCGCCCCCTCGGCCCCCAGCGCCGCCAGATCCGCCACGCGCCGGATGCCCGCGCCCGCCAGCCGCTCGGCCGCCCGCGGCCCGATGCCGAAGATCACCCCCACCGGCAGCGGGTCGAGCGCCTGGCGCTCCCGCCCCGGCTCGATCACGCGCAGCCCGTCGGGCTTGGCCAGGTCGCTGGCCACCTTGGCCAGAAACTTGTTCGGCGCCACCCCCACCGACGCCGCCAGCGACAGCTCGGCGCGGATCTCGCGCCGGATCGATTCGGCGATCGACCGCCCGTCCCCCTTCAGGCGCGCCGAGCCCGTCACATCCAGAAACGCCTCGTCGATGCTCAGCGGCTCCACGTCCGGCGTGTACCGCTCCAGGATCGCGCGCACCTGCCGGCTCACCGCGCTGTACACCCCCATCCGCCCCGGCACCACCACCGCCGCCGGGCACAGCCGGCGCGCCTGCGCCATCGGCATCGCCGAGCGGCAGCCGAAGCGCCGCGCCTCGTACGACGCCGTCGTCACCACCCCGCGACGCCCCGTCCCCCCCACCAGCACCGGCCTGCCCCGCAGCTCCGGCCGATCGCGCTGCTCCACCGCCGCGAAGAACGCGTCCATGTCCACGTGCAGAATGGTCCGGGCGACGGGCACGCCGCGGACATCCTAGCCCACCAAGTCCGGATTCTGTTTGGGTTACGCCGAGAAGGGAGGAACCCCGCGAACACCGCCAAGGACGCCGAGTCGCCCGCGACGGCCAAAGCAGCATCACATTCCAAAGTCCACGCCGCGCCACCCGTGCCGCGTGGAGGAAATGGACAACCAAACCACGCCGAACCGCCAGCGCGGGACCACCGTCAACGGGTCGGCGTTGGTCCGCGCCACGACGGCCGCGGATCCATCCGCCCTGCTGGCGTTGACGAACATCGCCGGTGCCGCGGCGCCGGCGGGTCCGCCGAAGCGCGCCGAGTCCACCAGCACGCCCTTGCGCGCGGGCGAGGCCACGTCCGAAACGCGCGTGCCCTTGAGCAACCCGAAACCGCGGGGCGGATCATCATCGCTGAACCACTCAGGGCGGGCGAACGCCACCTCAGTCATGTCGAAGCGTGATCGGATGGTGTCGTTGTTCCAGCGGTCCGCCTCGTTCTGCGCCTGCATGGATTCGAGCGACCGCACGGCCAACAACGCCGGCGCATCCAGGTAACCGGGATAGAGCACGTTCGGCCACAAGGTTCGGCCCGCCGCGAAGTACGACCAACCCGTCGAGACGCCCCCAACCACGATCTTGGCATGGAAGTCCCCCGGTGTCTGCAGGTACGGCCATGCTTCGCGGTAGTCGCCCGAGTAGGCGCCGATGGCGGCCATCGCCTGCCGCAGCCCGCTTAACGATTCCTGGTCTTTGGCCCGCTCCCGCGTGCCGCGCAGCCCGAACGCCAGCAGCGACACCAGCACGCAGATGGCCGCGATGCTCACAAGCACCTCCGTGAGCGTGAACGCTCGCGCGGCGGAGCCCGATGCGCCATGTTCCCGGCCCGCGAACGCGGATCGGCGCTCGGAACGATCCAGCGCCAACCCGAGCATGGCGATCAACCCCACATTCCGAACCAACGATGCCCACCACGGACCGCCGCCCAGCCCCAAGTTCTCCAACACCCCGAAGCAACCGCACCGCGGCGCACCCGGGAGCGTCGCGAGCCGTACCACAACGACCGACAATCCTGTCAGTGCCGCGACGCCGCACCACACAACCCTCCGATCGGTAGCGCCAAAGAACACCAGGCTTAGGCCGAGCACCGCCTCGCCCATGACCACCGCCACAGCCAGTGCGCGCCCTGATTCCGGAATGCCCGTCAGGAAGCCGATGGAATCGGCCAGTCGATCGGGCTCCCACGCCTTGCTCAGCGCCGCGGCAACGAACACCCCGCCCACGATGACACAGAGCACCCTGGAGATCCTCAGCAACTCCATGCCACACCTCAATACAGGCCCGGCGGGCCGTGTCCCCCGAAACCGCGGACAACCACGGCATCGATCCACCACCGCGCCGTCGCCGGGTCCTGCACGAGGTGGACAACGAACGGGTATCGCGTAGCGTCCCGATACTCGAACACGATGCCAACCGTCGCCGCGCGCACGCGATCATGGCTCGACAGCAGTGCCCGACTCGTGACCGGCGGTTCGAACCACGGCACATAGCCGCCCGACGGCGGCGCGTACCACACGTCGGCGCCCAGTCGGCCCTTCGCCCGTGGATAGGACTTCGGCTGGTTGGCCGCGAGCCACCCGAACGACACACCCCATCCGCGGTCGTCCGCCGCGACCTTGGCCGGGATTCCCTGGTCGTAGCCGGAGGTCCGCAGGCCCTCCCACGCCGCGCAGAACAGCGACCCAAGATCCTCATCTGCGCGTGGCAGTCGTCCCGTCAGTGCCTCCACCGTGAGCGCTTCGCCCCCGGCCTGCAATACATCATCGCGATCTCGGAAGCGATACCCCTCCGACGTTCGCCACGCGATGTATGACCTGGCATCCGGCTGCACAAACCTCGCGTGCACGAATCCCGCGACGATGCGCACGACTTCCTGCCGATCCGAGTCGCCGACCTTGAACCCGGCTTGGATGTCCGTCGGTGCGCCGGCGAGCGTCTGCGCCAGTTCCGAGGCCCGCTCGCTCGGATCCAGCGGCCGCATCGGGAGCACCCTCAGCGCCTCAGCCGCCTGGGCACGCAACAGTTGCGTTGCGGACCGCCGCGCGTCGGACGCCTCGTCCGTGGCTCGCATCCGATAGACCGCCAGAGCCCCGGCGCCCACCGCAACAGCCCCAATGAGGATGATGACAGGCCGGCGCATCTGTTTGCTCACGGTACACATTGCCACGACGAACCGGAGTTGCTGCAGAACGCCGCATCGTGGCAATCGCACGACCACGGCCCGAGCTTCCAGCGACAGCAGCAGCACTTCTCGTTGAGCCCGCAGTTCACGTACGCATCGGGGCACTGCAACGCGCTGGTGCAGGTGCACAGCCACGTGCTGCCACCGAACGCGAACGGCACCGCCGCACACAACGTCGCCACGCCGATGCCCGCCCAGCGCCACATCTGCCCGACTCGTTGCTCTCGCATACCCATCCCCTTGGATAAGGCTCAGCTGGAGTCTACCCCCCCATATACCGACGCAAGCGTTCACCGCACGAGAACTCACGTCATCCGCGCGAATCTGGGGTTTCCCCCGTGCCGACCGCCCGCGCCGCAGACGCGAGCCGGTCCGTACGTCTGATGTTCGCATCGCGACCCCCGCCCGCCCGGCGGCATATACTCGTTGCCACAACCAATGTCGACACACCCTTCCAGCCCGCGCCCCGAACCCCGCGGCCTCGCCCGCGAAATCGGCAAGCAGCGCCCCTTCGACTCCCCGCAGCAGGAGACACACCTCAACCTGCTGCGCACCGTCTCTGTGGTTACGGCCCCGTTCGACGCCCTCTTTCGCGCCCACGGCCTGAGCGAATCGTCCTACAACGCCCTGCGCATCCTCCGCGCCGCCGGGACCCGCGGGCGGCTCTGCCGCGAGATCGGCGAGCACCTCGTTTCCCGCGTGCCCGACGTCACCCGGCTGCTCGACCGCCTCGCCAGCGCCGGGCTGGTGCGGCGCGTACGCGGAGCCGAGGACCGCCGCCGGGTCCACGTCTCCATCACGCCCGCCGGCCTGGCGCTGCTGGCCCGGCTCGACCGGCCGATCGCCGCGGCCCACCGGGCCCAGTTCCCGGCCCTGGGCCCGGCGCGCCTGCGCACGCTCAACCGCCTGCTGGAAGCCGCGCGCCGGCCCGCGCAGGTCGGCGCGACACCGCCAGCCAAACGAACCAGAAGGAGCACTCCATGACCCGCATCGCCGTCGTGTACCACAGCGGTTTCGGCCACACCAAAGCCATCGCCGAGCACGTCGTCCGCGGCGCCGCCGGCGCGCCGGGCGCCCGGGTCGATCTCATCAGCGTCGACGAACTGCCCGCGCCCGGGCCCGACCGCGCGTACGGCGGCAAGTGGCCGCTGCTGGATCAGGCCGACGCCATCGTCTTCGGCACGCCCACGTACATGGGCAACATCAGCGGCCCGTTCAAGATGTTCATGGACGCCACCAGCGCCGTCTGGTTCCAGCAGAAGTGGAAGGACAAGATCGCCGCCGGCTTCACCAACAGCGGCAGCCTCTCGGGCGACAAGGTCAACACCCTGCACGGCCTGATGACCTTCGCCGCTCAGCACCAGATGATCTGGGTCAGCCAGGGCGTCTGGCCCAGCGCCTACACCGGCGACGGCAAGGGGCTCAACCGCCTCGGCGGCTGGAGCGGCCTGATCACCCAGGCCGACCAGGGCCCCGCCGACAAGACCCCCGGCCCCGAAGACCGCGCCACCGCCGAGGCCTTCGGCCGGCGCATCGCCGAAGCCGCCGCCCGCTGGGCCCGTGGCAAGCCCGCCTGACCGCCCCGACACCGCCCGCCCCCGGCGCGCGAACCAGCCCGGCCCCGCCAACGTCTCTACTACGCATTGCTTGTTACAACAACTATTCGGGAGCACCCCATGATCACCATCCGACCCAGCGACCAGCGCGGCCGCGCCGACTACGGCTGGCTCCAGGCCCGCTACAGCTTCTCCTTCGCCCGCTACTTCGACCCCGCGCACACCGGCTTCCGCGCCCTGCGCGTGATCAACCAGGACGTCGTCGCTCCCGGGCGCGGCTTCCCCGAGCACCCCCACGACAACATGGAGATCATCACCTACGTCATCTCCGGCGCCATCGCCCACCGCGATTCGACCGGCGCCCAGCGCACCGTCCGCCCCGGCCAGATCCAGCACATGTCCGCCGGCTCCGGCGTCACCCACAGCGAGTTCAACCCTTCCAAGGACGAGCCGCTCCACCTCTTGCAGGTCTGGATCGAGCCGGCGCGGCAGGGCGTGCGCCCCGCCTACAACGAGCTGACCATCGACGAGTCGCGCCGGCGCGACGGCCTGGTCGCCCTGGCCTCGCCCGACGGGCGCGACGGCTCCATCGCCATCAACGCCGACGCCCGCGTCTCCTCTCTGCGCCTGCCCCCCGGCCGAGGCGCCGCGCTCGCACTGGCCCCCGGGCGGCACGCCTGGGTCCAGGTCGTCCGCGGCCGGCTGACGGTCAAGGGCGCTGCGCTCGGGCCCGGCGACGGCGCCGCGATCAGCGATGAGCCGGAACTGAACGTCAGAGCGACAGAAGGCGACATCGAAGCGCTGGTGTTCGACCTGGCGTGATCCGTCGGGGCGACCGTTACTTCACGCACCGGTACACGAACGCCGTCGGCAGGTTGTTCAAGACCGCCCGGCTCTTGTCGATGGTGCGGAAGTTGGCCCGCAGCATCCTCTTGAAGCGCCGGCCGCTGGGCGTCAGCAGGCCCACGTGGTACGCGAAGGTCACCATGACGCCGCCGGGCTTGAGCACGCGGAGCGTCGCGGCCATCACGTCGTCCTGCAACGCCTTGGGGAACGACGCCCACGGGATGCACGAGAAGATCGCATCGACCGAACTCTCCGGAGCCAGCCCTTCTTCCACGCAGATGTCGGACATGTCCGCCGCGCTGCGCACGTGCACCTTCAGCCCCGGGTGTTTCGAAGCGACGATGGCGGCCAGGCGGGGGTTGATCTCGACGGCGAAGAAGCGGGTGCCGGGGCGCAGGGCGGGGATGATCTCGGCGGTGCAGGGCCCGGTGCCGGGTCCGTACTCGACGGCGACCTTCACGCGCTCCATGTCCACCATCTTCACCATGGTGCGGCACAGGGCCCTGCCGCTGGGGGCAATAGCGCCCACCAGCGCGGGGGTGCGCAGGAACTCGCGCAGGAAGTTCGAGCGCCGGGGCTTGGGCTCCACGGCCGCGGCGGCGCGGTGCGCTCGGTGGGGCTCGGCGGTGGATCGGCTCATCGAAACGCACTCCTCGTCGGCCCGCCGGCCGAGGGCCTGAAGCCTAGCCGAAGCATCGAGGGCGCACAGCCGGGGCGCGTCGGCGTCGGGCACCTGTTCGGGGGCGGGAACGGGCCGACTCAGGCAGGGCGGCGGCCGTCGCCGGCGCGGCTGCTGGCGGTTTCGGACGGGTCGATGCTCGAGCCGGGCTCGACCGGGAGCACGATGGTGAACGCGGCGCCCTTGCCGGGCTGGCTGCGCAGCTCGATGCGGCCGCCGTGCTGCTCGACGATGCGCCGGGTGACGGCCAGGCCCAGCCCGGTGCCGCGCAGGCCCTTGGTGGTGAAGAAGGGCTCGAAGACCCTGGCCTGCTGCTCCTTGGGGATGCCCGGCCCGTTGTCGATGACCTCGACGTAGGCCTCGGCGCGGGCGCCGGGGCGATCGCCGGCGCGATAGCCGGCGCGGACGGTGACGACGCCGGTCTTGGGCTCGACGGCTTCGACGGCGTTGGTGAGCAGGTTGACAACGGCCTGGTGGATCTGGCCGGAATCGATAGGAACCGGGGGCATGTCGGCCTCGGCATCGACGATGAGGGCGACGTCCTTGGCGTCGGCCTGGTCGCGGAGCAGGCCGGCGCAATCCTCCAGCAGCGGGCCGAGCTTGACCAGTTCCATCTCGAGCGTGCGCGGGCGGGAATAGGCGAGCATGTTGAGCGTGAGGCCGATGATGCGGTCGAGGTTGCGTTTGAGGATGGCCCAGCCGCCGCGGGCGACCTTGCCGTCGTCCTTCTTCAGGCCCATCTCGACGACGTCGGCCCCGCCGCGGAGCCCCTGGAGGATGTTCTTGATGGAGTGGCTGAGGCTGGCGACGGTCTCGCCGATGGCGGCGAGGCGTTCGGTCTGGAGCTTCTGGGTGTAGAGGTCGAGGTTGGCCAGGGCCAGGCCGGTGTGCTGGCCGATGGCGTTCATGAGCGCCAGCTGTTCGGGGGTGTAGGTGTAGTTGGCCTGGGACGAGTCGACGTAGATGGCGCCGAAGGTCCGGTCGCGGAAGCGGATGGGCGAGCAGATGGCCGAGCGGATGGTGAACTGCTGGACGCTGTCGCCGGCCTTGAAGCGCGGGTCGGCCATGGCGTTGCTGGAAAGGACGCCCTCACCCTTCTTGAGCGCGTGCACCAGGATGGTGCGGCTGACGTGGATGGGCTCTTCGGGCCCTTCGAGCGGCCCGCGCTCCTGGCGAACGACGGCGGGATGAGCGGGCTCGTCGCCCTCGCCGCCGAGCAGGATGCACCCGCGCTCGGGCTTGAACTCGCTGAAGACCAGGTCCATGACGCCCTCGAGGAGCACCTCCCGGTTGGGCAGGCGGCTGGTGAGCGTGACCAGGTTGTAGATGACGCGGAGATGGTCGACGGCGGCCTGGCGCGGCTCCGGCTCGGCGAGGATCACCGAGTCCTCGTTGCTGGCCATGGAGCGTTCGATGCTGGTGTCCATCTGGTCCGGGCGGACCAGGCGCACGCGCTGGCGGCCGGGCTTCTTCTCGCCGCGCCCGTAGGTGAAGAGCGTGGCCCCGGCGCGGATCTGGTCGCCGGGCTTGAGCCGCTGACGGTCGGTGATGCGGACGCCGTTGACCCAGGTGCCATTCTGGCTTCCCAGGTCGCGGATGAACCACTCGCCGTCGTCGGGGGTGAGCTCGGCGTGCCGGCGGGAGACGGTGTTGTCGGTGAGCGGCAGGCTCTCGCTGGAGCGGCCGATCATCTGCGGCTCGGTGTCGGGCAGCTCGAAGGTGCGGCCCTTGTCCGGACCCTGGATGACCGAGAGAATGAGCACGTCCAACGATACGGGCGGGCCGGATGCGGGGATGCCCCGGCGGGCCAAGGATGCCGGTCAGGAGTTCACCATGAACCACCGCACGCTGCTGGAAACCTACGCCCGCCAGGCCGCCCGGCCCGCCCAGTGGATCGCCGGGCTGTCGCGCGACCAACTGCTGGCCCACCCGGTCCCCGGAACCTGGAGCATCCAGCACCTGCTCGTGCACGTGCTGGACAGCGACCTGATCGCGACCCACCGAATGCGCCGCATGGCCGCCGAGGAACTGCCCCTGCTCATCGCCTACGACGAGACGCTGTTCGCCAGGAACCTCGACTACGACCGCGCCGACCCTGCATTGGTGTGCGACCTGTTCGCGCTCAACCGCCGCTTCACGGCGCAGTGGCTGGCCGGCGCGCCCGACGCCGTCTTCGCGCGCCAGGGCGTGCACAACCAGCGCGGCAAGGTGTCGGTCGCCGACCTGCTGGCGGTGTACGTGGACCACGTGACGCACCACGAGAAGTTCCTGGTGGAGAAGCGCCGGGCGCTGGGCAAGCCCCTGGCCTGAGGCCACCACGCGGCCGCGATATGCTGGGGACGTCATGGCGGCGAAGAGGCCCGACAATCAGGCACCCATCCCTGCCGAAGCGCCGGTGGTGCTTCTGACCGGCGAGGATCGTTTCCAGCTCCTGGACCGCACCGAGGGCCTGCGCGCCGCACTCGAGAAGAAGCACGGCGAGCTGATGATCGTGCACTTCGACGGCGGCTCGGCGGGCGCGGCGGAGATCCTGGACGAGTGCCGCGCCATGGGCCTCATGATGCAGCACAAGCTGGTCGTGGTCGACCGTCTCGACGAACTGTTCAAGGGCGACGACGAGCCGGAAGACGGCGCGCCGGCCCCGGCCCGCCGCCCCGGGGAAAAGTCGCCCCGCGAACTGATGGAGTCGTACGCGGAACGGCCCGACAGCTCCGCGACGCTGGTGCTGCGGGCCGAATCGGTGCGGGCGCCGCGCCTGGAGAAGATCATCGCGGCGTCGGGCGGCGTGGTGCTCAAGTGCGATCCGCCGAAGCCCGACGAGGCGGTGCGCTGGGCGATCGAGCGCGCCACGTCGCACCACAAGCGGGCGATCTCGCGGGACGGGGCGGAACTGCTGGTGTCGCAGGTCGGAGCGATGCTCGGCCGCCTGGATTGCGAACTGGCGAAGCTGGCGCTGGCCGCCGAGGCGGCCGGATCGGGCACGATCACGCCCGAATTGGTGCGTCGGCTGTGCGGCGAGACCTCCGAGGATGACCCCTGGGGGCTCCAGTCGGTGCTGCTGTCGGGCGATGTCGAGCGTTCGCTGCTGGAGTTGACGCGGCTGCTCGAGGTGGCGCGCCAGTCGCCGGTGTTCGTCGGGTTCACGTACCTGGATCTGGCCCGGAAGCTCGACGGGGTGGCCCGAGGGCTTGCGGCGCGGGAGCCGATGGGGGCGATCACGCAGCGGGTCCGCCTGTGGGGCCAGGCCGGGGCGATGGTCGAGGCCAAGGCCAAGAAGCTCCCGACGCGGACCACCGCCGCCCTGCTGCGCCTGGCCGTGGACGCCGACCGGCGGCAGAAGTCCGGCGGCGGCGACCCGGTGCGGATCCTGACCAGCATGACCGTGCGTTTCGCAAGAGCGCTGGCCTGAGCGGCCGATGACCATCACGGCCGCGCGGTCGCTGCGCGGAGGGTGCGTCCCCCGCGGGCGTGCGCGGCCTGGCCGGTGGAACCGGCAGCGACCCAGTCCGCGCAGGAGGCGCCCCGTGAACGATGCCATGTTGATCGACGCGCGTCCGACGCTCCGACTCCGACCGGCCGCGGGATGGATGGTGTGCCTGGCCGCGGCGCTGCTGGCCGGCGGGTGCTCCGGTGGTTCGGGCGGTGCGGCCGGGGGCGCCCCGGTGGGCACCGAATCGGGCACGGCGGCTGCCGACCCGATGGACCGCGCCGGGGACGATCTCAAGGCGCTCTACACGGAACTGCAGCAGCGACAGCAGCGTGCGGCGCCCGCGCCGACGCCCACGCCGGCGCCGGTCCGTCAGGCCGAGCGGCCACGCGCATCGGCGGCGACGGCGACCGAGCCCGCACCACCCCCGGCGCCGGAACGGGCGATGGTCAGCACGCACGAGGAACCGCCGGCGGCCGGCCCGGCGGCCCGACCGGTGGAGACCGCGGCGCAGCGGCGCGAGCGGCTCATCGCCGAACTGACCGAGGCGCTGTCGCACGGCGGCGGATCGGAGGACCCGTTCGGCCGGGCGGTGGACCTGACGATCGTCGAATCGCTGCGGCCGGGCAGCAGCGCGCGGGCGCTGGAGGAACTGCGCGCGGGGCTGACACCGCCGCAGATCGAGACGCTGGGCGTCCTGCGGGAACTGCTGGCGGCGATGCCTCGGGGCGGGACGGGGGGCGACACGACGGAGATCGCGCGCCTGGTGTCCAAGGCGGCGGCGCGACTCTCGGCGGGAGAGCAGCTGCGGATCCCCGTCGCGGCGTTGTGCCGGCGGGTGGAGGGGTACGGGCGGTACGTGCCGCTGGGCAGCGCGAACTTCCTGGCGGGTCGCGCCCACCCGGCGATCGTCTACGTGGAAGTTGCGAACTTCGCGCACCGGCCGGTGAGCGGATCGCCGGGCGGCGGCGAGGGAGAGTACGCGGTGGAGCTGAGCCAGGAGTTGAACCTGTTCCACGATGCGGACGGCCTGCTGGCGTGGCGCAGCCCGGAGCGGTCGGCGCGCGAGGTGTCGCGGAACATGCGGCGCGACTACTTCCTGACGCAGCGGATCGACCTGCCGCCGACGCTGACGGTGGGCCGGTACCGGTTGAAGGTAATCGTGCGCGACAAGACCAGCGGGGCGCAGGCGGAGACGACGATCGCGATCAACATCGTGGCCGATGCGGCGCTCACAACGCCACCGCCGGGGGCGCCTTGAGCCGAAAGCGCCCGGCGTGCCACAATGGCATGCCGGGCGTGCGGATCGGCGAAGGCGCCGGCGACCGGGGGGCGCAAAGCCTGCACGACGGGGCGTGACGCGGGTTCGGTGTTCGTCAACCGCGGCCGCTGGGTTTCAGGAAACGGCACGCCGTGTGCAGTCGATACAGAGATGATCTCGACGCGAAACACGCCCGGAACGGGCGACGGCGAGATCCGGCGGACGACGGCCCTCGTATGAAGGAAGGGCGGCGTCTGTCGGGGCGATGTTCGGAAGGCATCGCCTAGAGTCACGCCGGTCGGCCGCCGCACGCGGGCGGACGAACGGCACCCGTGAGCGATGGACCCGTCGGCGGGCATCGCAGATGGGAGGAGCATCCATGTTCGAGCGCTTCACAGATCGTGCCCGCAAGGTGATGGCCCTGGCGAACCAGGAGGCCCAGCGCCTGAACCACGAATACATCGGCACCGAGCACATCCTGCTGGGGCTGGTGAAAGAGGGTTCGGGGGTTGGCGCCAACGTGCTCAAGAACCTTGATGTCGACCTCCGCCGCGTGCGGATGGAGGTTGAGAAACTCGTCAAGGCCGGGCCCGAGATGGTGACGATGGGCAAACTGCCCCAGACGCCGCGCGCCAAGAAGGTGATCGAATACGCCATCGAGGAAGCCCGCAACCTGAACCACAACTACGTGGGCACTGAGCACCTGCTGCTGGGGCTGCTGCGCGAGCACGACGGGGTGGCGGCGCAGGTGCTGATGA
>JAHCJH010000086.1 GCA_026126345.1 Phycisphaeraceae bacterium | reverse complement strand
AAAGGGAACGAGACATGCGTGAACTGGCGATCCGGCTACCGGTGCTGATGCTCGTGGCGGTGCTGGCGGTGCGCGCGGGCGCGGCCGAGCCGAAGCCGATGAAGGTGTTCATCCTGGCGGGCCAGTCGAACATGGTGGGCCAGGCGGTGGTGGATCTGGAGGGCAAGGACTACAACGGCGGCAAGGGGACGTTGGTGGCGCTGAGCCGAGATCCGGCGAAGCGCGATCTGGTGCGGCACCTGTTCGACGACCAGGGTCGGGGGCGAGTCCGGGATGACGTGTTCCTGCGATTCGGGCCGGATGCCGGGGCGGGGTCGGCGCCGGTGAAGATCGGGCCGCTGGCGTTCGGCTTCACGCGGTACCAGGGGCGGCATCACTTCGGGCCGGAACTGGAGTTCGGACACGTGGTGGGCGATGCGCTGGAGAACGAGGTGCTGCTCATCAAGACCGCCTGGGGCGGCAAGAGCCTGTACGCGGACTTCCGGCCGCCGTCGTCGGGCGGGACCACGGGGCCGTACTTCACGCTGATGATCCAGCAGGTGAAGGAAGCGCTGACGCGGATCGGCCAGGACGTTCCGCAGGCGCGATCCAAGGGGTACGAACTGACGGGGTTCGTGTGGTACCACGGCTGGAACGACGGTGTGGACCCCGAGCGGGCCGTGCCGGAGTACGAGGCCAACCTCGTGAATCTCATCAAGGACGTGCGGAAGGACCTGGGCGCGCCGGGCCTGCCGGTGGTCGTCGGGGAATTGACCGGGCCCTGGGTCAACGCGCCGGGCGCGTGGGACCGGCTGCGGCGGGCCCAACGCGCGGCGACCGAGCGGCCGGAGTTCGCCGGCAACGTGGCCTTCGTGCCGACGCGGGACTTCGTTCGCGCGCCGGAGGAATCGCCGAACCCCGGGCACGGGCACCACGAGTTCGGCAACGCCGAGACGTACGTGCTCGTGGGCGGGGCGCTGGGCCGGGCGATGCTGGACCTGATGGGCGTGCGTGCGGGCGCGCAGGCGGAGCCGGCCGCGCGCCCGGAACCGGCGGCACGGGAGTCGCGCCCAGCGCAGCGCGGGGAGATGTCGGGCTACATGCTGGTGCCCGTGGAACGGGCGCCGAAGGAGTACAACGCGGGGTTTTCGCTCTACGCCGCTGCGTGGCCGCTGCTTGAGACATACCCCGGGAGCGACTTTCAATCGGGGCTGTTCGGCACGTGGATGTTCGGGCAGTTCGAGGGGGGCGCGCCGAAGGACTTCTACACGGACATCGAGGGCGGGCTGGGGTGGTGGCGCGACACGCGGTTCGCGACGACGACGCCGAAGTTCATCATGGGGGGCGTGACGCTGAACTTCTCGTCCTGGGCAAACGGGCCGGGGGCGGGCAAGGGGCGCGACTGGGACAAGCCGCTGGGCAAGTACGGAATCGCGCAGCTGAGCCCGTGGATCGTGTGGCCGCCGGACGGGCTGAACCTGAAGCAGGGCACGTGTGGCGAGCTGTTCGGGTACGGGTACATCCCGCTGCCGATCATCGACGCCAAGGCGACGACGGCGGGCAAACCGGTGCCGACGGGCGATCAGTGCTGGACGCTGTTCCTGAACACGGAGAACTTCAAGGGGCCGGTCTGCTTCTTCACGCCGTATTTCTGGTCGGCGTCGGCGGTCGAACACCCGGAGCACGCGGGGCGGTTCCTGGATTCGCGCCCGTCGGAGCCGAACAAGGCGTACCAGATGGAGACGCAGTGGATCCCCGCGCGGATCGGCGGGGAGGCGGCGGGTGGCGCCGGGCCGGATCGCACGTATGCCCGCACGGCGCCGGTGTCGTTCCCGGTCGATGCGCAGGGGCGCACGGTGGTGCTGCACCGGCTGACGGTGTACAAGCCCGAAGCGCTGACCGAACCGGTGCGCCGGTGGTTCGCCGGCGGGCCCGAGGCCATCGGCGCGGTCGACGAGGCCGAATCGCACGTGCAGACGTTCGGTCGCGGCGGCGGATCGACGTGGCGGATCTTCGCCGACGGCACGCCGAACAAGGAGCGGCGGGAGATCGACTGGAAGCGGTTCGGAACGCCGGTGGCGCACGACGCCGCGACGTTCGGGTACGCGTGGGATCCCGCGCTGGTGCGACCGGTGGACGGCGGCGGCGGGCGGCGGGTGCGGCTGCCGGAGTACTACGTGCTGGAGCAAGCCGAGGGCAAGCCGGCGCGGTGGTCGCCGGTGGCGGCGGATGAGGTGCCGCGGAGCGCGGGGCTTGACGCGGAGCCGACGTCGGCGCGCGCCGGCGGCGGACGGGAGGGCGCGTACGAGACACCGACGGGCGCGGGCAGCCCGTTCACGACGCCGGGGCCGGCGGCGGGGCCGTTCGAGGTGACGCTCGGGGACGGCAGCGTGCTCACGTACGCGTGGTACCGGTTCGCGGATCAGCCGGCGATGCTGAATGCGGACCTGAGCCCCCAGGAGCGCGAGGCGGCGCAGCGACGGGTCGAGATGATCCACCGCGCGTGGACGAAGGAGCGGACGTACCTGGCGCCGCCGACGACGGGCACGCTGGCGTCGATCGACCCGGCGCTCATCGTGACGCCGCCCAAGGGGCTGGAGGTGGGGTACGTGCCGATCGCGCTTCGACAGGAGCGGAAGAAGGAGAGGTGAGGCGAGGGTGTAGCCGTGGCGCCGCGACCGCCCGTCATACGAAACCGGATCCGTGAGCTGCGGCATGAGCGCGGCGAGATGACGCAGCAGGAATTGGCGGATCTGGTCGGCGTGCGTCGCCAAACGATCAACGCGATCGAAACGGCGAAGTGCTTCCCTTCGCTGGAGGTGGCGTGCCGCATCGCGCGCTTGCTCGGAACGAACCTGGAAGCGGTGTTCGAGGCGGAGTTCAAGCGCTCGGCCCCGATTTGCGGGCGGGCGTGCGGGCGTACCATCCGCCCGCATGCAGCGGCTGGAAGGAAAGATCGCACTGATCACCGGCGCCGCCAGCGGTATCGGGCGGGCGTGCGCGGCGGCGTTTGCGCGGGCCGGTGCGCGGGTGATCGCGACGGACATCGATGAACCGGGCCTGCGCGAGACGATCGGAGCGATCGGCGAGCGGGCGTTGGCCCGGGTGCTCGACGTTCGGATCGAGGGGGATTGGCAACGCGTGGTGTCCGAGGCGGCGGACGTGTGGTCGGGGCTGGACGTGCTGGTGAACAACGCCGGGATCACCGGGTTCGTACCGCCCATGGGTCCGCACGACCCGGAGCACGCGACGCTGGACGCCTGGCGGGCCGTTCACGCAACGAACCTGGATGGCGTATTCCTGGGATGCAAGCACGCGATCGGTTCGATGAAGCGGCACGGGCGGGGCGGATCGATCGTGAACATCTCGTCGCGGTCGGGCATGGTGGGCGTGGCGCGGGCGGCCGCGTACGCGTCGAGCAAGGCGGGCGTTCGAAACCACACCAAGAGCGTGGCGTTGCATTGCGCGGAAATGGGGTACCGGATCCGGTGCAACTCGATCCACCCCGGGGCCATCCTGACGCCGATGTGGGAGCCGTTGCTGGGCGGAGGGAGCGCCGATGCGCGCCGGGCGACGATCGCCTCCTACGCGGCGGAAGTGCCGCTGGGACGGATGGGAACGGCGGAGGAGGTCGCGGCCTTGGCGCTGTACCTGGCGAGCGACGAATCGGCGTACGTGACCGGAGCGGAGTTCGTGATCGACGGGGGAATTCTGGCGGGATCGGCGGCCGTCCCGCGGCGCGAAGGCTGAACGGGCGCTCGCGGCGGGGCGGCTTGAGTCGCCGAGCGCCCGATGCGGTAGACTGCCGCGCCACCGCCCCGGCGCGCGGCGGTGAACAGGAGCGTCCCATGCGTACACGGAGCGTTGTGCCGGGGGCCGGTGGATGCGTCGCGGCGATGGTGCTGGCGGGGTGTTCGGGCGGCGGCTGCTGCGTCGGCGAGGGGCCCGAGGTGTTCAAGCTGCGGCCGCAGGTGGAGGATCAGTATGGGTACGTGCACGCCATCCGGGTCGGCGACCGACTGATGATCTCCGGGGCGGTGAGCATGGATGACCGGGGCCGGCCCACGGCCGTTGGCGACCTGTCGCAGCAGATGCGGAACTGCTACGCGGATCTGGACAAGGTGCTGAAGCACTATGGCTGCACGTTCGCGGACGTGGTGGTCGAGAACATCTACACGACGAACATGGCGGCGTTCCTGGAGCGGGCGGCGTACCGCGGCGGAATTTACGGCACGCGCTTTCCGACCGGGACGTGGGTGGAGGTCAAGGGGCTGGCGCTGCCGGAGTTCATGATCGAGATCGAACTCGAGGCGCACCGCCGCCGGAGGTAGGCGCCGCTTCGGAGCCGATCGGCACTGGCGACCTGGTCCGGCGCTGCGCCGGCGGGTAACGCTATACGATTTCGGTGCACGCGCGTCGGGACGGATTCCCGGTCGGATCGCCGGCGCGTTTGAGGACCAACGGCATGATCCATGGCATAGGAATGGCGCTTGTTTCCGCGGCGGTGCAGGCTGGCTCCGCCCAGCCCGGCGCGACGGTCGCGGGCGAGTTTGATTCCAATGGGGTGAAGATCCGCTTTTACGCCGCGGGCGAGGGACAGCCGGTGGTGCTGATCCACGGCTGGATGGCCGACTCGAGCATGTGGGGCCGCGACGCATCAGGCAAGACCTCGCTGAGCACGGCCGGTTCGGAAGGATTCCGGTTCATCGCGCTGGATTGCCGCGGCCATGGGCAGAGCGACAAGCCGCACGACCCGGCGCAGTACGGGGTTGAGATGGCGGGGGACGTGGTTCGGCTGATGGACCACCTGAAGATCGACGCGGCGCACCTGGTGGGCTACTCGAGCGGGTCGTACATCGCAGGGGTGGTCGCGGCGAAGCACCCGCGGCGCGTGCTGAGCCTGCTATTCGCGGGGCAAGCGCCGCTGATCTCGAAGCCGGAGCCGGAGCGCGGCCCGACGGAGAAGGGTCCCGACACGGGCGCGTCGGAAGTGGAGATCTTCGCGAAGGCGGTCGAGGAGGGCAAGGGGCTGGGCTCGTACATCATGGCGGTGATGCCGCGAGATCGGCCCAAGCCGACCGAAGAACAAGCCGAGGCGCTGGCGAAGTGGATGTTCCACGGCAAGGACCTCAAGGCGCTGGCGGCGGCGGGGCGGAGTTTCAAGCACCTGGGCGTGACGGTGGAGCAACTGCGCGCGTGCCCGGCGCCGATCCGGTTCATGCACGGCGAACGGGAGGGCGAATTGGTGAAGGAAGCGGTGTCCGCGGCGCACGCAGCGCTGGGGCGCGGGGAGATCAAGGTGGTGCCGGGGGGCGACCACATGACGACGCTACTCCGGCCGGAGTTCCGGGCGTGGCTGCTGGAGTTTCTGCGGTCGGCGCGGGGTTCGTCGGAGGCACAGACCGTGAAGCCGGGGTCGCCGGAGGGCGGTTCGAAGCCCTGAGCGCGGGGACCGCCGTGGCTCCGCGCTGGCACGCCGGCGACGGCGGATGCGCGGGCGATCGGTTCAACGTGCCCGTGCTCAGCTCGGGCCGGCGCTGCGGGGCTTTGACGTGGAGCTGTGCGCGCCCTGGATCCGCCACGCTGTGTGTTCCCGGCGCAGGATCATGAGCACGGCGCTGGTGAACTCAGACACGACGCGGCCGCTGTGCTCGATCCTGGTCGTGGTCGCCAAACGAACCCACGCCGACTCCTCGGACAACGGCACGACGTGCACGTCGCGGAGCGCGTGAGTGAATCGCATCCCGGGCGGCAGACCCGCGAGCGCCTTGAGAATGTCGTCGGCGCTGCGGTACCGGGTTTCGCCGTCCTCGAGCCATACGAATCGCTGATCCGTTGTGAGCACGGCACGCACCGCGTCCGGGTCGCGGGCCTCGAACGCGTCGGTCCAGCGTTTCAGCAACGCCGTCACCTCGCGCTCCACGGCGGCGACGCCCGCTCGATCCGACCTGGATCCGTCCCGCTCACACGCCGGCGACACCGCGGCGAGCAGCAGGAGGATGAGGCCGAGTCCGGCCGCGCCGGGTCCAGACGGCGTTCTCATCGCGCGGCCTCCATCGATTCGAAGACGCCGGGCAGATACTGGATGGCGCTGACGACATTCCCCTCGGTGTCCTGGAGCTTCACAACCGTACCAACGCCCTGGATGTCGAACGCCGGACTGACGATGCGCCCGCCGTGTTTGACGATGCGCTCGACGATGGCCTTGACGTCCCGCACGGCGATGGAGCACTCGAAGCCGCGCAGGCCGGTTCCGGTCAGGGGCTCCAGTCGCTGGTGCAGCGCGCCCTCGACGCCGCGCTGACCGGTCATGATCCTCCAGAATCCGGGCGGGCCCCAGGGCCGGAATTCCCAGCCGAAGACCGCCTGGTAGAACGAAAGCGCACGCTGGCAGTCGTCGGCGTGGATGGCGAAGTGGCACAGCGGGTTCGGCATGGCACGGTTCTCCTGGATGACCCCTGGGGGACGACGGGCAGAGCCCACAACGTAGCCGCTCGATCCCGTGGCATCCACGCGATATCCTTCCAATCGATGTCGCGAATTCGCCACGAGCCGTGCGTGCGAAGCCTCGGGCTGTCGGTCGCCCCGGGGCACCGCATTGAGCCCCACGCGCACGAATGGCCGCAGCTCGTGTACGCGGTGTCGGGCGTGATCTCAGCGGCTGTGGGCGCGGGGAACTGGATCGTCCCGCCGATGCGGGCGTTGTGGCTCGACGCCGGCACCGAGCACACGCTCTCGATGCGGGGGCGTGTCGAGATGCGGACGCTGTACTTCCGGCCCGACGTCGCGCCGCGGATGGCGGAGGCGTGCTGCGTGATTGATGTTCCTCCGCTGCTGCGGGAGCTCGTCGTGCACGTGGTCGGCGCGGGAGGCCTGGACTGTTCCCTCGCCTCGGGCCGCGCGCTGTTCAGGGTGCTCGTCGATCAGCTGCGCGTGGTGCCGGAGCGTCCTCTGGCCCTGCCCATTCCGACCGACGAACGGGCGAAACGAGTCGCGATGTCGGTGCTTTCTCGGCCGGGAGGCACGATGTCGCTGGAGCAGCTCGTGCGGCGAGCGGGCATCAGCGCCCGCACGGCCGAACGCCTGTTCCTCACTCAGACCGGCATGCCCTTCGGCCGGTGGCGGCAGCACGCTCGGCTTCATGAGTCGATCCGCCTTCTGGGCGAGGGGCTGCCCGTTGTGAAGGTCGCGTTGCAGGTGGGGTACCGGAGCCCCAGCGCCTTCGTCGCCGCGTTTCGCAAGTGCTTTGGTCGAACCCCGGCGCAGTACTACCAGCGAGCGACGTAGGACCCGGGTGTTCGTCGAGGCGCTGCGCGGCGGGCTGTGCGGCTCACCGCCCGGCTCGGCGCGGGCCCTCCGCAACGGGGCAATTCTGGCTTCCGTCGAACCGCCCGGAACGATCGAAGCAGCACGGGCGGCGTTTGCCCTTGGCCAGCATGTCGCACGCGGCGGTGATTCGCTTGGCGCGGGTTTCGGCGCGTTTCGAAGATGCGATCCAGTGGATGAAGTCCCGGCGGGCCGCCGGGGTGATGTCCGACCACTGGTTCCGCACCTTGGGGCCCGCCGCGGCGAGTGCGGCGCGCAGGTCCGGGGGAACCTCGGGCTCAGGCTCCTGGTCGGGCGGCACGGGCGTGAACTCGAGCTTGACCAGGTCGTTGGGCTTGACGCCGGCGGCGGCCCGCAGTTCGCTCTCGACGCGCAGCCAGTGGCCGCCTTGCCCATCGGGTTGGAGCGTGGCCGAGAACCCGACGCCATGAAAGGTGCCGCGGATGGAGACCAGCCCGCGCGACGACAGCCGGACGCTGGCCGTGCCGGGCAGGCGCAGGAAGGTCCATTCGGCGCGCTCGGAGCGCGGCGTTTCGGCCGGCCGGTAGAGCCTCGCCGAGCAGGTGATCATGGGAAGATCGGCGACGCGTGCGGGCACCGGCGAGCCGGCCGTCGCGGAGGCGGCACGATGCGCGGTTGAACCCGAGCGAGCACGACCCGGTTTCCGTGCGGCCATGAGATCGGATCGTACGTGGGAGCGATTCTCGCTTCCGGCTTGAGACTCCTGCCCGCGGCCGAAGCCCTCGATCGCAAGGAACGACCACCCCCGAGCCTCGCGTCCCGGGGTTCTCAAGTCGAGGACGAGGGCTGCTGTTGCGCCCCCACGTTCAGAGCTCCAGAGCCATGACGAACCGATGCGGCGGTCCGGCATGGTTCTCCGGTGTCTCCGGGTGACGGCGTACTCCGGAGACTGGATGGAACGCTCCACGAGTCCGACCTGTGTTCGCGCCGACGCGTTTCACGGCGGGGACTGCGTCCGGGGGGAAGCCCGGCCGCCGCGAGGCAGAACGTCCCCGCGCCCGCACGATGTCCGCTCCAGCGGTGCCGACCGGGACAAGCCGTGGAGCGGTAGAGCGCAGACGTTGTACGGCGTCGGCGTGTTCCACCACGTGACGGGGCGCAGTTCGCAGACGCACCGTGCGTGGGCTCGAACGGATCGCTTTCGCGATCCGCAGCGCTGTGTTGCGGGCTGCGGAGTTGAATCGATCCACCTTTTGACCTAGTCAAGATCGTGCTACACTGCGGCGATGTCGGATCGGCTTCAATCCATCCTCCGCTCACGCGGTATTCAGCCCACGGCGCAACGGCTGGCGGTGCTGCACGCGGTGGAGACCTGTCCGCACGGCACCGCCGAGGACGTCGCCAACCTTGCGCGGGCCGGCATCGGAACCATCTCGCACCAGGCCGTGTATGACGCGTTGGCCGTCATGGTCGAGCGGCGGATCATCCGTCGCATCGAGCCCGCCGGGTCGCCGGCGCGTTACGAAACGCGCGTGGGTGACAACCACCACCACCTGATCTGCCGCGCCTGCGGCAAGACCGAGGACGTCGATTGCGCCACGGGTCACGCCCCGTGCCTTTCGCCATTGGATTCGCGTGGTTTCGCCCTCGAAGAGGCGGAGGTGATCTTCTGGGGCACGTGCCCCGAGTGCAGCCGTGGCTCAAAGAGGACGCGCAAACGCCGAACAAGCCCACGAGGCGCCGCGCACCGCGGCCCCCGTCGAGTCCGAACGTAAACCCACCCGGTTCAGGAGATTCTCGTGACCAACCAGCCCGCACAATGCCCCTTCGGCCACGGCTCTCCCCGTCGTGCGATCCCCGCCGCCCGTGAGACCATGAAGTGGTGGCCCGAGCGGCTCAACGTCGGCGTGCTGCACCAGCATTCGAGCCTTTCCAACCCGATGAACCCGGGCTTCAACTACGCCGAGGAGTTCAAGAAGCTCGACTACGCCGCGTTGAAGGCCGACCTGCGGGCCCTCATGACCGACTCGCAGGAATGGTGGCCCGCCGACTTCGGGCACTACGGCCCGCTGTTCATTCGAATGTCCTGGCACGCCGCGGGCACGTACCGCATCAGCGATGGCCGCGGCGGCGCGGGCTCGGGCCAGCAACGCTTCGCCCCACTGAACAGCTGGCCCGACAACGTCAACCTCGACAAGGCCCGCCGACTGCTCTGGCCCATCAAGCAGAAGTACGGCGACCGCATCTCCTGGGCCGACCTGCTCGTGCTCACGGGCAATGTCGCGCTCGAGTCGATGGGGTTCAAGACCTTCGGATTCGGCGCCGGTCGGGAAGACGTCTGGGAGCCTGACGAGAGCACCTACTGGGGCCCCGAGAGCACCTGGCTCGGCGACCAGCGATACACGGGCGACCGCGAGCTCGAACACGCGCTCGCCGCGGTGCAGATGGGTCTGATCTACGTCAATCCCGAGGGGCCCAATGGCAACCCCGATCCGCTCGCCGCGGCGCGCGACATCCGCGAGACCTTCGCACGCATGGCGATGAACGACGAAGAGACCGTCGCCCTGATCGCCGGCGGCCACACCTTCGGCAAGTGCCACGGCGCGGGCGATGCCAGGCTCCTCGGCGCCGAGCCGGAGGGCGCCGCGATCGAGGAGCAGGGCCTCGGCTGGACGAGCCGCTACGCCAGCGGCAAGGGCGGCGACACCATCACCAGCGGGCTCGAAGTCACTTGGACAAAGACCCCGACGCGCTGGAGCAACAACTACTTCGAGAACCTCTTCGGCTTCGAGTGGGAACTCACCAGAAGCCCCGCGGGTGCTCACCAGTGGAAGCCCAGGAACGGCGCCGGCGTCGGCCTCGTTCCCGATGCCCATGACCCCAGCAAGCGCCACGCGCCCTCGATGCTGACCACCGACCTTGCGCTGCGCGTTGACCCCGCGTACGAGAAGATCTCGCGCCGCTTCCTTGCCAATCCCGCGGAGTTCGCCGATGCCTTCGCGCGAGCCTGGTTCAAGCTCACGCACCGCGACATGGGCCCGCGCGCCCGCTACCTCGGGCCGGAAGTGCCGGCGGAAGTGCTCATCTGGCAGGATCCCGTCCCGCCGGTGCGTCACCCGCTGATCACTGACACCGACGCCGCGGCACTGAAATCCAAGATCCTCGCCAGCGGGCTGAGCATCGCCGAACTTGTCCGCACCGCCTGGGCCTCCGCCTCCACGTTCCGCGGAAGCGACAAGCGCGGCGGCGCCAACGGCGCCCGCATCCGTCTGGCGCCGCAGCGATCGTGGGAGGTGAACAACCCCGCCGAACTTGAGAAAGTGCTCAAGACGCTCGAGTCGGTCCGTTCCGCGTTCAACGCTTCGCTCTCCGGCGGCAAGCATGTTTCGCTGGCGGACGTGATCGTGTTGGGCGGGTGCGCCGCGGTGGAGGAAGCGGCGAGACGGGCGGGGCACGCGGTCCGGGTGCCGTTCACACCCGGCCGCACCGACGCCACCCAGGAGCAGACCGACGCCGCGTCGTTCGCGGTTCTCGAACCGCGCGCCGACGCATTCCGCAACTACACCGGCGCAGGGCTTGAATCGGCCGCGGCCGAACTCCTCATCGATCGCGCCCAGCTGCTCACCCTGACCGCGCCGGAGATGACCGTGCTCATCGGCGGCATGCGGGCCCTGGGTGCGACCCACGCCGACGTCACTCACGGGGTACTAACCAAGCGGCCCGGGACCCTCACCACTGACTTTTTCGTCAACCTCCTCGACATGAAGACCAAGTGGCAACCCGCAGCCGCGAAACCCGGGCTCTTCGAAGGACGTGACCGCGTCTCCGGTCAACTCCGCTGGACGGCCACGATCGCCGACCTGATCTTCGGGTCCAACGCGCAGTTGCGAGCCCTCGCCGAGGTCTATGCCTCAGCCACCGCTGGCGGCGCATTCGCGGAGGCCTTCGCGTCAGCCTGGGCAAAGGTCATGAACCTGGATCGGTTCGACGTGCGGCGCTGAGGCGCGAGGCTTGCCTTGAAGTCGCGCAGACCGCCGATCACCGCTTTGGCGGGCGCGGATGCTCGGTGACGTACCTGAGGACCAATGGGCCGGCTGGGTTCGCGACCGGCCCGGCGATTGAAGGCGAAGAGTGGTGTGACGATGTGCCTTTGAGCGCCGCGGCGACAGGTCGGCGCCGTCCGACGTTCCGGTGGCGTGTGCGGCCTGCCCTCCCCCCCGCTCCCAGCGGTACCAATCCCCTCGGGGCACTCGTTATCGCAGAAGGCCCTCGGCCCAGGCTCTCGCGTCCGGTGCTGAGGCGGCCACCGCTCGGGACCAGAACTCGCGAAGGGAAGGCCGCACAAGATCGCGATATCGCCCGCGGGCCGAT
>JAHCJH010000085.1 GCA_026126345.1 Phycisphaeraceae bacterium | reverse complement strand
CCGCGATCGGCGCGAATCCGATCAGGCCCGCCGCCAGGGCGCCGCTCGCATCACCGCCAGCGACACCGACGCCTCCCGCGCCGACGCCGCCCGCGTCCGCCGCGATGCGCCCATGCTCGGCGCGCTGGTACCCCAGAGCCCGGACCAATGGCGCCAGGCCATCATCGCCGCCGAGATCCTCTCGCCGCCCGTGGGCCTGCGCGGCCCGGCCGCCGCGGGCCTTCAGCTGTAACTCACCGCTCGGCCGGCACGGCGCCGATGCGCCGGGCCACGATCGTGCGATCCGACGAGCGGATCGGCACGCCGAACACCGTCACGCGCTCCACCCGGCGCTCCGCGACGATCCCCGCGCCCGGCGCGTGCCACGACTCGGTGGTGTTCTCCACCCTGGCCGTGCCCAGCGTCGCCCGCAGCACCGCGACCACTTTCTGCGTGCGGAACCGCCCCGCCGGCACCCGCACCGTCTCGTCCGCCTCGTAGCGGATCTCGTGCGTCGCGTCGCCCTGGGTCTTCACCCGGTCCAGCCGGTCCGCCGGTCGCACCACCATGCGCAGCGACTGCACCGCCGTGTCGCCCGCGCGCAGCACCCCCGGCATCACCACCAGCGCCGGCTCGAATTCCGTCACCACCGCATCGTCGCGCTCGCTGGTCCGGGGCGACACGATCGCCCCATCGTCCCGGCGCGCCATCGGCATCTCCGACACCACCTCGGGCTCGCCCGTCGCGCCCGCCGCCCGGCGCGCCTTGACCACCACCCACCCGCCGCCGCTCGACAGCGCGTCCCGCCACACGATCCACGCCGCCCCGGGCTCGCCGGCGATCTCGTACTCAACCTCGGGCGCCACGTCCACGCTCGCGCGCTGGGCCGTCAGTTCGCCCGTCGCAGGGCGAGTCTCCAGCACGCTGAACAACTCCGGCGCCGCCCGGCCCCCCCCGCCGGCGCACCCGCCCAGCGCCGCCCCCGCCAACACCACCCACGCGCTCAACGCACCTGTTCGCACGCTCATGCACCGACGGTATCACGCCCGGCCGTCCCGTATACTCGCGCCATGCGCCACGCCCTCGCTCGCGCCGCCCTGCTGCCATCGGCCCTGCTCGCCTGCGCCGCCCTCACCGGCTGCGACGGCATCGACACCAAACGCATGGCCGAAGGCGAGAGCATCTTCGCAGGCTTCGCCCAGCCCACCCCGGCACAGGCCGCCGTCTGGTCCCAGGACCCCTACGACCCCGACAAGCGCTACCGCGGCACCAACATGCTCGCCAACGCCCCGTTCGGCAGCGAGGACGTCTACGTCCGCATGTACCGCATGAAACTCGGCGGCCCGCCCGCCGACAAGCCCGACGAGGACCTGGGCGTCCGCGGCGTCGCCGCCCGGGCCCTGGGCATGCACGGCGACCCCGCCGACACCCGGCTCATCATCCCCCTGCTCAAGGAAAAAGACCGCCGCGTCCGCCTCGAAGCCGTCCGCGCCCTGCAGCGCCTCCACAACCCCGAGGCCATCGACGCCCTGCTCCCTCTGGTGGACGACGCCAAGGAGCCCGACAAAGACGTTCGCGCCGAGGCCGCCAGCGCGCTCGGCCAGTACGCCCAGCCACGCGTGCTGCAGGCGCTCATCAGCGCCCTGGGCGACGACGACCTCCTGGTGACCCGCGCCACCGTCTCGTCGCTCCGCACGCTCACGGGCCAGAACTTCGGCGAGGATCAGGCCGCGTGGACCACCTGGGCCAGGAACACCAGCGACCCCTTCGCCGGGCGCACAGCCTACGTCTACCCCGTGTTCAACCGCGACAAGATCTGGTGGGAGTACATCCCCCTGTGGCCGCCGCCGCCCAACGAGGTCGCCGGCCAGCCCGCCGGCGCCGGCCAGGGCGGCTGACCGCCGCCGAACCGCGCGCCTCGCCCGGGAAATGAAACGGGCCCGGCGTTGTGCGCCGGGCCCGCGGAAGTGCCGACCGTTCCGTCTCGCTCACTTGCTGAGCAACTGCTCCAGCGAGGGCTGCGACTCGTCGCTGGCCGCGGCCTCGGCAGCCCGCGCCGCCGCCACCGCCTCCTGCGCCGCGCGGTTGCCCAGGAAATTGGCCTCCAGCTCCAGGCGGATCTTCTCCATCGCCTTGTTCTGGATCTGGCGCACACGCTCCTTGGTCACGCCGATGATCTGGCCCACCTGCTCCAGGGTCATGGGCTTGTCCGTCTCGCCGGCCTCGAGCCCGAAGCGGTGCTCGATCACGACACGCTCCACGTCGGTCAGCGCGGCGCGATTGTTCATCACGATCCGCTTGACCTCCTCGGCCGCGTCCTTCTCGAAGCTCGTCCGCTTGGTCTCCAGGAAGTTCGACTTCTCCAGCTTGGGGTCGAAGTCCGTCGGGAACCGCTGGCGGTACTTGCTCAGCTTCATGCCCTGGCGGCTGAAGGCCTTGAGGATCGCGCGGCAGGCGTAGGTGCTGAACTTGTACCCGCGCCCGGCGTCGAACTTGTCGACCGCGCGGAGCAGGGCCATGTTGCCCTCGCTGACCAGGTCCGCGAAGTCCACCTCGCTCATGCGCGTGCGCTTGGCCATCGCCAGCACCAGCGCCAGGTTGGTGTTGGCGATCTGCTGGCGGATCAGGTCGCCCCGCCGGTACCACCGCAGGATCTCCTCGGCCTGCACCGCCGTCGGCCGGCGGCTGGAGGTCTTCCAGATCTCCTGCTGGTGCTTCCAGATGCGGTAGCGCGCGTAGTTGTACTGATGGAACAGCACCTTCTCCTGCGCGCCGGTCAGGATCACCTGCTGCGTCGTCTTGATCGTGCGCGTGCGACCCGACAGGTCGTCCATCACCGGGTGGTACCAGGTGGTGTCCGGCTTGGGGATCTCCGGCGCCTCGTCGTAGATCTTCTTTTCCGCGTCCTTCTCGTAGAACGCCGGGCTGTCGATGAAGTCCTGCTCCTCGCTGAGGATCAGCGCCAGCAGCTTCTCATCGTCAGGGCTCAGCGCGCGCTTGGCCGCCTTCTTCGCCGACGCCTTGCCCGCCGCGGGCTTGGCCTCGGTGAAGGCCACGCGGCCGCGCCTGCGGTGCTGCTCCATCGGGCTGGGACTGCTGGTGGGCATAAGGGGGGTTCGCTGCATGGAAGGTACTGCTTTCTCTTCAGTTTGGAACCGAATCTCAGGTTTCCCACACCGGTCCGGCGCTTTCTTGCATCGCCCGTCTTCCACGGGCCGCGATCACGGCTGGGTCCGCTCGGGTGTCGTTCGGATATCCGTCGTTTGCCAAGGTCAACCATCGCCGGGCGCTCCCTGCGCCCGGAACCAACTTCTTCTCGCTCGACCATCCGTGGGAAGCCCCAGTGTCGTGACTGAGCCGTCCCGTTTCAAGCCTCTCCAAGTCCGGGACGCGCTGTGGAGAGTCCCGCATTCCCCTGGGTTATCCGGACGTCCATCCGCGTGCTCACATCCCTTGTACGCCGCAACCGGCCCGGCGTTTCGACTCCACCCCCTTAGACGATCGCTTTTTTCGTGCTGTGAGCCGGTCGGGGGCTCGCCGAGCGTCCCGACACGTCCCAGAAACATGCCGCCTCACTCCCCGCCGCGCGACGTACCATCCGGCGGTCGGGGCGAACACCATACAACCTCCCCGTCGCGCAACCATCGCTTCGGTCGGATTCCAGAGAATTCACCCAAACAGGGGGTCGCCGCACCCCCGGCCAGGAGCCACCCATGCCGTTCACTCTCCCCTCCCTCCCGTACGCCTACGACGCGCTCCAGCCCCACATCGACGCCCGCACGATGGAGATCCATCTCACCAAGCACCACGCCGCCTACGTCACCAACGCCAACAAGGCGCTCGAGGGCACCGCGTGGGACAACACGCCCGCCGAGCAGATCATCGCCAACCTCAAGGACCTCCCCGAGGACAAGCGCGCCGTCGTCCGTAACAACGCCGGCGGGCACGTCAACCACTCCATGTTCTGGCAACTGCTGGCCCCCGCCGGCAAGGGCGGCGGCGGCACACCCTCCGGCGACCTCGCCGACGCCATCAACGCCGCCTTTGGTTCCTTCGACACCTTCAAGGGCCAGTTCACCGACGCGGCCATCAAGCGCTTCGGCTCCGGCTGGGCCTGGCTCTGCGCCAAGGGCGGCGGCAAGCTCGCCATCTGCTCCACCGCCAACCAGGACAACCCGCTCATGGGCGAGGCCGTCGCCGGTTGCGGCGGCACCCCGATCCTCGGCCTGGATGTCTGGGAGCACGCTTACTACCTCAACTACCAGAACCGCCGACCCGACTACGTCGCGGCGTTCTGGAACGTCGTCAACTGGGCCGAAGTCGCCCGCCGCTTCAAGGCCGCCAGGTGACCACCGCGCAACGCCAACCCGTGCCCCCGCCCGCGCGCGACGACGCCCGCGCCCGCTTGCGCTCACGCATCATCGTCACCGCCGTCCTCATCGCCCCCATCATCGTCGCGGTGATCCTCTGGAACCTCATGCCCCGACAGGGCTCCCGCGGCATGGGCACCCCGCCCCCGCCCAACATCCCCGAGCGCGCCGGCAAGGGCGGCGAAGCCGTGCTCAACCGTGAGCCGCCGCCGCCGCGCCCCGCAGGCACCCCCTGACCGCTTCAGCCAAACCGCCGCATCCCGCGAAGCACCCGTGCCGTATCGCACTGCATGAGGCTCCCTCTCTCGCGGGTGTACCGAGCCTTCCCGGAACTCGATCGCTTCAGCGATGAGCTGTGCGAGACGTACGTGCAGCGCACCGCGCAGCGGCACTCCGGCGCCTGGGGCGCCTTGAACATGTTGGCCCTGGGCATCGCGATCGTCTCGACGATGATCGTGGTGACGATTCTGGCCGGTCGGAACCGACCCGGCGGCTGGTCGCCGCACCCCACGCTGCAGCTCTGCATGGCACTGGCAGCCCCCACGCTCGGCGCCATCGGCGGCCTGGTGATCCGTGATCGCTGGCTGCGGGCTCGCCTGCGCCGGGCCCTCAACGACACCAACTGCGACGGCTGCACCTACAGCCTCCTGGGCCTTCCCCTGACCGACGGCTTCATCTGCTGCCCCGAGTGCGGCCGGCGCATGCGCCCCGCGGAGCGCGGCCTCACTCCCGCCGATTTCCTCTCCGAGGCCCCCCAGGGACCGCCCGCGGCGCGGTAGACTCACCCCATGCCGGGGCCGGGTGATTCCAGCACCGCACCAGCACCACCGACCGCGGCGATCACCCCGCGCTGCCCCCGCTGCGGCTACGACCAGTCGGGCGCGTTCGCGACGTGGACCGACGCCTGCCCGCTGAACTCACGGTGCACCGAGTGCGGGCTGGACTTCGCCGTGTGCGACGTCATGAACCCCCGCCGCACCGACCTGCCGTGGCTCTACGAGCACACGCCCGGCTGGCGGCCGGGCTTCGGCCGCGCCGTGCGCACGCTGGGCCGGGCGCTGCTGCCCTGGTGGTACTGGGCGGGTGTCGGGCTGGCGTGCCGCGTGTCGATCGCCCGCCTGCTGGTGTGGGCCGTGCTGCTGTTCGGCACGGTGCACGCCGCGGGCTCCGCGGTCCGAACCTACCACGTCGTGGACTACCTCACGCTGGTGTCGCGCAAGGTGCCTTCGGAGTACCTGTGGATGAGCATCGCCAACGCATGGCTCACTCCGCTGGTGCGCATCGACTGGTTCGGCGGCTCGGCCTGGAGCTTCCGCTTCCCGTTCGGCTCGTGGGGGTGGCAGGCGCTCGCCGCCCTCGCTCCGCTGCCGCTGGTGCCCGCCATGCTCCTGCTGCTGGGGTCCAGCCGCGCCGTCACCCGCGTGCGCGCTGCGCACATCGCCCGCGCCGCGTTCATGCAACTGACCATCTTCATCCTGCCCGCGACGCTCTACGCGCTCACGGCCCTCGACCAATCGCAACGGGCGTGGACGGCCAACGCCGGCCAGCCCTTCATCGACCTGCTGCGCCACTGGGGCGGCCACGTCATGGCCGCCTGCGGCCTGTGGTGGATGGCCTTCTGGTACTTCGCCATCGTCCGCGGCTTCCGGCTTCCCAAGGGCCCGCTCGTCTGGGCGCTGCTCATGGTCGCCGCCGTCCTCCTGGCCGCCATCGCCGCGACTCTGGACCCGCGCTTCGGCCTCATGCTGCCGTGAGCCGCCCGCCCCGGCTGGCCGGTACGATCCGCCCATGGCACACGACGCGTTGAGCGACGGGCTGATCGACCTGCTCCGCCGGAACGACCCGGCCATGGCGGCGCTCATGGAGAAGGAGCGCCAGCGCCAGGAAACCACCATCGAGCTCATCGCCAGCGAGAACCACGTCTCGCCGGCGGTGATGCACACCATGGGCTCCTGGCTCACCAACAAGTACGCCGAGGGCTACCCCGGCGCCCGCTACTACGGCGGCTGCGAGTTCCACGACCAGATCGAGGACCTCGCCCGCGAGCGAGCCAAGAAGCTCTTCGGCTGCCGCTTCGCCAACGTCCAACCCCACTCCGGCGCCCAGGCCAACATGGCCGTGTTCATGGCCGTGCTCAAGGCCGGCGAGACCTTCAGCTCCCTCTTGCTCAAGGACGGCGGCCACCTCTCCCACGGCATGTCCCTCAACTTCTCCGGCGTCTACTTCAAGCCGGTCTTCTACCCCCTGCACTACGACCTGGCTCACCCCGAGTCCGAACGCATCGACTACGACGCCGCCCGGAAGCTCGTCCGCGAGCACCGCCCCAAGGTCCTCATGTGCGGCTACTCCGCCTACCCGCGCACCATCGACTTCGCCCGCTTCCGCTCCATCGCCGACGAGGTCGGGGCCCTGCTCGTCGCCGACGTCGCCCACATCGCCGGCCTGTGCGCCTCCGGCGTCCACCCCTCGCCCTTCCCCCACGCCCACATCGTCACCACCACCACCCACAAGACCCTCCGAGGTCCCCGCGGCGGGCTCATCCTCACCAACGACGAGGACCTGGCCAGGAAGATCGACAAGGCCGTCTTCCCAGGCGTTCAGGGCGGGCCGCTCATGCACGTCATCGCCAGCAAGGCCGTCGCCTTCGGCGAGGCCCTGCGCCCCGAATTCCGAACCTACTGCGAGCGCGTCGTCGCCAACGCCCGCGCCCTGGCCGCGGCGCTCATCCGGCGCGGCTTCCGCATCACCACCGGCGGCACCGACAACCACCTCATGCTTGTCGACCTGCGCGCCAAGAGCGCCGATCTCACGGGCGCCGACGCCGAGAAGTGGCTCGAAGCCGCCGGCCTCATCTGCAACAAGAACGGCATCCCCAACGACCCGCGCCCCCCGCGCGTCTGCTCCGGCATCCGCCTGGGCACACCCGCCGTCACCACCCGCTCCATGGGCCCCGAGCAGATGGACGCCATCGCCGGCCTGATCGACCGCGTGCTCTCCGGCGGCGGCCAGGCCGACGTGCTGGCCTCGGTGCGTGCCGGCGTGAAGGAGCTTTGCGCACAGTTCGCGATGCCGGGCATGGCCGCGCCTGTGGAAGTCTGAGCCGATTGCCGATAACCACCGAACCCCCGCCCGCGCACCGGACCGCGCGGGCCCTTCCGCCGCACGGCACGGACGCCGCGACATGGGCAAGGTTTCCTCCAGCACCGATCGTGTCATCGCCCAGGCGGGCGTGGTGCCCTACCGGTTCAACGGGCGCGGGCAGCTGCAGGTGCTTCTGATCACCAACCGGGCCGGGCAGTGGATCGTGCCCAAGGGCATGATCGATCAGGGGGCCACCGCCGAGCAGGCCGCGCTCATCGAGGCCCTGGAAGAGGCCGGCGCCGTGGGCCACCGGGTGGAAGAGGAGCTCGGCGCGTACGAGTACGCCAAGTGGGGCCGGGTCTGCCGCGTGCGCCTGTTCTCCATGCGGGTGGACCGCCTGCTGGACAAGTGGCTCGAACGCTCCAGCCGCCGACGGGAGTGGTTCACCCTCGAAGAAGCCGCCGCCCGTGTCGAAGTGGCCGGCCTGAAGAGCGTCCTGCTGGCGTTCGCCCGACGCCTGGCCGACGCGGCCTGATCCGGTATGCTCCCGGCACAGGGAGCGCCCCATGCCCCGCGCCGCCAAGGCCCCGTCCGCCCGCCGCACCCCCGCCGCCCCGCGACTCAAGCCGCGTGCCTCGCCGCGCACGGGTCCCGCCCGCGCGTCGCGTGCCGCACGCGCCAACCCGTACTCGGTGCACCCCGGCGTGGCGATGGTCCAGAAGTGGATCGCCGACCTGCCGGCCAAGACCGGGCGCGACCTCGATCAATGGATGGCGTTCATCCGCTCCGACGGACCCCGCACCGAGAAGGCCTGCCGCGCCTGGCTGAAGGAAGAGCACGGCATCGGCACCAACACCGCCTGGTGGCTCACCGAGCGCGCCTTCGGCAACGCCATGGGCATGGCCGAGGACACGCCCGAGGGCTACCTGCGGCTGGCGCCCGGCTACGTGGACGAGCAGTACTCGGGCGTCAAGTCGGCGCTGCGCCCGCTCTACGACCGGTTGCTCACGATGGCCCTGGCGCTGGGCAAGGACGCGCGGGCCTGCCCCTGCAAGACCATCGTCCCGATCTACCGCCGGCACGTCTTTGCGCAGTTGAAGCCCACCACCAACACCCGCCTGGACCTGGGCCTGTGCCTGGCGCCCCTGGCCGAGTCCAGGATCCCCAAGGGCCGCATCGTCGCCACCGGCGGACGCGAGAAGAAGGACCGCATCACGCACCGCATCGGCATCGGCGCACCGGCGGACATCGACGACTTCGTCGCTCGCTGGCTCCGCACCGCCTACGAACTCGACGCCGAGGCCTGAGGCCTGACGCCCGCCGGGCTCACTCGTCGTCCCGCGGCGCGCCTTCCTTGCGGATCACCGGCATCCGCGTCAGCACCTTGTCGATCAGCCCGTACTCGAGCATCTCCTGCTCGTCGAGCCACTTGTTGCGGTCGCAGTCGGCCTGGATCTTCTCCACCGGCTGGCCCGTGACGTCGGAATAGAGCTTGTACAGGCGGTCGCGGATGCGCAGCATCTCCCGCGCCTCGATCTCCAGGTCCGTCGCCTGACCCTCCATCACTCCGCCGATCAGCGGCTGGTGCATCAGGTTCCGCGCGTTCGGCAGGCTGAACCGCTTGCCCTTGGTGCCGCACGCCGCGATCACCGACCCCATGCTCGCCGCCTGGCCGATGATGTACGTCGCCACGTCGCACTGCAGGAACCGCATGGTGTCGATGATGCCCAGCCCCGCCGACACCGAGCCGCCCGGCGAGTTCACGTACACGTGAACGTCCGCCTTGGGGTCCTCGTTGGCCAGGAACAGCAGCTGCGCGATCACCAGCGAGGCCATCTCGTCCTCCACCGGTCCGCCCAGGAAGACGATGCGGTCCTTCAGCAGCCGCGAGTAGATGTCGTACGAGCGCTCGCCGCGCCCGGTCTTCTCAATCACGATGGGTACGAGGTAAGACATGATCGGTTCCGTGTTCCTTCCCCCCGCCCGCCCCGCGCCTTTCGACTCCCGCTCGACGCCGACGCCCGTCGCTTACCGCTTGGGCTCCTGGATCACCTCGTCCACCAGCCCGTACGCCTTGGCCTCGTCGGCCGTGAAGTACTTGTCGCGCTCCGAGTCCTTGCGCACCTGCTCCTCCGGCTGGCCCGTGTGCTTGGAGATGATCCGGATCAGTTCGTTCTTGCTCTTGATGATCTGCTCGGCCTGGATGCGGATGTCCTCGGCCTGCCCGCCCACGCCGCCGTACGGCTGGTGGATCATCACCTTGGCGTGCGGCAGGATGAACCGCTTGCCCTTGGCCCCGGCCGTCAGCAGCAGCGCCGCACCGCTGTACGCCCGCCCGATGCAGTACGTGCTCACCGGGCTGTGCAGGAACCGCATCGTGTCGTAGATCGCCAGCGTGTCGTCCACCACCCCGCCCGGCGAGTTGATGTAGAAGTGAATGTCCTGGCCCTTCTTCTGGTTCTCCAGGTACAGCATCTGCATCGTCACCCGGGCCGCCGACCCCGGTGAGATCTCACCGATCAGGAACACCACCCGGTTCTCGAGCAGCAGTTCATCGATCGTCATCTCGCGCGTGCGCTGGTAGGCGATGCTCACTCGTGCGTCCTTTCTGCCCGGGCCCGTCCGGCCCGCCACTGTCTCGGGGCCGATCGTAGCCGTCGGGCCCCGCGGTTCGGCTCTAGATCGGCAATCCGCGCGCCATCGGTAAGCCCCGTTTCTCAACTCCCCACCGCCCCCGCCGCTCCCGCTCGCCCTGCCGCATTGGCAGATCCCCGCCACGCGCACGATCCGCGCGGCTGTAGACTCCACGCAAAGGAGCCTGCCATGACCGACCCCATCACGCGTCGCCAGGCCATCGCAAGTCTCGCCACCGGCGCCGCCGCGCTCTCGCTGGCCGGGTGCGCCGACAAGGTCCGTTCCGCGCCCGGCGCCGGCCTGGGAGTCCTGGTCGTCGCGGGCGGGCCCCTGACCCTGCCCGACCTGCCCTACGCCCACGACGCCCTCGAGCCCTTCATCGACACCCGCACCATGGAGATCCACCACGGCAAGCACCACAAGGCCTACGTCGACAACGCCAACAAAGCGCTCGACGAAACCATGTTCAAGGGCGAGCCGGCCGAAGAGATCCTCGCCGCCGTCGGCATCGCCAAACTGCCCGACGCCACGCGCGCCGCCATCCGCAACAACGTCGGCGGCCACTACAACCACGCGCTGTTCTGGTCCATCATGGCCCCCGCGGGCAAGGGCGGCGGCGGCGCGCCCTCAGGGCCCCTGGCCGGCGCCATCGCGCAGGCCTTCGGGTCCTTCGACGCCAAGGGCGGCTTCAAGGAGCGCTTCGCCGCCGCGGGCGCCGGCCGCTTCGGCTCGGGCTGGGCCTGGCTCTGCGTCACGCCCGACCGCGCGCTGGCGATCTGCTCCACCGCCAACCAGGACAGCCCCCTGATGGGCCAGGCCGTCGCCGGCTGCTCGGGCACACCCATCCTCGGCCTGGACGTCTGGGAGCACGCCTACTACCTCAAGTACCAGAACCTCCGGGCCGACTACATCGCCGCCTGGTGGAACGTCGTCAACTGGGCCGCCGTCGCCGACCGCTACGCCGCCGCTCTGGCCGCGCCCCGCCGCTGACCCGCCCGCCCCCCGCGCCCAGGCCCCATCCGGCCGAACCCCGCCGCGTTGCCACACCGGCGGCGGGTCCAGACCATGCCGATCCCCGCCGTTCGGCGGCCGGCCCTCCGGAGCCTCCTTCCAGTGCCCACCGCCGTCGTCAGCGACATCCACGCCAACCTCGAGGCGCTCCAGACGGTGCTGGCCGACATCAAGTCCCGCGGCATCACCCGCGTCGTCTGCCTCGGCGACATCATCGGCTACGGACCCGACCCCCTGGCCTGCGTCGACCTCGTCAAGCAGCACTGCGAGTGGTCCCTCATGGGCAACCACGACTTCGGCGTGCTTTACGAGCCGACCAACTTCAACCCCGGCGCCGAGTCCGCGGCGTTCTGGACGCGCGAGGCCTTCGACGCCGAGCCCAACGAGGCCCGCCGGCGCGAGCGCTACGAGTTCCTCGGCCGCCTGCGCGTCCGCATCGTCGATTCGCTGGGCAACGGGCGCGTCCCCGTGCTCAACGTCCACGGCTCGCCCCGCCGGCCCATCAACGAGTACATCTTCCCCGACGACGTGCAGACCGCCCCCGACAAGCTCTCGACCATCTTCGAGCGCGTGCAACGCGTCTGCTTCGTGGGCCACACGCACGTGCCGGGCGTCTTCACCGACGAGCCCGACTTCTACCCCCCCGGCGAACTGACCGCCTCCACGTACAACTTCTCCGACTCCGAAAAGGCGATCATCAACGTCGGCTCGGTCGGCCAGCCGCGCGACTTCGACCCGCGCGCCTCCTACGTGATCGTCTACGCCCCCGGCGAGCAGGGCCAGCCCGGCGCCAGCGGCGAAACGCCCAACATCGGCCCGATCGGCGGCGTGCAGTTCATCCGCCTGCCCTACGACGTCGAGTCCACCGCCCGCAAGATCAAGGCGATCCCCCAGTTGTCCGACTGGCTCGGCGATCGCCTGTTCGAAGGCCGCTGACGGCGCGAACCGGCCACCATCCGCCCCGATACGTCTATCCTCTGGCCGCTATGGCCAAGCCGGTGAACCCGTTCCTGCGCGTGCTCGTTCCGCTGATCCTGCTCGGCGGGGGCATCGCCCTGGGCATCGCCATGCTCACCGGCGGCCGCCCCGC
>JAHCJH010000084.1 GCA_026126345.1 Phycisphaeraceae bacterium | reverse complement strand
TGGCCAGAACGCCGGTCGGACCGCACGGCGGACGGTTGCCCTTGCTGCGGCCCGAGCCGCCGCCCAGCGGGTGGGCGTTGTGGCTCTTGGCCACGCCGCGGGTGATCGGCCGACGGCCCAGGTGGCGCGTCAGCCCGGCCTTGCCGAGCCGCACGTTCTGGTGGTCGATGTTGCCGACCTCGCCGATGGTGGCGCGGCAGTCGATGTGCACCATGCGCTGCTCGCCCGAGGGCAGCACCAGCGTGGCGTACCGAGCTTCCTTGTTCGTCAGCCGGGCGTACATGCCGGCCGAGCGGCACATCTGCCCGCCGCGCCCGGGCACCAGCTCGACGCAGTGCAC
This sequence comes from Phycisphaeraceae bacterium, assembly GCA_026126345.1. GTDB lineage: Bacteria > Planctomycetota > Phycisphaerae > Phycisphaerales > UBA1924 > JAHCJH01. The sequence continues at coordinate 12,007 of JAHCJH010000084.1, read as the reverse complement.
CGCCAGGCCGGTGGGGATGTACTTCAGCGGCATGTTGTTGCCGACCTTGGGGTCGATGGCCGAGGTGCCCGAGAGCACGCTCTGACCGACCTGCATGCCCACGGGAGCGATGATGTAGCGCACCACGCCGTCGGTGTACTTCACCAGGGCGATGTGGGCGCTGCGGTTGGGGTCGTACTCGATGCCCACGACCTTGCCCTCGACGCCGTCGCGGTCGGCCCGCTTGAAGTCCACGACGCGGTACAGGCGCTTGGCGCCGCCGCCGCGACCGCGGGTGGTGATGATGCCGTACGAGTTGCGCCCGCCCTTCTTGGGCAGGGGCTGCGTCAGCGACTTCTCCGGCGAGGCCTTGGTGACCTCGGCGTGCATGTTCACCGAGGCGAACCGCCGGCCGGCGCTGGTCTTGTTGTAGATGCGGATGGGCATGCGTGGGTCCTTGCGGGGCGGGCCGCGGGGCGGATCAGAACAACTCGATGGTCTGGCCTTCCTTGAGCCGGACGAAGGCCTTCTTGGAGAGCTTGCCGCCGGTCAGGCCGGTGCGGACGCGCTTGATGCGCGAGCGCGTGATCAGGGTGTTGACCTTCTCGACGCTCACCTTGTAGAGCGTCTCGACGGCCTTCTTCACGTCGTCCTTGCTGGCGCGGGGATCGACCTCGAAGCAGAAGCGGTTCCGCTCCGACGACTCCACCGTGCTCTTCTCGGTCAGCAGCGGACGCTTGATGACGTAGGTCAGATCCATCAGGCCACCTTCCCTTCGCGCTTGGCGCCCATCGGGGCCACCTTGGCGACCTTGCAGGTCTGCGACGACGGGCCCTTGAGCCACGCCTCGAGCTCGGCCTTGCCGATGACCAGGTACCGGTGGTTCAGCATGTCGAAGCAGGTCAGCTGCTCCGGCCGGCAGAGCGTCACGGCCTCGACGTTCCGCGCCGCCAGGCGGGTGTTCGACTCGTTGCCCGGCACGGCCACCAGCGCGGCCTTCTCGATCTTCAGCGCCCCGAGCATCGCCACCAGGTCGCGCGTCTTGGGCGTGCCCAGGCGGATGTCGTCGAGCACGCGCACCTCGTTGTCCACCAGTTTGGCAAGCAGCGCGTTGCGGTTGGCCTTGCGGCGCATCTTCTTGGGCATGTCCAGGCGGTAGTCCTCCCGGACCCGCTTCTTGGAGTGCCCGTGCCCGCCGCCCTTCATCAGGTTGGCCTTCTTGTCGCCGTGACGGGCGTTGCCGGTGCCCTTCTGCTTGTACAGCTTGCGCGTGGCGCCCTCGACCGCGGCGCGGTTCTTCGTCCGGGCCGAGCCCTGGCGAAGGTTCGCGTGGTAGCGCACGTACGCCTGCTTCAGGAGGGCGTGATTGATCTCACCGCCCAGGGTCTGCTCGTCGATGGACATCTCGCCCACCTTGGAGCCTTGCTTGTTGAAGACGGGGACTTGCATCAGTCTGCTCTCGTCTGTCGCCTGCGCACCGGGACGGGCCCGGCGCCTGCTCGACCCGTCGCGATGGTCCCGGGAACGCCCCGGGGTCTGCGGGCCTTGCTCCGCCTATCCGCTCGTTCCCCTGTCGCCCACGCGGTGGGCCGGCCTTGGCCGGGGGTGAGTCGGAATCGACTCGGCACGCCGACGCGAAGGCAATCGCGTCGGCCTGAAGTTGTTCCGTCCGGCGGTTGTCTTGCGACCCTTCCGGACCGGCGGACCGCATTGCCCTGCGACCCGCTGCGTTGTCTCCGACCGTTCACCCCTGCCCGTTCAACCGATCAACCGGCCGCCTTCGCGACCACCTTCTTCGCCTTGCGCTTGTAGAGTCGGACCGGCGTCCGCACGGTCAACAGACCGCGGGCCGCGCCGGGGACCGTGCCCTTGACCAGGATCAGCCCGGTCTCCGGGTCGATCCGCACCACCTCGGCCGAGCGGCACGTCACGCGCACGTCGCCCATGTGGCCGGCCATCTTCTTGCCCTTGGCCAGGCCGCCGCCGAAGCCGCGGTTGGAGCAGAGCGAGCCGATCGAGCCCGGCGAGCGGTGCTTGCGCTCGGTGCCGTGGCTGGCGAACATGCCCTTGAAGTGGTGGCGCTTCATGACGCCCTGGAAGCCCTTGCCCTTGCTCCGGCCGACGACGTCGACGAACATCTGGCCGTCGAAGTCCTTGACCGTCAGCACCTGGCCCACCTGGAACTTGCCGGCCTCTTCGGCCGTGCAGCGGAACTCGCGGTGGTGCCGACGCGGGGCGCTGCCGGCCTTGGCGTCGTGCCCGATCACCGGCTGCGTGCTGTTCCGCGCCTTGACGTCGCCGAACCCGATCTGCACCGCCGAGTAACCGTCCTTCTCCGGCGTGCGGATCTGCGTCACGACGCACGGCCCGAGCTGGATGACGGTCACGGGCACGTTCACGCCGCCGTCCTTGTAGACGCGGGTCATGCCGATCTTGGTGCCCAGCATCGCGAAGCTCATGGTTCACTCACCTATGCAAACGCCCCCGCGATCGCGCGGGGGCGGGGTTCAGGCCTTGATCTTGATGAACACGCCGGCGGGAACAACCAGACGATTCAGCGCCTCGACCGTGCGCGCGTTCGGCTCGATGATGTCGATGATCCGCTTGTGCGTGCGGATCTCGAACTGCTCGCGGCTCTTCTTGTCGATGAACGGCGAACGCAGCACCGTGTACCGCTCGATCCGCGTCGGCAGCGGAACCGGACCGGCCACCTTCGCGTTCGTCCGCTTGGCGTTCTCGACGATTTCCTTCGCCGAAGAGTCCAACGCCATGTGGTCGTAGGCCTCCATCCGAATTCTGATCTTGCCGCCGGTCATGCGTTCCCTTCGAATGCCTCTCCTGCCGCGTCGCGGCGTGGCAGTGTCCCCGTCGGCCGAATCCATCCGGCCAGATCGCCGAAGTCGTGCGACGGGTGCACCGCCCGGCCCGCGCAAGCGCGGACGGACAGGGAGGCAAGTGTTGGCCCCCTCCTCCCGAACGTCAAGCCGGCCGACCCCCACAAACTGCTCCCAACCCCCTCGCCGGGCCACGACAGCTCCCCCCGGTTCCGGAGAACCCTCCTCCGTTCCTGCTCCGCCCACCCGAACTCAATCCGTCCAGCCGTCCCGACCCGATAGCATCATCTATGCGCACCCTCCCCCGCAACCCCGGCGCCCTGTTCCTCTGCCTGGTGCTGCCCATCGCCCCCGCGATGGGGCAGCCTGCCGGTCAGGCCCCGGCTCCGAAGCAGCCCGCCGCCGACCGCCCGGCGTCGATCCCCACGGCACTCTCCGAAGAGCCGTTCCGGCTCGAATCCGTCGGCCTGCTCATGCGCCTGCCGGCCGACGCCACCGCCCAGGCCATCCGCCTGGGCAACCAGACCAGCGTGCAGATCACGCCCGCCGACAAGGCCTGGGCCATCAACATCCAGACGCCCAAGACCGGCGACCCCGCCGCCACCGCCGCCGTCGCCGCCGAGCGGACCATCAAGCAGTTCCTCGATCAGCCCGCCACCAGCGCCAAGCACCCGCCCCGCCCCGAACTGCTCACCCGCAACAGCAACCTCGTCATCCCCGGATCGCCAACGCCCGCCGAACGTTTCTACCTCGGCTGGACGCGGCCCGACGGCGAGCGCGAAGTCCGCGGCTACACCGTCTTCAAGCCCTACGCCGACCAGTTCGTCGTCTTCGAGTTCGTCGCACCCGAGGCGTCCTGGGCCAAGTCGCGCCCGATCTATGAACTGACGGTCGCGACCGTCTCGTTCGAAGATCCTTCGGCGACCGAGTCTTCCCGGCGCGCCGCCGTCGCCGCGGGCCGGGCGCTGATCGATCAGTTCACGCCCGAGCTGTACCTCAAGAGCCTGCCCGGGCAGCAGCAGTGGTTCCGCCTCTGCAAGCCCGCACCCACCGGCGCGCCCGCCGACGCCGAAGAGCTCGGCTACCGCTCGGTCCGCTTCTGGCGGGGCCGGCTCAAGGACATCCCGGGCCTTGCCGGCGGCAGCGACAACCCCGAGGGAATCCTGGTCGAAGTGGCGGCCCGTATCCTGGATCGCCAGGGCGCCAGCAAGTCCATCCGCACCATCGACACCATCGGCACCTACTTCATGACCCTCGACCGTCGCGAGGAAGCGTGGTCGGTCCGCACCGCGGTGCGCGACCCGCGCTCGCGCGAGCCGGCGATCTGGACCGAGACCGGCTTCCGCCGCGACAAGGACATCCAGGTGGCGATCACCCAGTCCGGCCAGCCGGCGCGCAACGTCTCGCCGGTCATCCAGGGCGACACGTTTCTGACGCAGGTGGAAGTGTTCCTGTTGCCGCGGCTGGTGATCCCGCTGAAGGTCGAGGCCGACCTGGGCTTCTACACCTACCGCACCGACTCGGAGTCCTTCACGCTGCGGCGCGAGACGGTTCGGCGCGACGTCGCCGCCGGTGGAGCGTGGACCATCGTCACGCTGTTCCGCGACCAGACCGACCCGCAGACCTCGATCTACCGCGACACCGGCGACCTGGTGCGCACCACGACGCCCGACGGCAAGCTGTGGGAACCGATCTCGCCTGAAGAACTCATGCGCCTCTGGCGCTCCAAGAACCTGCCGACCGGCGCCGTCGGCACGACGCGCTGAACGCCAGCCGGGGCTTGAACGAACCGCGCCCGCCGCTACGCTGCTGTCGGAGGAACCCCGCATGGCGACCGAGCGCCTCGTGAGCCCCAAACCGCTGGCCGTCGAGGCCGACGATGCGCCGAACTGGTCGCTGCGCCCCACGCGCCTGGACGAGTACGTCGGCCAGCGCGACCTGGTCGAGCGGCTCTCGATCGCCATCCAGGCCGTGCGTCGCCGCCAGGACCCGATGGAGCACCTGCTGCTGCACGGCCCCCCCGGCCTGGGAAAGACCACCCTGGCCCACGTCGTCGCCGCCGAGATGGGCGCCCGCGCCTACACCACCAGCGGCCCGGCCTTGTGCCGCCCCACCGACCTCGTCGCCGCGCTGACGCGCCTGGAAAAAGGCGACGTGCTGTTCATCGACGAGATCCACCGCATGCCCCCCGCCGTGGAGGAGTTCATCTACCCCGCCATGGAGGACTTCCGCATCGACGTGCCCGTCGATTCCGGCATGCACGCACGCACCATCCAGATCGACCTCAAGCCCTTCACGCTCATCGGCGCCACCACCCGCGCCGGCCTGGTCTCCTCTCCCCTGCGCTCACGCTTCGGCATCGCCCACCACCTGGCCTTCTACTCCCGCGAGGACCTGCTGAGCATTCTTACCCGCTCGGCCCGCCTGCTCGAATTGCCCGTCGCCGACCGCGCCGCGCTCGACGCCATCGCCGCCCGCTCGCGCGGCACGCCCCGCATCGCCAACCGCCTGCTCCGGCGCGCCCGCGACTACTGCCAGGTCAAGGCCGACGGCCGCCTGGCCACCCCGGTCGTCGCCCAGGCGCTCGCGCTCGAGGGCGTCGACGCCCTGGGGCTCGACACGCTCGACCGCGCCTACCTCAAGACCATCAGTTCCGTCTACGCCGGCGGGCCCGTCGGCCTCGAGGCCGTCGCTGCCACGCTCAACGAAGACGCCGGAACCATCGAAGACGTCGTCGAGCCCTTCCTGCTGCAGATCGGCTTCCTGGCCCGGACACGCCGCGGCCGCATGATCACCCGCGCCGCCGCCGAACACCTGGGCCTGCCCCCGCCGGCGGAAAGCACCGGTTCGACGCTCTTCACAGACGCGTAGTCACCCCGACCGCCCGCCCGGCGCCGAACGCCGTCGCAACCGTCACGACTGGCCGGCCGCCTGCTTCTTGGCCTTGGGCTCGCGGGGCGTCTTGACCGTCTTGGCCACCACGTCCACCTCGGTGAACAGGATGCACCCGCACGCGCTGCACCGCGTGAACCGCCCCGCCGAAATCCCGTTGATCTTCTCGACCGGCAGGGCCATCTGGCACGAGCCGCACGTCCACTCGTGGTTGCGCCGGTCCAGCACCTCGACGTTCGACACCGCCTGGTCGCCCAGCCGCCGCACCAGCTCGTCGTAGATCCGCAGTTGCTCCGCCGGTACGTCCTTCACCAGCTCCGAGCGTTGCCCGGTCAGCTCGTCGAGCCGGTCCTTGATCTCCGCGGCTCGGGCGTCGCGATCGGCCCGGGCCTGCGCCACGATCTTCTCCCGCTCGGCCTTCTGTCCCTGCACCTCGGCCACCTGCTTCTCAACCGCCTCGACCTTCTCCATCGACGCCAATTCGTTCTTCTCGATCTCGTCCTTCTGCGCCTTGAGCAGGTTCAGCTCGTTCAGGAACGCCGTGTATTCCTTGTTCGTCCGCGCCGCGTTCATCTGCTCGCGCAGCGCGTCGATCCGCGCATCGATCCGCTTGGCCTCGCCCTCGTCCCCCGCCACCGTCGCCTTCAACTGCTTCAGCATCGCCGACAACGCCCCGTGCTTCTTCTCGATCTCGCCGAGCTGCTGGGCCTGCACTGACAGGAACCGTTCCGCGGCGTCGAGCCTCCCCCGAAGCCCCCGGATCTGCTGGTCAGCCCGGAAGAGCTTGAGGATCTTGGCGGTCACCGACATGCTGTTCTCCGACGTGCCAGCGCTGGAAGAGGCCATCACGCCATTCTAGACCCCGCGGGAGGGCCGGGTCGCGGCTCGGTCCATCCCCTCATCGCGCCAGCAGCGCCAGCATCCAGAACGCCGCCGGAGCCGTCAGAAGCAGCGAATCCAGCATGTCGATCAGGCCCCCGAACCCGGGAAGGATCCGCCCCGCGTCCTTGATCCCCGCGTCGCGTTTGAACACGCTGGCCGCCAAATCGCCCGCCTGCCCCAGCAACCCCAGCACCGCCCCGAACACCGCCCCCTCCCACCACGCCAGCCGCAGCCCGCCCGCCAGCCCGCCGTACTCCCGCGACAACCACGCGAACAGCACCCCGAACCCCGCCGCCCACACCAGCCCCCCGATCAACCCCTCCCAGGTCTTGCCCGGGCTGAGCCACGGGATGAGCTTCCTCCGTCCGATCGCAGAGCCCGTGAAGTACGCCCCCGAGTCGCACGCCTTGACCGTGAACACCACCGCCAGCATCGCCCCGATCGAGTGCTCGCGCCGCAGCGCCAGCAGGAACCCCAGCAGCACGCCGCAGTACACGAAACTCAGCGTCGCCGCCGACACCGCCGTGCCCGCGCCCTTCACGTCGCGATCCCGGATGTACGCCAGCATCGACAGGTACACCGCCAGCCCCGCGGCCGTCGCCAGGATGTTGCCCGACCACGCCCCGGCCAGCGGCTCGTGCCCGATCGCCAGCGCCCCGGCCAGCATCCCCGCCGCCCCGCACACCGGCATCGTCTTGCGCGACACCTGCACGCCCAGCGCCTCGAACATGCGCGCCAGTTCGAATCCCGCTCGCGCCGCCGCCAGCACCCCCACCACCAGCAGCACCGCCCCGGCGATCCACGTCCCCCCGCCGCTGCGCAGCACCCCGGCCCACGCCGGCGCCGCCACCGCCGTCAGCGCGTGGTCGAGCCACATCAGCCCCAGCAGGGCCGCGATCAGCACCGCGCCGAAGAGAATCCGCCGCTTCATGCCCCGTGCAATCTAGCGATTCGTCGCCCGGCCCGCCGTCACGCCCCGGCCTCCGGCCCGTCGCCGTTCAGCCCGCCGAAGCGGCGCGACCGCCCGGCGTATTGCCGGATCGCCTCGTTCAGGTGCTCGGCCGTGAAGTCCGGCCACAGCACGTCCGTCACGTACAGCTCCGCGTACGAGATCTGCCACAGCAGGAAGTTGCTCACCCGCATCTCCCCGCCCGTGCGGATGAGCAGGTCCGGGTCCGGCAGTCCCGCCGTATCCAGGCGCGCCGAGATGTCCGCCTCGCCGATCGTCGCCGGGTCGATCCGTCCCGACGCCGCGTCGGCCGCCAGGCGCCGCACCGCCCTGGTGATCTCGTCCCGGCTGCCGTAGTTCACCGCGACGCACAGCGTCGCCGCCGTGTTGCCGGCCGTCAGGTCCATCAGCCCCCGCACCCCCGCGCGCACCTCATCCGGTAGCCCCTCCATGCTCCCGATCTGCACGAACCGGATCCCCTCGTCCATCAAACGCGACATCTCGCCGTCCATGTAATCGCGGTACATCTGCATCAGCGCCTCGACCTCGTCCTTCGGGCGCTTCCAGTTGTCCACGCTGAACGAGTACAGCGTCAGCACCTCGATGCCCAGCCGCCCGGTCTGCTCCAGCAGCCGCCGGACGGCCGCCGCGCCGTTGCGGTGCCCGAACGCCCGCGGGAACCCCCGCTGCGTCGCCCACCGGCCGTTGCCGTCCATGATGACCGCGATGTGCCGGGGCAGTCGCGCCGGGTGAACGTCCGGCAGGTACTTCAGCGGCTCGGCCCGGGGGCTGCGCCGCCGCAACTCCGCCTGCGCCCGCAGCGCTGAAGGGTCCTTGCACAGGTCCGCGGGCCCCGCGCCCGGCCGCAACGACGCCGCATCGGCCGGTGCCGCCGCTGGCTGCTGCGTCGAGCGTTGTGATGCCGCTGCCTGGTTCATGCTGCCGCCGTCGCCGCGCCCCGTCAGGACGCTCACACTTCGATCGTCTGCTCGCGGTCGGGTCCCACGCTGACGAACTCGATCGGGCACCCGACCGAGCGCTCGATCAGGTCGAGGTACGCCCGCGCCTCACCCGGAAGTTCGCTCAACCGGCGCGCTTTGCTCACATCCTGGCTGAACCCCTTGAGGTCCACATACTGCGCCTCCACGCCCGACAGCCACTCGCCGTCCGGCGTGAAGCCCCCCGCCGGCCGACCACCCGCCTCCCGGTACCCCACGCACACCCGCAGCGTCTCCACCCCCGCCAGCACGTCCAGCAGCATCACCGCCAGCCCCGTCGTGCCGTTCAACTCCGCCGAGTACCGCACCGCCACCAGGTCCAGCCACCCCACCCGTCGCGGCCGGCCCGTCGTCGTTCCGAACTCCCGCCCGCGCTGGCGGATCTCCGCGCCCAGCTCACGCTCGGCCTCGGTCCGCACCAGTTCGGTCGGCATCGCGCCCCCGCCCACGCGCGTCGAATACGCCTTGACCACCCCGATCACGCGCCCCACCGCCGCCGGCGGCACCCCCGCGCCCGGCCCCACCCCGTGCACGGCGCACGAGCTGCTCGTCACGTACGGGTACGTTCCATGATCGACGTCCAGCAGCGTCGCGTTCGCCCCCTCGAACAGCACCCGCTTGCCCGCGTGGATCATCCCGCGCAGCATCGCGCCGGTGTCGCGCAGGTAGCGACCGAACCGCTCGCCCCACCCCGACGCCAGCTCCGCCAGCACTTCCGCCTCATAGCGCACCGCCTGGCCCCCCTTGGCCGTGATCGATCCGAGCATCGCCGTCTTCAGCGGGCAGATCGACTCCAACCGCCGCCGCAGGTACGCCGGCCGCACCAGATCGCCCATCCGGATCGCCGTGCCTCGCGTCGCCTTGTCGGCGTAGCACGGACCGATGCCCCGCTTGGTCGTGCCGATCGGCTCCAGGCTCCCTTCGGCCAGCCAGCGCTCGCGCAGCTCATCCTCGGCCTTGTGCCACGGCATCACCACGTGCGCCCGGTCCGAGATCACCAGCCCCGACGTGTCCACCCCGCGTGCGTGCAGCGCGTCGAGTTCCTTGCTCAGCCAGTCCGGGTCGATCACCACCCCGTTGCCGATCACCGCCGGCTTGCCCGCGTGCAGGATGCCCGATGGGATCAGGTGCAGCGCGAACCTCTCCCCCTTCACCACGATCGAATGCCCCGCGTTCGCCCCGCCGTTGTACCGCGCCACCGCGTCGTGACGCTCCGTCATCAGGTGAACGATCTTCCCCTTGCCCTCGTCCCCCCACTGCAATCCCACCACCGCCGTCGCCCCCGCGCTCGGCGCGGTGCCCGCTCTGGCTTCGCGTGGTGATGTCGTTGACGGCATCGGCAACTCCCGCGGCCGACCGTCCGCCGGCCGCACGTCCGAGAAGGTAGCCCCGCGCAGCCCACGCCGACGCCCCCGCCGCGTTCACCCGCGCCGCCGTCAAGGTCCCCAGCCCGCCGGCCGATCCTCCCTTCCACCCAGGGAACACCGGGCGCCCTCCATGGCCAGCGAAACCGTCCGCATCATGTGCCCCAACCTCACCTGCCGCCGCATCCTCGCGGTGCCGCAGTCGGCCCGGGGCAAGACCGTTCGCTGCCGCAACTGCGGGACCAACATCCGCGTTCCCCAGCCCGCCGCCCCGGCCCCCACGACACCCGGCGCCGCAACGCAGGCCCAGCCGCAACCCGGCTCTCCGCCGAATCAGGCCAAGCCCGCCGCGTAAGGCCCCTGCCCCCGCTTGAGCAGCACGTCCAACCGTTGCACCACCGGCTGACGGCAGGCGCGATCGCTGCAGGCCTGGTACGACACCGCGATGAACGGCGACCCGGTCACGTCGCCCTGCGCTTCGACAGCGACCTCGAATTCAACCACCCCATCCAGCACGCGGTGCCCTGCGCCGTCCAGCGGCCTGCCCGTCGGATAGTCCGCGTACGCCGCGAAGCCCGTTCCGCCCGCCACGTCCACCCGCAGCGCCGTCACCGCCCCGCCGCTGTCGGCGTCGGCCGTCGCGTCGTTGATGTGCAGCCCCTCGGGCACCTCCAGGCGCAGAACGAACGCCGCCGGCCGATCCGGCAGCACGTACACCTCGGTGGTGCTGGCCCACACCGAGACATCCCCTGCCGGCGCGCCGCCCGTGCCGGACCCCGCCGGCGCGCCCTCGGGCACCGCCTCGCGCAGCGCCGACCGATCGGCCCGCATGAGCCGCAGCAACCCGCGCGTGGCGTTGATCGAGCCCACCGGCGAGTCGGCCACCGCCGCGCTCACCGTCGCCAGGCACTTGGCCGCCCGCCGCAGCCACCCGCCCGCGCCGTCGAACGCGTGCAGGTCGATCATCGCGTTGATCATCACCGAGGCGCCGCACGGCATCGCCCCGTCGTACGTGCTCCGCGGGCGCACGAACAGGCTCTCCGCGCCTTCCTCCGCGTCGAAGAAACCCCCGGCCCCATCACCCAGCCGTCGCTCCGCCGCCCCCACCAGCCCCGCCGCCCGGTCAACCCACGCCCGCTCGTCCGGGCGCGCCGCCGCCAGCGCCAGCAGCCCGTGGGCCATCATCGCGTAGTCCTCCAGCGTTCCCGCGGCCGGCTCGCCCCCCGCCCGCTCGCACCGCAGCAACCGCCCTTCATCGGCGCGCCACAGCCGCCCCAGCGCCCCCCTCGCCCCGCGGGCCGCCGCCTCCACCAGCATCGCCTCGCCCAGCTCGCGCCCCGCCACCGCCAACCCACCGATCATCAGCCCGTTCCACGCCGCCAGCACTTTGTCGTCCCGCCGCGGCTGCGCCCGGCGCCCCCGCGCCGCCAGCAACCGCTGGTTCACCCCGTCCAGCCACGCCGCCGTCGGCTCGTCCGGCTCGGCCTCGAGTCGGAGCACGTTGACCGCCGGCGCATCGGGGTGGTGCGGATCGCGGAAGTTTGGCCCCAGGTCCACCCCGTACAAGCGCGCCGCCCGTGGAGCGTCGGCCCCCAGAACCGACCGGAAATCCTCCATGGTCCAGAGGTAGTTCAACCCCTCGCGTCCGTCCACCTCCGCGTCCTGCGCCGTGAAGAACGCCCCGTCCGGCGCCGTCATCTCGCGCAGCACGTACGCCGCCGTGCGCCGCGCCACCCGTTCGTACAACGCCGAGCGGTACACCCGCGCCGCCCTGGCGTATGTCTCCAGCAGCTGCCCGTTGTCGTACAGCATCTTCTCGAAGTGCGGCACCAGCCACGACGCGTCCACGCTGTAGCGGTGAAACCCGCCTCCCGCCTGATCGAACACCCCGCCCAGCGCCATGCGGTCGAGCGTCTGCCGCGCCGCGGCGTCCATCGCGCCCGCCGACGCCGCGTCGATCGCCGTCCGCGCCTCCAGCAGAAACTCCAGGTACGCCGGCTGCGGAAACTTCGGCGCCCCGCCGAAGCCGCCGTTGGTCCGATCAAAGATCGTCAGCAGCGTCGAGACCGCCGACGCGACCTGCTCCGGGCCGATCGGCGTCGGCACGCC
>JAHCJH010000083.1 GCA_026126345.1 Phycisphaeraceae bacterium | reverse complement strand
AGACCCTGCAGGTCCGCCTGGCCAGCGGCGCCGGCGGCAAGGTGGCCGCCGCGGCGCCCGCCGGCGGGGACGAATGAGCCCCGGCGGGGCCGGGCGTCTTGCCGAACGGCCCCGAGCCGTCTAGCGTTGCTGACCAATCTGCGGCTGTGGCGGAATTGGCAGACGCGCTAGATTCAGGTTCTAGTGGGCTCACCCCCGTGTAGGTTCGACTCCTATCAGCCGCACTGCACGACCGGACGCGACCGACAGCGTCCGGTCTGCGTTTTTGCCCGGCGTTGATTCATCGGGGCGGTATCCTGCCCGCCATGGCGCTGACGATCGTCGGCATCGACGAGGCCGGGTACGGCCCCATGCTCGGCCCGCTGTGCGTGGGCGTGGCGGCGCTGCGCGTGGACGCCTGGTCGCCCGGCGGCCCTGCGCCGGACCTGTGGGAGGTGCTCGGCGCCGGCGTCTGCCGCAAGCCCGGCGACAAGCGCGGGCGCATCGCCGTCGAAGACTCCAAGAAGCTCAAGCTGGCCAACGACTCCCGCCGGCACCCGCTCACGCACCTGGAGCGCGGGGTGATGGCGTTCCTCTCCCGGCTCGGCCACGCGCCCACGGACGATGCGCAGCTGCTGGCGGCGCTGCGGGCACGGGGCGAGGGCCTGCCTTGGTACGCCGTGGACCCCGTGCCGGTGCCGCTGGGCGGCGATGCGGCCCTGCTGGCCATCGCCGGCAACACCCTGGGCAAGGCCCTGACCGACGCGGGCGTCGGGGTGCTCGACGTCGGCTGCCGCGTCGTCGGCGAGCGGGCCTTCAACCGCGCGGTGCGCGAACGGGGCAGCAAGGCCGAGGCGACGGCGATCGGGCTTCGTGACCACCTGACGGCGGCGTGGGAGAAGTTTGGCGCCGAACCGGGCGACGACCACGGCCCGCGGATCGTGTGCGATCGCCAGGGCGGACGCCAGGAGTACGCCGAGCTGCTGGCCGAACTTGTGCCCGGGCTGGCGGCCGACGGCGTGACGATCCTGGAACAGCGGCCCGAACGCAGCCGCTACCTGGTGCGGGGCGTCGGGTCCGACGGGGCGCCCCGGCGCATGACCGTGATGTTCCAGCCCGAGGCCGAATCGGCCTGCCTGCCGGTGGCACTGGCGTCGATGACCGCCAAGCTCGTGCGCGAACTGCTCATGGGCCGGTTCAACCGCTACTGGCAGGCCCGTGCCGCCGCCGCGGGCATCGCGGAACTCAAGCCGACGGCCGGGTACGTGACCGATGCGCGCCGGTGGCTGAAAGACGCCTCGGCTCTGATCTCGCGCGACGAGCGCCGCGACATGGTGCGGATCGCCTGACGCCGGCGGGCCACCCGGCGGCGCCGCGCGGCAACAATGCCGCCGTGAACCCACGACGCCGAGATCAAGCGATGCTGGACCTGGCGGCGCGCCTGGGCGCGATGGGCGCCGGCCGCGTCGAGCCGAACCCGATGGTGGGGTGCGTGATCGCCCGGGAGGCGGTGGAATCCGACGGCGCGGCGGGCGAGCCGCGGATCATCGGGCTGGGGCACCACCGGGTTTTCGGCGGCCCGCACGCCGAGGTCGAGGCCCTGGCGGACTGCCGGGCGCGGGGCCAGAGCCCGCGCGGCGCGACGGCGTACGTCACGCTGGAGCCCTGCGCGCACACGGGCAAGACGCCGCCGTGCTGCGATGCGCTGATCGAGGCGGGCGTGGGCCGGGTGGTGATCGCGCGGCGCGACCCCAACCCGCTGGCGGCGGGCGGGGCGGCACGCCTGGAGTCGGCGGGGATCCGGGTTGAGTTCACGGCGGTCAGCCGGAGCGCGACACGGCTGAGCGACCCGTTCGTCAAGCGCATCCGCACGGGGCTGCCGTGGGTGATCGCCAAGTGGGCGCAGACGATCGACGGACGGATCGCGACGCGCACCGGCGAGAGCCAGTGGATCAGCGGCGAGCGTTCGCGCGTGCTGGTGCACCGGCTGCGGGGCCGGGTCGACGCGATCATGACGGGCATCGGCACCGTGCTGGCGGACGACCCCGAATTGACGGCGCGCCACGGCGTGCCGCGGCGACGGGCGCTGCGCGTGGTGATCGACCCGCAGAACCGCCTGCCGCGAACGGCCAAGGTGCTGCGGACGGCGTCGCAGGAGCTGCCGGTGCTGCACGTGCGCGGCGCGGGGCGGGATGAGCAAGCCGGCGAATCACCGGGGGCGGCGCCGGGCGTGTCGGTGCTGCGGCTGCCGCTGCGGAACGAGTTGATGGACCTGGAGCGCGTGCTGTCGCACCTGGCGACGGCGCACCGGGCCGGCAGCGTGCTGGTGGAGTCCGGGCCCGGCCTGATGGGCGGCATGTTCCGCCAGGACCTGATCGACGAGATGCACGTGTACGTCGGGCCCATGATCTTCGGCGATGACCAGGCGCTGCCGCCGGTGCGCGGCATCGAGGTTGAGCAACTGGTCGAGGCCAGGCGATACCGCCTGATCGATGCCCGGCGCGTGGGAGACGACGTGCGCTCGGTGTATCGGCGGGCGATGCCCGACTGAGGCGCCGGCGGCGGCTACCGGGGTGGGAGCGAGCGCAGCGCCGGCAGGATGCGAGCTGGAGCGTGGGTCGCTTCAGTGGCGATGCACACGGCGGCGCCGGGCGTGGCGTGGGCCCACTTCATCATCGCGAAGCCGACGATCGCCTGAGACTTCATCGGGCTGATGGTCGCGCTGGTCACGGCGCCCACGGCGTCGCCGGCGGGCTTGCCTGCGGCGTCGGCGGGGAACACCGCGGCCCCCGGCTGGGGCGGCTCGCGGAGGTCGCCGGAATCCGACGGCGGCGCGTCGGCGACTTCAAACCCCACCAGGACCTGCTTGGGATGGCCCAGGGCGTGCATCCGGGCGACAACCTCCTGCCCGAGGTAGCACCCCTTGGTGAACGACACCCTGTCGTTGAGCACGCCGGTCTCGGCCGGGAGCGAGTCGGGTCCGTAGTCGATGTTGTAGATGGGCGTGCCCGCTTCGATCCGCGCCATGTTGAACGCCAACCAGCCGCCGGGCCGCAGCGGCGGGCGCGGGTTGGGCCGTGCGGGGTCGGGCCCGTGCTCATGGGCCGCGGCCAGCAGGGCTTCGGCCAGGCGGCGGGTGTCGGCGGCACTCACCAGCAGTTCGAGCCCGGGCTCGCCGGTGGGATCGGCGCGATCGACCAGGGCCGGTACCCCGGCGAACTCGAGCCGGCGAGCCTGCCCCGGCTGCAGCGTCTGGAGTTCGCCCGCGTGCGCCGGGGCGAACCGGGCCGCCAGGGCCAGGGCGGCGGGACCGTGCAGCGCCAGGCGGTGCGATTGTTCTGTGCGGTCTTCGATCGTCACATCGTCGGCGACGATGTAATCGCCCAGGCCTTTGACCGTTCGCTCCACGGCGTGGGCGTCGAGATCGAGCACGAACGTGTCGCCGTCGCGGATGATCCGCAGGTCGGCGTCGATGCGACCCTTGCGGTTCAGCCAGAACGACCGGCGCACGGCCCCGGGGGTGATGGACCTGAGTTCCTGCGTGACCATCCGGTTGAGGAACGCCTGGGCGTCGGGGCCGGACACCAGGATGGTCCCGCGCTGGGGCTGGTCGATGAGCAGGCACGACTTTCGGACCGCGGCGTACTCCGACGCCAGGTCGCCATAGGTCATGACGACGGCGATGGGGCCGTCGGGCGGGCCGTAGGGGGCCAGCACGGCCTCGGCGCTGCGGTGCAGATCGGCGATGGGGCTCACGCGGGCCATGAGCGCGATGGTACGCGCCGGCGCGCCGAGGCTTGCCGGGTGCGGGGCTATTGTCGGGTCTCAACACGCCGCGGCGGCGGTGCGGCCCGGCGAAACCAGGATGGAGGCGGTATGGCCCTGAACGTGGACCTGCTGAAGCGGCTGTGTGAAACCCCCGGCGTTCCCGGCCGCGAGGAGCGTGTGCGAGCGCTGATCGAGCGGGAGATCGACGGGCTGTTCGACGAGGTGACGACGGACCCGATGGGGAACCTGATCTGCAAGCGGCTGCCACGGGCGGGCAAGCGGCGGGCGTCTGGCAAGGGGCGCTCGGGGCGGCCGACGCGGGTGAGCATGCTGTGCCACATGGACCAGATCGGGTTCTACGTGCGCGGGGTGGACGAGCGGGGGTTCATCCGGGTGGTGCCGGCGGGGGGATTCGACACGCGGAACCTGTTTTCGCGCCGGGTGCTGGTGTGCACGGGCGGGGGCGATCTGCCGGCGGTGATGAACCCCGGCGGCCGGCCGGTGCACATCGCCAGCGAGGAGGACAAGAAGAAGATCCCCGACGTGAAGGAGCTGATCGTCGATACGGGGATGCCGGGCGCCGAGGTGAAGAAGCGGGTGAAGATCGGCGACTACGTGGTCTACAACGACCCGTTCATGGAGATGGGGGGCAAGGTGGTCAGCCAGGCGCTGGACAACCGCATCGCGTGCTGGCTGGGCATCGAGAGCGTGCGCAAGATCGAGGACGCCGGGGCCGGCCACGCGTGCGAGCTGTACGTGGTGTTCACCACGCAGGAAGAGGTGGGCCTGCGCGGGGCGAAGACCAGCAGCCACGTGGTGGCGTGCGACATCGGCATCGGCCTGGACGTGACGCTCTCGTGCGACACGCCGGGCGTGCCGGAGGACGAAGCGGTCACCGTCCAGGGCAAGGGCTTCGGCCTGCACGTGATGGACTCGAGCTTCATCGCGGACCACCGGCTGGTGGACGAGATCGAGGCCATCGCCAAGAAGCACAAGATCGCGCACCAGCGCACGATCCTGATGCGCGGCGGGCAGGACGGGGCGGCGGCGCAGCAGTCCGGCGGCGGCGCCCGGGCCGTGGGCGTGGTGGTGGGCACGCGGTACATTCACACGACGACGGAGATGGCCGACAAAGGCGACCTGGCGGCGGCGCGGGACGTGCTGGCGGCGTGGGTGCCGACGATCGGGTGAGACGGGAATCGAAACGAGCCTTGATCGGCGCGAGGCGCGGATCAAGGCTCGCGGGTGATGGCTCTCGCCGACGGGGCCTCAGTGCACGAGGCTGGTGACGTTCTCGATGGACTCGACGACCTGGCGCACCTGGAAGGGCTTCTTGAGGAAGGCGTCGAAGCCGTTGCCGCGCAGGCCCTGGAGCTGCGGGTCGCTGAGCTTGCCGCTCATGGCGATGATCTTGGTGATGGCCAGTTCGTCCTCGGTGCGGACGAGCTTGGCGACTTCCTTGGCGTCCTGGTCGTTGCCGAGGTGGACGTCCAGCAGCAGCACGTGGGGCTTGAACCGCTCGCACTCGATGCCGGCGGCGAAGCCGTTGGTGGCGACGCGGACCTCGTAGTTGGCCTGCTCGGTGAGGACCTTCTGAAGCACGTCGACGACTTCGCGCTCGTCGTCAACGACGAGCACGCGGGTGCGGCCGGACATGATGCCGTCGAAGGGGATGCCGTGCGCCTTCATGAACTTCATGAGCTGGGCGACTGGGATCCGCCGGTCCTTGGAGCCGGGGATGCGGTAGCCCTTGAGCGCGCCGGAGTCGAACCACTTGCTCACGGTGCGCGGGGCGACCTGGCAGATCTTGGCGACTTCCCCGGTCGTCAGCACGTCTTTATCGAAGGGCATCGTCTCGTCCTCTCGTGGTCGATCGGCGTTCGGTCCCGCCGGAGGCATGCGTGCGCCCGCGCCGCCCGCGCAGTGCGGTCAAGCCGAAGCCTGACGGGGTGTGGATCGGCGCAAACAGGGCAGGGCTTGACGCCCGTGCGGGCCGAGCGTGAAAACCACTGGTTTCCCCGGGGTGGTATTCGGACGTTGTCATCGTGGCGCTGTCGCGAGCCGTCCGGCCAAAGGCGGGCGCGACGGAAGGCGGGCGGTGCGTTCGAACCCGTCGTGCCGGTGGGCGGGATGGCCGGGTGGTGGGGCGTTTCCGTCAGGGGCCTGCACGGGTGGGGGGTGAGGTCCGGTGCGGGAAGGCATGGTGGATTGCCCGGTGGATTGACACCCCCATCCCTGACGGTTACCTTCCCCAACCACCCCGGCGGAGCGTCGCCGGCGGTACCCCCTTGTCGGAGCGCGAGTTGCGCGCCGGCCCGGGGATCAGCAACGCCCACCGACCGGGCGGTTGGTTCGTCTCGAATCGCGCTCATCGGCGCGACGTGCTGCGCAAGGAGTCAAGCGTGCTCAAGGCCCCGCGAGTGAAGTCGATTCTGGCAAGCCTGGCGATCGCCGGGACGTGCATCTGTGCCGCCGCGGCGGCCGAGCCGCCGAAGGACGGCGAGTTGCTCCGGGACTTCGTGCACTACACGCGGATCGCCCGCTACGACCTGGCGTCGGCCAACGGCCAGGCGCTGCTCGACCGGCTGGAAGCGCCGTTCGGCAAGGCCGAGGCCGGCAAGGGCATGAAACTCGCCGACTTCGTCAAGCTCGTCGAGGCCTCGGGCGAGCTGGCCCGCTTCGAGGAGACGGCTGTCCGCGGGCAGCGGATCGGCGAACTGGAGTCGGTGGCTTCGCGTCTGCTCAAGGCCTATGAGGCCGGCAAGCTGGAGCAGGCCCGCAGCGCTGCGGAGATTTCCCGCAACATCTCGATGCTGACCGGCACGATGCGGCAGCGCGCCGTGGCCCGCGAGCGGCTCATCGGCGCCGGCGAGTACGCCGCGGTTCAGTTGCTCGAGGCGCTGCAGAAGAAGAGCGATCCGGCGCTGCAGGCCGAGGCGCGGCAGGTGCTGGTGGACATGCGGCAGCAGGCGCTGGCGCCGCTGCTGGCTGCGCTGGGCGGACTGCCGCCCGAGACGCAGGAGACCGTGGTCGGCATTCTGGCGGCGATTCCCTACAAGAGCAGCCTGCCCTACCTGTACGACCTGCGGGCGTCGAGCAAGAACGCCGGCGTTCGCGCGGCCGCCGAGAAGGCGATCGTGCAGCTCGACGGGGCGTACAACCCGGGCGTGACCGCGGCGAGCCTGTACGAGGCGCTCGGCGAGGCGTACTACGCCGGACTGGAGAGCCTGACGTCCTTCCCGCGGGAGTCGATGCAGCTTCTGTGGTCGTACAACCCGTCTTCCGGGCTGGTGGCGACGAACATCGACACGCGGGTGTTCAACGAGGCCATGGCGATGCGGATGGCGGAGAAGGCGCTGTCGCTCGACGCGGCGGCGAATCGCTCGCTGTCGCTGTGGCTGGCGGCGAACTTCAGCCGCGAGATCGACCAGCCCAAGGACTACAGCAACCCCGCGTACGGGCCGGACCGTCGCGACGCGATGTATTACGCGGTGGCGGCGGGTCCGAGCTCGGCGCAGGCGGTGCTGGGCCGGGCGCTGGACCGGCGCGACACGCCGCTGGCCCGCCGGGCGATCGCGGCGATCGAGCGGACCGCCGGGGCGACGGCCCTGACGGGCGGGGATTCGGCGCGTCGGCCGCTGTTGGAGGCGCTGCGGTATCCCAACCGTCGGGTGCAGTACGAGGCGGCGCTGGCGCTGGCGGTGTCTCAGCCGGGCTCGTCGTTCGAGGGGGCCGAGCGGGTGGTGCCGATCCTGGGCAGCGCGATCCGCGACGCGGGCGCGAAGTACGCGGTGGTGATCGCCGCGAGCGATTCGGCCCGTGCCGGTCAGGAGCGTCAGGCGAGCCTGGCGGACTGGCTGCGCGGGATGGGGTACACGGTGCTGGCGCCGGGGGCGAGCCTGGCGGACGTCGAGTCGGCGGTGGCCGAGGCGCCGGGCGTTGACCTTCTGGTGACGGACCTTCCGTCGGGCGCCACGGCGCGGACGCTGGAGGAGGCCCGCCAGCGGACCAAGCTGGGCGTGACGCCGATCCTGGCGATCGTCAGCATGCAGGGCGAGATCGATCTGGCCGGTTCCCGGCGGGACGACATGACCCGCCTGCTGCGGGCCGGCGCCGATCCGAAGCAGATGACCGAGGCCGTGGAGCAACTGGTGTTGAAGGCGTCCGGCGGCGCGGTGAGCGCTGAAGAGGCGGCCGACTATCAGGCCCGCGCGCTGGCGGCGCTGCGCGACCTGGCGGTGTCGGGCAACGCGGTGCTGCAGGTGGCCGACGGTTCGGCGGCGATGATCGCGGCGATGGCCCAGGCCAAGGGGCCGGTGAAGATGAAGATCGCGGACGTGCTGTCGTACGTGGGCGACAAGAAGGCCCAGGTGGCGCTGATGGACGCGGCCCTGGCGGCCCAGGGCGATGAGATGGTGGACCTGCTCCGGATCACCACGCAGTCGGCCAAGCGGCACGGCAACATGCTGGAAGACCGCCAGGTGCGGCGGCTTCTGGGCATGACGCGCCAGGGCAACGACGCCCAGGCGACGGCGGTGGCGGCCCTGATCGGCGCCCTGAGCCTGCCGAACCAGGACCTGATCCCCTTGATCCTGGGCAAGTGACCGGCCCGGCTCGACGGCCGAGAACCGTCCGAGTCCACCCGCAATCGAGCGACCGCAACCGCCCCCGCGATGCCGGGGGCGGTTGTCTTATCCGCTGGGCGGTGCGTGGTCCCGGCGGCGCAGGCGTTACAGGCGTGAGCGGCGCCGGGGCATCGACGCCCTCTGCGTGAACGGCGGCTCGGGAGTCGTCGATGTCCGTGAGCGACGGGCCGCCGGTCGGCGGTTCGCGGTTTCCCAGACTCTCGAACGGCGTTCACACTCGGCGCGTCGCCGAGATTCGCACGGAGGCTGGTTGCAAGGAGTAAGTCGCATGCGCACTCGTCGATGGTCCAAGGCCTTTACGCTGGTCGAAATCCTGATCGTCGTGGTCATCCTCGGCATCCTGGCCGCGATCGTGATCCCGCAGTTCACGCGGGCGAGCGAGGACGCCCAGGTCGGCAACGTGGAGACCCAGCTGCAGACGATCCGCAGCCAGCTGGAGCTCTACCGCGTCCGCAACAACGGTCAGCCCCCGTCGCTGGGCTCGGGCGCCAACAGCGGCTGGAACGATCTGGTCAGCGACCAGTTCCTCCGCACGGCTCCGCTGAACCCGCGGACGGGCACGGCGACGATCGCCGCCGGCACGCAGGCCGACTCGCAGGTCCCCGCGACCTCGGGCGGCACGGGCTGGATCTATGACGCCTCCACCCGGACCGTGTACTGCGTCGGGTTCAACGAGACCTTCCGCACGACCACGCCCCCGGGCGATCCGTGGTACCGCTAATCCGGCTTGATCTGTGACTCAAACGGCCGGCCCCCGAAAGGGGGTCGGCCGGTTTACCGAGAGCCAGCCGGGCCCGCCTCGGGCCCCGACGGAGCGAACCGATGCGCACAGGTCCCCGGCCAAGCGCCTTCACCCTCGTCGAGATCCTGATCGTCGTGGTGATCCTGGGCATCCTGGCGGCGATCGTGGTGCCGCAGTTCACGCGCGCCACGGAAGAGGCCGCCTGGAAGACCACTTACTCCGACCTGCAGAAGATCCGGCTGCACGTGGAGGTGTACCGCACGCGCAACAGCGGGGCGCTTCCGGCGGTGGTGGACAACAGCGACGGCAACTGGGGGCCGATCGTCGGCCACACCAGCGAGTACCTGCAGGGCCCCCCGACCAATGCCTGGGTCGGCGGCGCCAACGCCCGCAGGGTCGTCCTGGGCTCCAGCCCGGACACGGCGTACCAGACCAACTACGGGTGGATCTTCGACCCGACCACCGGGCGGGTCTGGGCCGGGGGGTTCGACGCCAACGACCATCCGCTGAGCCGATGACGGGCCGGGTGATGCGGCCGCCCCGAACGGCCGATGACATACCGGACCGAACCTTCGCCCGCGGAGAACCCACCATGGCCCAGTGCACCACCCCGAACAGCTCCAACCGTTCCCTCCAGACGCTGCTGTGCGCCGTGGGCGCTCTGACGATCGTCAATCTGGCCGTGCAGGTGGTGTCGCTTTCGCCCCAGTCGGCGCACGCCCAGAACCGCAGCGGCCCCGGCTCGGAGACGGCCCCGCCCACGCCCTTCCCGAACCAGGCCGAGAACATCCGCAAGCTGACCGAGGCGATGAACGACGCCAACGCGCGCCTGGGCCGCATCGAGGCCAAACTGGACAAGGGCATCAACGTCAAGGTGACCGAGATGCCCGCTGTCGAGATCAAGAACCCGCCCAAGGGCGAGTGATCGTCGCAGGGGAGGGAGACGGCACGCATGATCAGCCATCGCCACAGCCCCCGCGCGAGCGCCCGTTGTCGGCGCGGCTTCACGCTCATCGAGATGCTGGTGGTCGTCTCCATCCTCGGCATCGCCGGGGCCATGGTGATCCCGCAGATGGGATCGGTGGGCGTGCTGCGCGTGCAGGCGGCGATCCGCCAGATCGTCTCGGACGTCACCTTCGCGCAGTCCGATGCCATCGCGTTCCAGCAGCGGCGGGCGATCGTCTTCGACGTTCCGAACTCGCGGTACACGCTGGTATCCATCCCCGGAACGACGATCGATCCCGCCGTCAACACCATGTTCGACCCCGCCAAGCGCGACGGTCGCTACGTGGTGAGCATCGGCGGTACGGAAACGGGGGGGGCCCGGATCACGTCCGCCGTGTTCAGCGGAAGCTCCACGCTGATCTTCGATGACATGGGCTCGCCGGCCGCGGCGGCCAGCGGCGATACGCCGGGCCTGGGCGGGACGATCCGTGTGGCGAACGCGGACCAGGTGTACGACATCGTGATCGAGCCGTACACGGGTCGGATCAGTGTCCGCAAGATCGAAGGGAACTGAGCGTGCGGCACCGAAGCGGGCTGGGTGAGCGTTGGCGAATCGGCGGGTTTGCGCTGGCGGTGTGCGCGCTGGGGATCCTGTTGTGGGCGCGCCTGATCCTGGTGACGGGGCACCCGCGGTCGGCGATCGCGACGCCGGAGCCGAGTTCGGATCGGGCCGGCGTGACGCCGCCGCGGGATGAGCGGCCCGTGCCGGACGGGCGCGGCACGCCGGTTGAGGAGAGCGACCTTCCGCCGGCGCGTTCGGCGCGGCGTTGAGGGGTGGGGGAAGTCCTGATTCGAGGGGTTCTTGGCGCGCGGCCGCCGACGGCACGGGCGGTGAAGGTGCGTTCGGGGCGGGGCGGTTCCCCCGAACCGGGCCAAGCGGCAGGGCTTTCCCATTTCGCCCAAAGTCGCTGGCCGGGGTTGACGACACACCTTCCGGCGCACGGTCCGGATTTCAAGGGACCGGCTCGCCAGCGAGCAGAGACGAACACAGCAGCCCCGAAACCGGAGACCAGACATGTCCCAGGCCCGCACTCCCCGTCGCATCTTCGAGCAGGCCGGAAGCATCCCGTCGGCGTTCGTGGCCGCCGTGGCGACGACCGCGCTGTCGGTGGGGGCCCTGGCCCAGCCGGGCGGCGACTCGGTCCGCGTGAGCAGCCCGGACAAGCCGATCACCGGCGGCCAGCCGGCGGTGGTGCGCGACCCCATGAAGCCCGGTCAGCCCAAGGAGGGCGACAAGGCCAAGGTGCGCGTGAGCGACCAGATGACGGTGGACCTGCACGTCAAGGACGAGAACATCTCCAACGTGCTGGAGCTGCTGGCGATCCAGAGCCAGAAGAACATCATCGCCAGCAAGAACGTCAGCGGCAAGATCTCGGCCGACCTGTACAACGTGACGTTCGACGAGGCGCTGGACGCCATCCTGCACGTCAACGGGTTCGGCTGGATCCAGCAGGGCAACTTCATCTACGTGTACACGGCCGAGGAGCTGGAGAAGATCCGCAAGGCGCTGTCGAAGCGGGCGGCCAAGGTGATGCGGCTGAACTACCTCAACGCGGTGGACGCGGCCGAGTTCGTCAAGCCGATGCTCTCGACCGGCGGTGAGATCAAGACCAGCAACAAGACCGAGAACTTCAGCATCCCGGACTCGTCGCCGACGGGCAAGGACGACTACGCCCTGGGCGCGACGATCGTGGTGATCGACTTCGAGGAGAACATCGCGGCGATCGAGAAGCTGCTGGTGGAGCTCGACACCAAGCCGGCGCAGGTGCTGGTCGAGGCGACGGTGATGCAGACGAAGCTGACGGAGAAGAACGCGTTCGGCGTGGACTTCTCGATCATCGGCGACCTGAAGTTCAACGAGTTCGCCGGCGCGCTGGGCGGGCCGCTGGGCATCGCCAACGCCATCCGCTCCGGCGGCGGCGCGTCTCCGCCGGCCTCGCTGGCCGACAACCGGGGCGTGGGCGTGGTGAGCACGCCGGGCAAGACCGACGGGGCCAGCACGCTGAAGATCGGCGTGATCGCCGACAACGTGCAGGTGGTGGCCAAGTTCCTGGACGAGGTGGGCGACACCGCGGTGCTGGCCAATCCGAAGCTGCTGACGCTGAACCGTCAGCCGGCGCGGGTGCTGGTCGGCCAGCGGCTGGGCTATCTCAGCAGCACGGCGACCGAGACGAGCACGACACAGACGGTGCAGTTCCTGGACACGGGCGTGCAGCTGTACTTCCGGCCGTTCGTTTCGGCCGGCGGCGACAT
>JAHCJH010000082.1 GCA_026126345.1 Phycisphaeraceae bacterium | reverse complement strand
GATGATCCGGCGGGCCGAAGCGTCCACCGACCAGAGCCGTTCGCTCGTCGCGTCGGCCCGCAGGCCGGTGCGCCCCAGGAGCACCACCAGCGCCCCGACGGCGACCGTCAGCGACGCCAGCCGTACCGGCGCGTGCAGACCGATGGAAAGCGCCCCCGCTCGCCGACGCCGCACGATCTGCACCGCCGCCCAGACGCCCAGCGCCCCGACCCCGACGAAATACGCCGCGTCGGCCAGGTCCACCACGCCCCGCCCGAACGACTCCAGGTGGGCCGGCACGCTCAGGGCCCGCAGCAGGTCCGCTCCGGCGCCCGGGCCGAGCAGGTCCGCCAGCAGCCCGATGCTGACCAGCACGCCGCACGCCGCGGCGCTGGCGATGAACGAGATCGTTGGGTTGCTCGAGAGCGTGCTCGCCGCCAGTCCGACGCCGCAGAGCGCCGTGCCCGCCAGCAGGTAGCCGAAGTACGTCGAGGCCATCACGCCGAAGTCTGGGCGGCCGAGCATCGCGAGCACCAGCGCGTGGCACCCGGCGAACCCCAGGCAGATCGCGTAAATGCCGCAGCACCCCAGGAACTTGCCGATCAGGATCTCCCGCTCGCCGGCCGGCAGCGTCAGGAGCAATTCGTCGGTGCCCTGCTTGCGCTCCTCGGCCCACGACGACATGGTGATCGCCGGCACCAGGAACATGAGCAGCGCCGGGTACCAGGCGTTGAGCGTGTCCAGGTTCGCGAGATTCCGAGCGAAGAACCGCTCGTTCCAGAACGCCGCTACGCCCGACAGGAACACGAACAGCGTGATGAACACGTACGCCGTGGGGCTGGAGAAGTACCCGGCAAGTTCGCGGCGGACGACGGCGGTGATCGCGTGTCGGTTCATGGCTGGTTCAACTTCGTTCAGATGGCAGACTTCACGCAGCGGCGGACGATCGCGTCAGCTCGGCGAAGCGACGCTCCATTTCCCGCTCGTCGCGGCCCAGCGAGCCCGCCGTGCCGTCGTGCACCAGCCGCCCGCGGTGGATCAGCAGCACGCGCCCTGCCAACGCTCGCACCTCGGACAGAATGTGCGTGCTCAGCAGGATCGTGCGCGTCTGCGCCAACCCGCCGAGCAGTTGGCGCATCTGCTCGACCTGGTTGGGGTCCAGACCCGCGGTCGGCTCGTCGAGGATCAGCACACTCGGATCGTGCAGCAGCGCCGCGGCCATGCCAACGCGTTGACGATAACCCTTGGACAGTTTGCCGATCGACCGGCCCGCCACGTCGGCCAGCCGGCACTGGTCCACCACCACGTCCGTCCGCTCCCGGATGGCGCTCGCCGACATGCCCCGCATCGCCCCCAGGAAGCGGAGCAAGCCCAGCGGCGTCATGTCCGGGTACAAGGGGCCGTTCTCGGGCAAGTAGCCCAGGTGGCGTGCCGCTTCCACGCGATCGGTCGTCACGTCGCGCCCGAGGATCTGCGCGGATCCCGAAGAGGGCGAAAGGAACCCGGTGAGCATCCGCATGGTCGTGGATTTGCCGGCGCCGTTGGGCCCGAGAAACGCCACGAGCACTCCGGGTCTGATGTCAAACGACAGGTTCTCCACGGCGGTGAACGCCCCGAATCGCCGCGTCAATCGATCTGCCCGGATGCTCGGAACGCCTGCCGGTTCGTGCTGGGTCATGGTGTTCCCGGTTGGTGCCCGCCGCGGCGGCCCGCCATCGGACCGCCCGCCGGTCGGAGTTCGTGCGGTGCCCATTGTATTGGGGAGCACTGAAATGGTGTCAAAGCCCGCCGGCGTGGCCCCGGTACGGCTCCTTTGCGCAGTGTTCGGGCGTGATTAGCGCAACCTTAATCGCCACGCGGCCATGCGCTGATGGCCTGCCGGGATACTTCCGTGCAGAAGAGGAAGGACACACCTCAAACCCCCTGTCCACTGGAGCCTCGCATGTTGAATCTCGTTACCGGTTGCATTGCCCTCAGCCTCGCCACCGTGGTCGCTTCGGCCCAGCCGGTTCAGGTCGATTCGGCCCTGCCGACGTACAAGCCCGCCGAAGGCGTCACGGGCAACATCAAGTCGGTCGGTTCGGACACCATGAACAACCTCATGACCCACTGGGGCGAGGAGTTCAAGAAGTTCTACCCCAACGTCAAGATCGAGATCGAGGGCAAGGGCTCCTCGACCGCGCCGACAGCGCTCATCGAGGGCCAGGCGCAGTTCGGCCCCATGAGCCGGGCCATGAAGGGCGCCGAGATCGACGCGTTCGAGAAGAAGTTCGGGTACAAGCCCGTGGCGCTGCGCACCGCGATCGACGCGCTGGCCGTGTTCGTTCACAAGGACTGCCCGCTCGAGGAGATTTCGTTCGAGCAGCTCCGCCGCGTGTTCTCCGTTGACGGCAAGGCCGACATGACCTGGGGCGACCTGGGCGTGAAGGACCCCGCCTGGGCCAGCAAGCCCATCAGCCTGTACGGCCGCAACAGCGCATCGGGCACGTACGGCTTCTTCAAGGAGCACGCGCTGGACAAGAAGGATTTCAAGCCGACCGTCAAGGAGCAGCCCGGCTCGTCCGCCGTTGTTCAGGGCATCGCCACCGACAAGTTCGCGATGGGCTACTCGGGCATCGGCTACAAGACCGCCGACGTCAAGGCTCTGAAGGTCCGCAAGTCTGCCAAGGACACCGCCTTCGAGGCCACCGCCGCCAACTGCTACGAGGGCACCTACCCGCTGGGCCGGTTCCTCTACGTGTACGTGAACGCCAAGCCGGGCACGCCGATGGAGCCGCTCCGCGCCGAGTTCGTCCGCATGATCTTCAGCAAGGCCGGTCAGGAGGGCGTCGTCAAGGACGGCTACATCCCCGTCACCGCCGACATCGCCCGCGAGGATCTCAAGTCCGTCGGTCTCAAGGCCTCGTTCTGAGCGAACGCCCGGTTCGCCCGCGGGCGCTGCGCCAGGAAAACCACCCAGCCCGGAAGGTCGGTAACCTGCCGTCCTTCCGGGTTTTCGGTTCCAGTGGACGCCGACACCCAGGAGCCTCCGATCGTGCAGAACGCCGGGCCCGCCAACTCGGGACGAACCACCCGCTCCCGCGTGCGGCTGGTCGACTCGTTCATGCGGGTGTTCATCACCGCCGGCGGGCTGGGCGTCATCGTCGCGGTGCTGGCGATCATGGCCTACCTCGTCAACGAGGCCTGGCCGTTGTTCCGCCCGGGACGGGTCACCGAGGCGGCCCCAACGCAACGCTCGGCCGCGCCGGACGACCCGCTGCGACTGTTCGTCGACGAGTACGTCGGCCTGGGCGCCATCATCGACCGGCAGGCGGGCCTGTCGCTCATCGACCTTCATTCCGGTCGGACGCTTCGCGCACGCGATGCGCTGGCGCCGGGCGAGATTACGGCCGTTTCGCGCCCCATGGAAACCGGCGCTGTGGCCCTGGGCCTGGCCGACGGATCCGTGCAGGTCGGTTCGATCGGGTTCGCCAGTGAGATCCTCACCGGCGAGGATCTGCCCGCTGACGTGCCGGCCGACGCTCACCCCGGCGCGCGCCTGTCACGTCCTGATGGTTCCTACCTGGAGTTGACGCCGGAACGCCAATGGCGGCGCACAGCGCTGGCCGTCGATTTCGGGGCGCCCACGGCCTTGCCCGTCGGGAACGGGCCGATCCGGCGGATCGACTACCGGGCCGGAAGCACCACGCAGTTCCTCGTCGCGCTGCGCGACGACGGCACCGCCGTGTTCAACCGCGTCTCGGTGTCTCGTCCGCTGGGCGGCGGCAAGCCGCGCTCGCGCCTGTCCAGCGAACCGGTGTCGTTCAAGGCCCCGCCCGGGCACGGCGTCGTGCCGGACTGGTTCTTTGTCACGTCCGATGGCGAGTACATCCTGGCCGTCTGGAGCGACGGCCTGGCGCAGCGCTACGCGCGGATCCCGGGCGCGGAGGGATTCGACCTGGCCGAGCAGGTTCCGCTGGTTCCGCCCGGCCGAACCGTCGCCGCCGCGGACATGCTCATCGGCTCGCTCACGCTCATGCTCGGGCTGGACGATGGGTCGGTGCGGGGCGTGTTCGTCGCCCGTGCCAACGCTCCGGAGACGCCCGACGGGCGCAAACTGGTCGTCGCGCACGAATTCGAAAGCGAAGGCGGCTCGGCCGCATCAGTGCTGGCCACGGGCCAGCGCGACCGGTCGTTCGCCGTCGGCGATGAAGCGGGACGCGTCGTGTTCCACCACATGACCAGCCAGAAGCGCATCGCCCTGGCGGCGTTCGACCCGCCCGCGCCGGTCGCTCTGGTCGCCGTCAGCCCCAAGAACGATGCGCTGGTCGCGCTCACCCGCCGGGGCGACCTGGGCGTCTGGCGGATCGACCCGGGCCACCCCGAGGCCAGCGTGCTGTCGCTGTTCGGCAGGGTGTGGTACGAGGGCGATGCGAGCCCGTCGTTCATCTACCAGTCGTCCGCCGGCGAAGACAGCGCCGAGACCAAGCTCAGCCTCGTTCCGCTGATCTTCGGCACGCTCAAGGCGACCGTCTACGCCCTGCTCTTCGCGGTCCCCATCGCGATCCTCGCGGCCATCTACACCAGCGAGCTGCTCCACCCGCGCGTCCGCTCGACGGTCAAGCCCCTGATCGAGATGATGGCCTCGCTCCCGTCGGTCGTGCTGGGGTTCGTGGCGGCCATGGTCGTCGCGCCGATCGCCCGCGACTTCTTGCCCTCGATCCTCATCGCGTTCGGCGTCGTGCCCGTGGTGCTGCTGCTGGGGGCGTACGTCTGGCAACTGGTTCCCGTGCGGATCGCCAGCCGACTCCGCACCGGTCAGCACCTGCTCCTGGTCATCGGACTGGTGCTGGGCGGGATCGGCGTTTCCCTGGCGCTCGGACCCGTGGTTCAGCGTGCGCTGTTCACACCCTCGGACAAGGATGTGCTGGTGCTCGCCGGTTCGTTCGAGGCGGTGCCGCGCGACCAGTGGCCCCCGCACCTGCGGCACCTGGCGTCGATCGACAACGACACCGCACGCCCGCTGCGGGCCCAGGGCCTGTACGTGCGCGGGGGCCAGATCGTCAGGCCGATCGGCGATCTGCGGCAGCCGGAGCTCCGTGAGCTCGTGGCCCGCGAGCGGCTGGACCGCGCCGACATCCGTCGCTGGCTCGACGGGTCGATCGGTTCGCCCTGGTCTGGCTGGATCCTGCTCATGACGCCCGCGGGCATCATCGGTGCGGCGCTGCTGCGCTCGCGCCTGGTCGATCCGATCATCACGAGCCTGCCCATCTATAGCCGGCGCGACTCGGCGGCCCTGGTCGAGCTCGTCAAGTTCCTCGGCACGCTTGTCGCGGGGTCGCTGCTGGCGCTCTCGCTCGCGTCGGTGCTCACGGCGCTGGGCATGGATGCGCGCGATTCGATCTTCGGTTCGTTCGATCAGCGCAACACCCTGATCGTCGCCATCGTCATGGGCTTCGCGATCATCCCGATCATCTACACCATTTCCGAGGACTCGCTCTCGGCCGTGCCCGGGCAACTGCGGTCCGCTTCGCTCGGCTGCGGCGCCACCAAGTGGCAGACAGCCACGCGCGTCGTCCTTCCGATCGCCATGTCGGGCATCTTCTCCGCCTGCATGATCGGCCTGGGGCGCGCCGCCGGCGAGACCATGATCGTGCTCATGTCCACCGGCAACACGCCCAACATGGACTGGAACATCTTCTCCGGCTTCCGAACCCTCGCCGCCAACATCGCCACCGAAATGCCCGAGGCCCCCGCAGGCTCCACGCACTACCGCGTGCTGTTCCTCGGCGCCCTGTGCCTGTTCGTGCTGACCTTCATCGTCAATACCGCCGCCGAAGTCGTCCGCCAGCGCGTCCGCCGCAAGGGGGCCGGCCTGTGACCCCGCCCAACGCCCTCCCCGAGCCCCAGCCCGGCGCCCGACGCACCACCCCCCTGGCGTCCCGCGGCGAGCCGATGGTCTGGCTCACGGGCGGCACGCTGGCGATCTGCCTCGTGATGGTCATCACGCTTCTGGGCGTGGTGCTCTACGAAGGCTCCCGGACGTTCCTGGTCCGCCCCATCGACCTCGTCACGTTGCAGGACGGCCGCCGGTTCCTCGGCGTGCCGATGCGCGAAGAGGCCTTCGATCCGCCCGCCGCGGAACGGGACGCCTTCGAAGCCCGACGCGCGGCGGGCAACGCGCCCGCGGGCGCGTTCGCCGCCGATGGTCGTCCCGTGCGGCGGTTGTACATCGTCGGCAACCGTGAGGTGCGCGACCAGCCCAACCTCTGGGTGCCACTGGTTGACATCGCCGGCATCGAACGGCCGCGCGACGCCGTGCTGGTCGAGCGGCTCGACGGTGGGGTGTGGCTCGGCACGCCGACGGCCCTGGTTCGCCAGCGCGTGTTGGACGTCTCGGGTCCGGCCGAGGCGGTACCGGCAGAGACGCGACGGACCGTGGACGGCGTCGAGCGCACGGTGCGGAGCACGGTCCTCGGGCCAGGGGCCGAGGGCAAAGTCCGTGTCCGCGAGCGGATCGTGCTGGCCGAGGGTGGCGCCGAAGTCATCGAGGCGTTCGAGCGCATGCACGGCGCCGCCGTGGCGCGCCAGGGCGAGATCGACCGGCTCAACACGAACTCTGTCGGCCGTGTCAACCAGGCCATGGAACGGCAGAGGCTCCGCGTGGCCGAGGCCGAGCTGCAGCTCCGACGTGCGGTCGAGCGCCCCCGAACGCCTGTGCCCATCGCGGCGTGGAGCGTCGGGCTCGTGGCGGGCCTGGGGTTGCTGATCATCGCCGTCCGCCGCTCCGGGTCGACACAGACCGCCGACGGCATGCTCGCCGAGCCGCGACCCGGTCGAGCGACCGTCACCGCGGCGCTGTGGGTGGCGTCGCTCGGGCTGCTGCTGGCCGCGTGGCTGGAGAACCCCTGGTCGGCCCCCACCATGACGGCGCAGCAGGTCGCGTCCATCCGGGCCGAGGCCGACGCGGCGCGCGTTCAACTGAACCAGGAATTCCAGGACATCAAGGACGCCGTCGCGCGGATCGACGCCGACGATGCGGCCGAGCGCATCATCATCACCGAGCCGAGCACCGGCCGTTTCGCCCCCACACGGCTGACCGAACCCGACGAGCCGATCCGCCTGTCGCGGATCGTCCGCATCGTGCCCGCCAACGACCTTTCCGCGCGCGGGCGCGCCGGCGTCTACCTGGCGCGCTGGGGCGAGTTCCTGTTCAGCAACCCGCGCGAGAGCAACACCGCCGGCGGCGTCTACCCGGTCATCTTCGGGACCGTGCTGCTCACGCTGCTGCTGTCGATCGCCGTCGTGCCCCTGGGCGTGATCGCCGCCCTGTACCTGCGCGAGTACGCACGCCAGGGTCCCGTCACCAGCGCCGTGCGCATCGCCGTCAACAACCTGGCCGGCGTCCCTTCCATCGTCTACGGTGTGTTCGGCCTGGGGTTCTTCTGCTACACGGTCGGCGGGTTCGTCGACCGCGGCCCATCGGAGTCCCTCCGTGCAGGCTTCGGGTCCTGGTGGTTCGGGGTGTTCCTGCTGGGCGCGATCGCCCTGGGGGCCGCCGGAATCGGGTTCTTCAGCAGGCCCCTGCCCGGCGTTCATCCGACCCGCCGGCAGCGGTGGGGGGCCGCCAGCGCCGGGGCGATGTGGGTGGCGGCCGTCGCGGGCGCGGTGTGGCTCATCACCACCACCCCGTACTTCAACGGCTTCTTCGCCGCCAAGGGCACGACGTCCACGTTCGGCACCAAGGGCCTGCTCTGGTCGGCGCTCACGCTGGCGCTGCTGACGCTGCCGGTCGTGATCGTCGCGACCGAGGAGGCGATCGCCTCGGTCCCCCGTTCCATGCGAGAAGGTTCCTATGGCTGCGGGGCCACCAAGTGGCAGACCATCCGCCGCATCGTCCTGCCCCGGGCGATGCCCGGCATCATGACCGGCATGGTGCTGGCCATGGCCCGCGGCGCCGGCGAAGTGGCCCCGCTCATGCTCGTCGGCGTGGTCAAGAAGGCCGACGAGTTGCCGATCAGCGGCGAGTTCCCCTTCCTGCACCTGCAGCAGTCGTTCATGCACCTGGGGTTCCATATCTACGACGTCGGCTTCCAGAGCCCCGATTCGGAGGCCGCTCGCCCGCTGGTCTGGTGCACCACGCTGCTGCTCATCTGCATCGTCGTCATGCTCAACGCCGCCGCGATCCGAATCCGCGCTTCGCTGCGGCGCAAGTTCTTCGGTGAAACGTTCTGAGCGAGGTCCCGCCATGGCCACCGCGCAACCAACGTCCGAATCGCTGACCGCCGCCATGGCCGGCCGCCGCCCCGGCGTCGTGAGTCCGGCGCCCGCAACGCCCCGCCCGCTACCCTCCGCCTCGATGGCCCTGCCCCCGGTCGATCCCGGCTCCCCGCCCATGGCCCCCGTCGCCAGCGCGTTCGACCAGGCCGTGCGCAACGGCGAGCCCTTCAACGCCGCCGTCCACGCCGCCCTGGCCGCCGAAGACCCCATCCTCCGCGTCAAGGACTTCAGCCTTCACTACGGCAAGTCGCGCGCGCTCTGGGACGTCAGCATGGTCGTCCCCCGCGGCAAGACCACGGCCCTGATCGGCCCCTCCGGCTGCGGCAAGAGCACCCTCCTGCGCTCCATCAACCGCCTGAACGATCTGATCGAGACCGTGACCTGCACCGGGGAGATGGTCCTCAACGGCCGCTCCGTCTACGCGCCCAACGTCGACGTGATCGAGATCCGCAAGCGCATCGGGATGGTGTTCCAGAAGTCCAACCCGTTCCCGATGTCCATCTTCGAGAACGTGGTGTACGCCCTGCGGATCGACGGCGAGAACCGCCGGTCGGTGCTGCAGGAGGCGTGCGAGCGGGCCTTGCGCAACGCGGCGCTCTGGAACGAGGTCAAGGACCGCCTCAAGGACTCGGCCCTGGGCCTTTCCGGCGGTCAGCAGCAGCGGCTGTGCATCGCCCGGGCCATCGCCGCCGAGCCCGAGGTGCTGCTGATGGACGAGCCGTGCTCGGCGCTCGACCCGATCGCCACGCTAAAGATCGAGGAGTTCATCCGCGACATCTCCGGGCGGATCACCGTCGTGATCGTCACCCACAACATGCAGCAGGCCGCACGCGTCTCGCACTTCACGGCGTTCATGTACCTGGGCCGGCTCGTCGAGTACGGCCCCACGGCCGACATCTTCCAGAATCCCATGCTCCCCGAGACCGAGTCGTACGTCACCGGGCGGTTCGGCTGAACGCCGGCAGGACCGGGCCTTGTTCTCAACCCGTTCGGTGCCCGACCCCGCCGCACGATTGGGCGGGCCTTCCCGGCTCGACTACCATCGAGACCCCGCACCGGCACGGCTGCCGGCCAGCGATCGGTACCGACACACCACCCCGGGACGGACCCCCGTCATGGCCAGCGCCCTTCGAGCCTCACCGCCCGCCGTCAACGGCTGGAACTCCGCCTACCTCGACGAGCAGTACCAGCGTTTCAAGGCCGATCCGGCCTCGATCTCGCCGGACATGCTCGCGTTCTTCCAGGGGTTCGACCTCGCGATGGCGTCCGCCGGGCCCGCCGCCGCGCCGTCGTCCGCGGCCCCCGCCGGCGACCTGCGCGACGCGCTCCGCCTCCACGCCGGAACTCGCTCGATCATCGCCGCCTACCGCGCCCAAGGCCACTTCGCAGCGACGCTGGACCCCTTCGGCCGCGCCAGGCCGCGCCCCGCGGCCCTGGCCCTGGCGACGCACGGGCTGACCGACGCCGATCTTTCCCGGCCGGTGGATCCGGCGGACGTTGAGATCGCGCGTCCCTGCTCGCTCGGCCAGCTCATCGAGCACCTCGAGCGTGCGTACTGCGGCTCCATCGGCGTGGAGTTCTCCCACATCGCCGACGAGTCGCAGCGCCGCTGGGTGGCGCAGCGCATCGAGAAGCTCGCCGGCCGCCCCGCGCTCTCCGGGGCGCAGCGCGTCGAGATCCTCCGCGATCTCATCCGCTCCGAGCACTTCGAGCGGTTCCTCCACAAGCGGTACTTCGGCGCCAAGCGGTTCAGCCTCGAAGGGGGCGAATCGCTCATGCCCCTGCTGCAGCGCGTGCTCCTGACCGGATCGGAACTCGGCGTCGAGGAGTTTGTGATCGGCATGGCCCACCGCGGCCGGCTCGACGTGCTCAACCAGGTCCTCGGAAAAACCTTCGAACAGGTGTTCACCGAGTTCGAGGACTCCTGGGAAGAGGATTTCAACGACGGCGGCGGCGATGTGAAGTATCACCAGGGCTATTCGGGCCAGCGCACCCTCGCCAACGGCAAGCCCATCCACCTTGCCCTGGCCACCAACCCCAGCCACCTCGAAGCCGTCGACCCCATCGTCCTGGGGCGCGTCCGCGCCAAGCAGCGCCTGCGCAACGACCGCGAGCGCACCCGCGTGGTGCCGCTGATCATTCACGGCGATGCCGCCATCGCCGGGCAGGGCGTCGTCGCCGAGATCGTCAACTTCGGCAAGGTCGATGGGTACACCGTCGGCGGCTGCATCCACATCGTGGTCAACAACATGCTCGGCTTCACCACGATGCCGGAAGAGGGCCGCTCCAGCCCCTACTGCACCGACATCGGCAAGATGGTCGATGCGCCGGCCATCCACGTCAACGGTGAGAACCCCGAGGCCGTCGTCGCCGCGGCCCAGCTCGCCATCGAGTACCGCCAGCAGTTCAAGTCCGACGTCTTCGTCGACATGTGGTGCTTCCGTCGCTACGGCCACAACGAGACCGACGAGCCGTCCTTCACGCAGCCGACGCTGGCCGCGCTGATCGCCAAGGCCCCCGGCGTCGTCGCCAATTACGGCGCCCGCCTCGTCGAGCAGGGCGTGACCGACCAGGGTGCGATCGACGCCTTCAAGGCCGACCTGGAGTCCAGGCTCGACGCCGCCCAGAAGCAGGCGCAGCAGTCGCCTCACGCGCCCACCATCGACCCGGCCGGCAAGCGCTGGAAGGGCATGGGCAGCGCGTTCTCGTTCGAGCCGGTGGACACCACGATCGGCCGCCCCGTGCTCGACGAGGTGTGCGCCGCGCTCGGGCGTGTTCCCGACGGCTTCGAGGTCAACCCCAAGCTCAAGAAGATGCTCGCCGATCGCGCCGCCATCCCCACCGCCGGCCAGATCACGCACGCCGACGGCGAGATCCTCGCCATCGGTTCGCTGCTGCTCGAGGGCACCGCGGTCCGCATCAGCGGGCAGGACTGCTGCCGAGGCACCTTCAGCCACCGCCACGCGCTGCTGCGCGACTTCAAGACCGGCCAGCCCTACACGCCGCTCAACGCCATGCGCACCGTCGCCGAGAGCCCGGACGATGCCGGCAAGCCCGGCCCCGACGGCCGGCCGACCCAGGCGCGCTTGTGCGTCCACAACAGCCCCCTGTCCGAGTACGCCGTCATGGGCTTCGACTACGGCTACTCGCTGGCCGACCCCAACATGCTCGTGATGTGGGAGGCGCAGTTCGGTGATTTCGCCAACGGCGCCCAGATCATCATCGATCAGTTCATCTGCAGCGCCGAGTACAAGTGGCGCCGCTGGTCGGGCCTGGTGCTGCTGCTGCCCCACGGCGCCGAGGGCATGGGCCCCGAGCACACCTCCGCCCGCCTGGAGCGGTTCCTGCAGCTCTGCGGCAACGACTGCATGCAGGTCGCCTTCCCGTCCACCGGCGCGCAGATCTTCCACCTGCTGCGCCGGCAGGTCAGCCGCAAGCGGCCCTTCCGCAAGCCGCTGATCGTCATGACGCCCAAGAGCCTCATCCGCGTGCCCACCAGCCGCGTCGACGAGCTGCTCACCGGCCGGTTCCACGAGTTCCTCGACGACCCGCTGTTCGAACGGGGCGAAGGGGCCGACGGCGCCCGCCCCGAACGCCGCCAGGTCGGCCGCATCATCCTCTGCAGCGGCAAGATGTACCCCGAGCTGGCGGCGCGCCGCGCCGCCCGCAAGCGGTACGACACCGCCCTGATCCGCCTCGAACAGCTCTACCCCTTCCACGAAGCGATGTTCAAGGAGATCCTGGCCCGCTACCCCGCCAAGGCCGAGGTCTTCCATTGCCAGGAGGAGCCGCGCAACCAGGGCTCGTTCCTCTTCGTGGACGACACCGTCCGCAACCGCCTGGGCATGAAGCCCCTCAAGTTCATCGGGCGGGAAACGTCCGCCAGCCCCGCCAGCGGCAGCAAGAGCCAGCACGAGCGCGAGCAGGAGGCCATCCTCACCCAGGCCATCGGCCCCGCCCCGGCTAAGACGACCCCAGCAACCCGTTCAGCACACGACGCGGGCGCCAACGGTTCCGCGCCCGCCCCGGTCGCGGCTCGAAAGTCCTGACCCCTCGCGCCGGGCACGTCGCCGGCGCTCACCGATTCACGTCCACGGGCACACACCATGCCGATCGACATTGTCATCCCTGAGATGGGCGAATCCGTCCGCACCGGCGTCATCGCCAAGTGGCACAAGGCCGATGGGCAGGCCGTCGCCGTTGACGACGTGGTGCTCGACCTGGAGACCGACAAGGTCACCGCCGAGGTCCGCGCCCCCGCCGCCGGGAGGCTGACGCGCCTGGCCAAGGAAGGCGAAACGGTCGAGGTCGGCGCCGTCATCGGGCGTGTGGACCCCGCCGCCGGAGCCGCGGCTCCCGCCGCGCCCGCCCCGGCGCCGGCCCCCAAGGCCGTCGCCGCTCCCGTCAAGGCCACGCCGGCGGTCGCGCC
>JAHCJH010000081.1 GCA_026126345.1 Phycisphaeraceae bacterium | reverse complement strand
GCGCGGCCAGGGCCAGGAGGGGAACGCATACGGCTTGTGGGACCATGGGCGGAGCGTAGCGGGTAATCAGCCGAGCAGGTTGTAGCGGAGGATGCAGCGCAGGGCGCTGAAGCCGTCGCGCCAGTTGATCTTCTTGCCTTCGGCGTAGGTGCGGCCGGCGTACGAGACGGCGACCTCATAGACGCGGGCGCGGCGGGTGCGGCCGGCGCCGTCGGGCACGCGGGCGCGGGCGATGCGGGCGACCAGCTCGGGCTCGATGCCGAAACGGTCTTCGCGGAGTCGGAGCTGCAGGGCCACGTCGCGGGTGAAGGCCTTGAGGCAGCACTCGATGTCCGTGAGGTTGAGGTTGGTGAAGATGTTGGACAGGCCGGTGATGAAGCGATTGGCCTTGCTGTGCCAGTAGTAGAGCACGCGGTGGGTTTCGCCGAGGAAGCGGGTGCCGATGACGGCGTCGGCGCGCCCGTCCAGCAGGGGGGCGAGCACCTTGGCGTGGTCGGCGGGGTCGTATTCGAGGTCGGCGTCGTGGATGAGCAGCAGGTCGGCGCGCTCGTCGAGGGCGGCGGCCAGAGCGGTGCGGACGGCGGCGCCCTTGCCGCGGTTGGTTGGGTGCAGCAGCACGCGGACGCGGGCGTGCAGGTCATCGCGCTGGGCGAGGGATTCGAGCCAGGCGCGGGTGCCGTCGGTGGAGCCGTCGTCGACCAGGTAGATGGTGCGCTCGATGGACTCGCCGGGCAGGGCGCGGGCGGCGGCGGGGCCCGCGGCGGTGGCGGGCGGCTCGACGGGCGGGATGGCGGGTGTGGGCGCGGCGAGCAGGCGCTCGAGCATGACCGGGGCGAGGTCGCGCTCGTTGAAGACCGGGATGAGCACCGCCAGTCGCACGGCTAGAGCCTATCCGGGAGTGTGAGGGCCAGGCGCACGGCCCGCTTGTGCAGGTTGGACATCGCGTGGGACGCTTCGGGCGCGGGGGCGAGCAGCTCGGCGGGGGCGGCCCAGTGCTGGGCGGCGGCGCGCCGAGTGCACGCCGCGGCGGAGGCGGCGAAGACGGCGACGGTGAGCCGGCGGTGCGTGAGCAAGGCGCTGAATGTTCCGGCGTGGCGGAGCGGGCCGGCGCACCACGGGCGGGCGAACTCCGCGGCGGCGGTGTGCGGGTCGCGGGGCGGGGCATCGAGCTCGAGCGTCGGCGGTTGCCAGAGGCCGGCCCAGAGGCCGCTGGGCGGGCGCTGGCGGATGAGCACGCGGCCGCGTCGGTCGGTGATGATGATGCACGCGAGCCAGAGGGCCGAGCGCGTGGGGGCGGGCTTGGGGCGGGGGATGCGGGCTTGGGTGCCGGCGGCGCGCGCGGCGCAGAGGTGGGCCAGGGGGCAGGCGTCGCAGGCGGGGCGGGGGCCGGGGGTGCAGGTGGTGGCGCCGAGCTCCATGAGCGCTTCGTTGACGACGCCGGGGCGGTCGGCGGCGCGGGCGATATCGGCGGCGCGGGCCCAGGCCCAGCGATCGGTGGCTGGGTTGGCGGGGTTCATGGCGACGCCGCGGAGGCGGAGCAGAACGCGCCGGACGTTGCCGTCGAGAATGGGCTCGGGTCGGTTGAAGGCAATGGAGGCGATGGCGCCGGCGGTGTAGCGGCCGACGCCGGGCAGGGCGCCCAGGGCGGCGGGGTCGTCGGGCAGGCGGCCGGCGTGGTGCTGGACAATGGCGCGGGCGGCGGCGTGCAGGTTGCGGGCGCGCCGGTAGTAGCCCAGGCCGGCCCAGAGGGCCAGGACGCGGCGCTCTTCGGCGCGGGCGAGGTGTGCGGGCGTGGGGAACTCGGCGATGAAGCGGGCGAAAGGACCGAGGACGCGTGCGACCTGAGTCTGCTGAAGCATGGCCTCGGCGACGAGGCAGTGCCACGGATCGCGCGGGCGGGAGGGGGTGGCCAGGTCTGTGCGCCAGGGCAGGGGGCGGGCGGCGCGGGGGAACCAGGCTTCGAGCGCGCCGGCGACGGCGCGGGCATCGAAGGGCGCGGAGCGGCGGGCCGTGGCTGGGGCCATGGGGGATCAGCCTGGGCGCTGGATCTCGACGGCGGTGGGATAGGCGAAGCCGGCGCCGAGGGCGGGGAAGCGCTCGATCAATTCGAGGTTCACAGCCTGCTGCACGTCGGCGTAGCGGTTGAAGTCCGGGGAGTTGACGAAGTAGACGCACTCGAATTCAAGCGCGTAGGCCCCGAGGTTGCGCAGGTGGCAGCGGTCCACGCGGACGCCGGGGTGGCGGAGCAGGGCCTCGCGCACGACGTCGGGGATGGCGCGGAGGACGGCGGGGGGTGTTTCGTAGGGGACGCCGAAGGTGAACGAGGCGCGCCGTTCTTGCATGCGCTTGAAGTTCTGGATGCGGCTCTTGAGCAGGTCGCTGTTGGCGAAGATGAGCTGCTCGCCGGACAGCGCGCGGACGCGGGTGGTCTTGATGCCGATGTGCTCGACGGTGCCGCGGCTTTCGCCGACGGTGATGAAATCGCCGACGACGAAGGGCTTGTCGAGGATGATGGAGAGCGAGCCGAAGAGGTCGGAGAGGATGTTCTGGACGGCCAGCGCGACGGCGATGCCGCCGACGCCCAGGCCCGCGAGCATGGGGGTGACCTTGACGCCCATGTTGTCGAGCGCGAGCAGAATGATGACGGCGCCCAGGGCGAACATGGCGACGAAGCGCAGGACGCCGATGGCGGTGACCAGGCCGGGGTCGGGCGTGCCGTTGTTGCCTGCGGCGGAGCGCGCCAGCAGGGACTGGACGGCGAAGTTGACCAGCAGGCGGCTGGAGATGATCAGTTGAACGGCGGCGGCGGCGACGGCGGCGGCCCGAAGGGCGTTGGCGACAGCGGGTGCGACGTCCAGAACCTGGGCGCCGAGGGTGAGTGAGACGATGAAGACCAGCAGGGGCCGGATGTCCGAGAGAATCTCCACGGCGAGGTCGTCGACGCGGGTGGTAGTTTTCGCGGCGATGCGCCGCAGGCGCGAGAGGACGATGCGCTTGACGGACCAGAGGATGATCTGGACGCCCAGGGCCAGGGCCAGGGCGATGAGCCAAGACTCGACCGGGTTGTCGAGCAGGCGGTAGGCCAGGAACTTCTCAAGCGTCTCCATGACGCCGGGACGATACGCCGCGCTGGGTCAGGGATTCGAGGGCGCCGCGAGCGGAGCGGGCTGCGTGGGCTGCATGTCGCCGGCGGCGGGCGCGGGCTGGGTGGCGGGCGCGGGCGTGGGCGCATCGGCGAGGCCGGGCAGGGGGGCGAGGGTGCCGTCGCGTTCGACACGGATCTGGCCGGTGGCCAGGAGGTAGTCCAGGACGGCGTTGTAGAGATCGCTGCGTGCCTGGTCGCGGGCGTTGCGAGCCTGGAGCAGCGCGCTGGCGGTGTCGACGACCTGCTGGGCGGTGACCTCGTCGGCCTTGATTTCCTGCTCGCGGGCGCGGAGCTCGTTGATCTGCACGGACTTTTCGGCCAGCGCAAGGGCGTAGCGGGCGCGGTCGATCTCGCGGACGCGGGAGCGGGCCTCGACGACGACCTGGTCGCGGAACTCTTCGAGTGAGCGCTGGGCCCGCTCCAGTCGGATGGTGGCCTCGCGGAGTTCGAGCCGCTCGATGCGGCGGTCCAGGGGCCAGTTGACGGTGATGCCGGCGGAGTAGATCGCGTCGTCGAACTCGTAGACGACGCCGCCTTCGCGGACGCCGGGCTTGGTGCGCAGCGTGACGGCGCCGGAGAGGTTGGCGTCGGGCAGGAGGCCGTTGACCGCGACGTCGACCGATCGCCGGGCGTCGTCGAGGCGGTCGCGCCGGGTCTGCAGGTCGAGCCGGTAGTCCAGGGCCAGGGCGGTCGCCTGGTCGGGCGTGACCTCGGGCAGGGGCAGCGCGGGTGTGGACTCCTGGATGGCCAGCGGCACATCGACGGGAAGGCCCAGGCGGATCTTGAAGCGTTCGAGCGCCAGCACGTAGCGCTCGCGCTGGGAGGCGAGGGTGCCGATGGTGCGGAGCACTTCGCTCTCGGCGATGTTGGCCTCGAATTGGGCGATGCGGCCGGCTTCGAGCAAGGCCCGCGTGCGCACCTGCAGGCCCTGCAGCAGGCGGAGGGATTGTTCCTGGCTGGCGATCGCCGCGGCCTGCTGAGCGAGGGAGAGATAGTCGCGCGCGAGCGAGACGAGGAAGGATCGGCGGAACTCCTCGTAGGTGCGGGCGGCGTAGACGAGTTCGCGTTCGGCCTGGATGAGGTCTTCGCGGGCGGCCATGCCGGCGCCGCGGAGCAGCGGCTGGGAAGCGGAAAGGACAAGGCTGGAGGCCTGCGTGTAGCGGCCGGTGGCGCTGTCGCGGAGTTGCTCGGTGGCGTTCCAGACCCAGGCGGCGGCGACTTCACCGCCGTAGGGAAGGCGCTGGCTGACCGAGAGGGAGTTGATGATGTTGAGCGGGGCGACGAACGAGCCGTTGGTGCCGGTGGCGGTGGCGACGGCGCTGGTGGAGGCGAACAGGCGCGGGTCCCACAGGTGGCGTTCCTTGAGCAGCCGGATAGCCGAGAGGAGGTAGTCCTCCTGGGCGGTCAGGTGTTCGCGGGCGGTTTCCTGCCCCTGGCGGAAGGCGTCCTGGAGGCTGAGCGTGCGCACGTCCGCGGGGTGTTGGGCGTAGCCGTCGAGCCGGCGCTGAACGTCGGCGGCTTCCTCGGCGGGGTTGCGCGGCGTGAAGCGGAGCTCGTCGGTGCGGGGATTTCGCGAAGGGGGCTGCTCGGTGTAGACGACGCCGGAGCGGGACTCGACGACCGGGCGCGGCCGGGGCGCGGGCTGAATGGCATCGCCGCCAAGGGTGCGGGTTCGTTCGAGCAAGAGGCGGTCGGTGGCGGCATCGATATCCGAAAGGTCGGTCGAGCACCCAACAAAGAGTGAACCTGTCAGGAATGAAGCCGCGGCGATCGAGCAAGATCGGCGCAGATCGTGGCGAGTTAGCGTTCCCAACGGGGTTTCTCCGGGCGCACTGGCGTGGGAGTGTAGCGGAAAAGGGGCGGATCGTTGCGGATCGAGGCGTGTTTACCTATGGTTGCCATTCGACCGCGGCGGGGCGCGGCGGCTTCGGATCGGTTCGGCGATTGTTCGCCCACCTACACACGACTCCCAGAACGCAGGAGCGCGGCTCCGAATGGCGAGCATCACCTACGACGGACAGTCATTTCTGATTGATGGTCGGCGGATCTGGCTCGTCGGGGGCACGATCAACGCGACGCTGGTGCCCCGGGAGCACTGGGCGGCGCGGATTCACCAGGCCAAGCAGGCGGGGTTGAACACGATCACCACGTCGGTGCACTGGGCCCGGCACGAAGCCCGGCCCGGGCAGTTCGACTTTGCCGGCGACGCGGATCTGCGGCACTTCGTGACGCTGGTGGGCCAGGCGGGCATGTACTGCGTGTTGCGGCTGGGGCCGTACGTCGGCTCAGGGCTGGATCTGGGCGGGCTGCCACCGTGGCTGCAGCAGCAGAAGGACGTAGCGCTGCGCACCAGCAACGCGCCGTATCTGGAGGCGGCGTCGCGGTTCTTCGGCGCCGTCGCCCGCCAGGTGCGCGACCTGCAGGTGTCGGCGCCGAGCGGCGCCGCGGGCGGCCCGATTCTGCTGGTGCAGAACGAAAGCGGCTGGACCTGCGGGCACGACGGTCTGGCGACGGCGTACCTGGGGGAGCTGAACCGGTACATCCGCGAGTCGGGCTTCGAGGTGCCGATTCTCAACGGCAACGACCTGTGGTCGGGCGTCGAAGGCGAGATCGACACGTGGACGGGCTCGGGGGAACTGATGCCCAACCTGCGGCAACTGGCGACGGTGCGGCCGTTGCAGCCGCGCATCGTGTCGGCGCTGCGCGTGGGTCGGCCGTCGGTGTTCGGGCGGGCGGCGGGCGCGCCGATGAGCGGAGAGGAACTGCAGCGGACGCTGGGCGAGGTGCTGGCGGCGGGCGGGCAGTACAACATCGAGCCGTTCTTCGCCGGGACGCACCACGGCTTCTGGGCCGGGCGCCAGGCGGGGGCCGAGGGGGGCTGGTTGACGCCCGGTGCGGTGGCGGGCGCGCCGATCGATGAGGCCGGCCGGGCGACGGCGCTGCTGGAGCCCTTGCGCCGGGTGAGCCTGTTCGCGTCGCGGTTTGCGCGGGTGCTCAGCGCGATGGAGCACCGGCGGTTCCAGGTGGCGCTGCGACCGGCGACGGTGGCGCGCGGGCGGGGCCACTCGGTGGTGCACGCGTCGGGCAGCCAGGGGTCGGTGGCGTACGTGTTCGGGGCGCCGACGCCGGCGCGCTCGCGCCAGCCCGAGCAGCCCGCGAGCCTGCTGCTGAGCGACGGCACGGAGTTGCCGGTGTACCTGGGCGCCAACCCCGTGGCTTGGTGCCTGCTGGACGTGCGGCTCGTGGGCCGGTCGCACCTGGACTATTCGAACCTCAGCGCGATCGCCCTGGTGGGGCGGGTGCTTGTGGTGGCGGGCCCGGCGGGGACGCCGGCGCGCCTGTCGATCAACGGTGCGCCGCTGGAGCTGGACGTGCCCGAGGGCGGTGCGCCGCTGGTGGTCGATCACGAGGGCGTGGTGGTGGTGGTGTGCGCCGACGAGCAGGTGCCGATGGTGCAGGTCGCCGACGATGCGGTCTACCTCAACGCCGCGGGGCTGACGCCCGCGGGCGTGCCGATCGTCGCCGGCAAGGACCAGTCGTGCACGCGGATCAGCGATCAGGGCGTGCGCACCGAGCTGACGCCGAGCGTCGGCGGTAACGCGCCCGCCAGGGCCGGCAAGGGCAAGCACAGGGGCAAGCTCCCCGCCGAGGCGCCCCCGCCGCCGGCGGTGGTCGTGGCGGCCTCGACGCGCACGCCCCCCGCGCCGGCGATGGAGCGGTGGGAGATCGCGCCGGCCGCGGACTATGTGTCAGGCGGCAGCGCCCGCTACGCCACGATCGCCGGCCCGGCCGACCTGGCGGCGCTGGGAGCGCCGTTCGGCTACGGGTGGTACCGCGTGCAGCTCAAGGGCGGCACGCCGCGCCGGGCGCACCTGGCCTGGCCGCAGGGGGCCGACCGGATGCACGTGTTCGTGGACGGCACGGAGCTCGGC
This sequence comes from Phycisphaeraceae bacterium, assembly GCA_026126345.1. GTDB lineage: Bacteria > Planctomycetota > Phycisphaerae > Phycisphaerales > UBA1924 > JAHCJH01. Next base: position 5,629 of record JAHCJH010000081.1, on the reverse strand, counting down.
GTGCTGGGCGAGGGGCCCGGCGCCCGCGCCGACCTGTCGATGAACCTGACCAAGCACCCGCAGACGCTGGTGGTGCTGGTGGAGAACGCCGGGCGATTCTCCGGCGGCAACCGGCTGACCGAGGCCAAGGGACTGCTCGGCCACGCGTGGGAGGTCGAGCCGCTGCGCCTGGGCCGCGCCGCGCTGGTCAGGGGCGAGCCCATGGAGCCGCTGGCGTTCCGCGCCCCGATCTTCGGCGTCAGCGAGGGCGACGCGACCGACCCCGCGCGCATCGCCTGGAGCGTCAACCGGCGCGGGAAGAACCCCATCGTGGTGACGTGCGGCGCGGTGTCGTGCCGCGGCGTGATGCTGGTCAACGGCCACCCGCACCGCTGGTTCGACGCGGGTGAGCCGTGGCGGGCGTTCCTGGACGAGTCGGTGCTGGGTCGCGGCAACGTGGAGCTGTCGGTGGCGCTGCTGGGTTCGGCCGAGGAGTCGCTGAAGGAACTGGGCGAGGCCCTGAGCGGGTCCGAGTGCGTGGAGAATCTCACGGCCAAGGCCGAGTGGTCCTTCGCCAAGTGGGAACGGCCGGGCGCCGACGCGTACAAGCCGTACAAGGTGAGCAAGCACGGCGGGCCGGTGTGGTGCCGCGGGTGGTTCTCGACGCGCGCGGGCGCGCCGTCGCTGCGGGTGGTGTGCGCCGGGCTGAGCAAGGGCCAGGTGTACGTGAACGGCCGGCACGCCGGGCGGTACTTCACGGCGACGGGCACGGGGCACGAGGTCGGCCCGCCGGAGGGCGTGTTCGTCCCCTCGGCGTGGCTGACGCACGAGAAGCCCAACGAGCTGATGATCTTCGACGAGCACGGCTACGGCCCGTCCAAGGTGCGGCTGGCGTTCGAGGTGTGAGCGGTCCGGGGCGGCGGCGGCGCGGGCGCTGCATCAGCGTCGCGGCATCTGCGCATCCATCCGCAGCAGCGTCTCGACCCGGGCGATGCGCCGGTCCACGTCCAGGAGCGATTGCTGCCGACCGGCCAGCGACTGCACGAGCGACTGGCGCTCCTCGGGCTTGAGCGCCGGGTTGGTCATCCGCTGCGTCAGCACCATGATCTCGGTCTCAAGCTGGGCCCGGCTGCTGACCAGCCGCTGGTACTCCGCGACCAGGCGCGGGTCGGCCTGCGGTTGCCGCTGCGGTGGCTGCTGCCGGATGATCTGCTGCCCGTTAGGGCCGACCTGCACCATCACGCCGCCCTGGCCCTGGCCGATCGGCACGCGCTGGCCGTTGATCCACAATTCCTGGCGGATCACCACCTGGCCGTTGGGCCCGGGGACACGCACCGAGTCGTTGGCCGCGGCGTCTTCGTGATCAAAGACGATCTGCCCGCCCCGGGGCTCGCCCCCGACGGCCACGAGCGGCACGTTGGCCGGGGCCCGGAAGGCGGCGGCGGGCGGGCGGGCCGCGAAGTCGTGCTCCCACGGCTCGTCGCCACCGGCGACTTTGATCGGCGCCTGGGCGCGGTCGTAGCCGGCGCGGCGTTCGAGCCAAGCCGCCTGCAGGTCCCAGGAATCCATGCGGGCCTGCGGAAGGTCGGAGAACTTGCCCAGCGGAACGGCCAGGCGCAGGTCCTGGCCGTTGCGACGGATGGTCATCTCCAGCGACTGGCCGGGATCGCGCGAAAGGATCTTGGGCCGCACCACGCCCCAGCCTTCCTCGGTGACCGACTGCTCGCCGACGCGGACGATCTCATCGCCGGGCTGCAGCAGCGCCGCCGCGGGAAACGCGGGAAACGTCTTGGAGATCACGGCGCGGCTGGGCTGCAAGCTGTCGAACTGCACGCCCAGGGCGGCGCGCGGCGCGGCGATGAACTTGGCGCGGGCGGCTTCGATAAGGCGGGTGCGCTGCTCCAGCGAGATCGCCGGGTCGGCCAGCGCCCGCTCGATGTCGGCGATGGGGATCTCGGTGCGCTGGGAAAGTTCGAGCGTGGCCGCTTCGCGCGTGGTGAAGGAATCGGCCCCGAGGCGCGCGACGAGCTCATCGATGGAGGCGGGCCCGGGCGTGTCCAAGGCGGCGGCCCCGGAGGTGAGTCCGGCGGCGGCCGCGAGGGCGGCCAGGGCCATGGACCGGCGGGAGCGCGGGCGGGCCATACGCGGAATGGTACCACCCCGGGGGGCCCGCGGTGGCGAGCGGTGAGGGTCGTCGGCGGGATGGGGGCCGCGGTTGCGGGGGCAGGCCGGTAGACCGGGCAAGCCTGGGGGAACGGGGGCCGGGCGCTGCTCACTCGGCGTTCTGGACCTGTTCCTTGATGCGGTCGATGGCGCCCTTGACCTCGACGATGGCCTTGGCAATGTCGGAGTCGGCGGACTTGCTGGCGATGGTGTTGGCCTCGCGGAGCATCTCCTGAGCGAGGAAGTCGAGCGTGCGGCCGACGGCCTGGCCGCCGTTAGCGGTGAGCAGCTCGGTGTACTGCTCGAGGTGGCCGGTCAGGCGCTTGATCTCCTCGGAGATGTCGGAGCGCTCGGCGTAAACGGCGATCTCGCGGATGAGGTCGCCGGGTTGAACGGCCAGCGAGGCGTCCTTGAGCATCATGTCCATGCGGGCCTTGAGGCGGTGCTCGTAGTCGGCGACGGCCTGGGGCGCGCGGGAAGCGATCACGTCAAGGTGCCGGCGCATCACCTCGCGCTGCGCGATCAGGTCCTGCAGCAGCGTGGCGCCCTCGCGGGCTCGCATCTCCAGCAGCCCGGCGCAGGCGCGGTCGAGCAGCTGCATATAGGCGGCGCGGGCGTGGGTGAGCCGGGCTTCCTCATCGTGCGGCGGCTGCAGCACGCCCGGGAGCGTCAGCAGCGCGCCCAGATCGATCGCGACGCGCCCCTCGCGCACCTGCGGCACCTGCTGGATCTGCTCGATGTACCGGCCCAGCGCCGGGGCGTTGATCGTGTACGCGGCCTTGGCCGAGGCGTCGGTGCAGGTGGCGCTGAGGGTGACCGAGCCGCGGCGGAGGCGGTGGCGCAGTTCGCTTTCGAGTTCGGCTTCGAGGCCCTGGAACATCTCCGGCAGGCGGATGAGGGCCTTGAAATAGCGGGAGTTGAGCGAGCGCAACTCCAGGAAGTAATGCACGCCGTCGGCGTTCATCGACGCCTCGCCGAAGCCGGTCATGCTGCGGATCATGCGCGGGCTCCTCGCGAACGGGCGGCGGTGGTGGGGCGTTACTTGGGCGCGCCGGGGTTGGCCGCCGGTGGGGTTGCAGTTGGCGGGGTGGTCGCCGGGGAACTGGTCGCGGGGGGCGCTGCGTCGCTCGGCGCTGGGGCCGGCGCGGGCGTTGGAGCGGGAGCGGGCGCCTTGTCCGGCTCGGCGGCCTTCTTGGCGGCGTCGCTGCCGGTCGGCGGGTTGGGCGGGTTGGGCGGGTTGGCCGGTGGGCTGGCGGGCGCCTCGGGCGAACTGGCCGCGGGGTTGCTGGCTGGCCCCACCGACGGCCGCATGGCGAAGGTGAGCGAGACGGCGAAGATGAGATAGAGAGCGAAGACGATGATGGTGGCGACGGTCAGGGCATCGCCGGTGCGGGTGCCGAAGGCGGTCTGGCCCGAGCCCGCGCCCGCGCCGAAGGCGCCGGCAAGCCCGCCGCCCTGGGGCTTCTGGATCAGCACGGCCAGAATGAGCAGGATGCACGCGCCGAGGAAGGCGGCGAACAGAAGGCCGCGGAAGACCTGGCCCCATTCGAAGGCGAGCGTGAGCGTGGCGAGCGAGGCGTGGAGGTTCGGGAAGTGTTCGAGCAGCATGGGTCAGAAGCTCCGGCGACTGAGGGGCGGATGATAGGGGTGGAGGGTGAATGGGGCGCGAGGGCGGGGGCAGACGTGGTGCACCCCCAACACCGGGTCCGACAGGTACCCCGTCTCCCTCACCAGCCGAAGCGAATGTCCACGTACCCGCTGCCGCCGGAGTCATGCCCCGACGGCACGCGGCTGGAAGGCGTGCCGGCACTCATGTGGTACTGGCCGGGGGGTGCCACGCGCGCGCGGGGGGAACCGGAGCGCCGGGGGCGGTCGCGGAATGGTTCGCGGCGGTTGGCAGCGCAGGCGCGCGATCAGCGGCACCACGAAGGCCGCGGGGTCGGCCGTCGTGGTGGCACGACTCGGTCAGGGGTGATTGCTGTGGCACCTGCCGGAACGATGGTCAGATATCATCGTCACTATCATCGAATCCTGGTGAGGATTGAGCGTCGCTTCGCAGCCTATCCCATCCTTCGAATGTTCGGAATACGGACCGCAGTGACGGGTTCACGCCCAAGTACGGCCACGGCTCCAACGCCGGAACGAGATTTACGGAAGCCCACTCGTAGTCGTCGCCCCATTTCTCGAGCGCCCGATAGTTTGCATCCCGTTGGCCATTAACATCCATCAGGTGGCGGAGTAGCGACAGAATTCGTTCCTTCCGCACCACGCTCTTCGGGAGCCCCCACGCTTGTACGTCAATCTGAGGGTCGAGATTCTCCCGGGACAGCTCGGACTCGAAGCTGAGTTGAAGGCACTTGCGCCGCCGTTGTCGTGTCAGCGGATTCGGCCCAGACTGTGCATTGTAGCCGAAACTCTTCAGGACGCTCTCGTCGGCCATCCCGTAACGACGTGTAGCACCGAAAGCTGGATTCGCGGCTTGCAATCTGGCAAGCTCGGACTCATGATTGTGCGCGGCCACCAGACCTTCCGAGAACTTCGCGTAATACTCGGCACGAATGCGATTGATGCAAGCCAAGTCATCGGATACGGCGATCAATTCCGAGAAGAGTGCCTCGCTCTGATAGCAGTAAAATCGCGTGAGGAAACCCTCAATCGCTTGGATGAAGTCGATCGCATTGGTTGCTAGTCGATGGGTCGCCTCTCTGGGTAGTCTGGACGGTGTGCCATCCGGGTTGCGCCAGGTGCACTTGCCGTTGCCGTCCCATGGCGAGAAATCCAAGCGAGCGACAGTATCGTGGAGGCGAAGTTCGAAGCCGGGCAGCGGGTGTTTCGACAGTTTGACCTGTCCGGCTTCGAGAGCTCGCTTTTCAAAAGGCATTTCGACGAGGCGCTCCATCGCGGCCTTTCTCGCCCTCGAGATCAAAGAGCCTTGAAACTGTTCTTTGGCGAGCGCGATCAGAATTCGCTCGTCTCCCGTAGAAAAGACGCGCATGGCCACGTCGCAAACCTGAGCGGGGGTTGTCTTGAGTATTTGGCTTACCAATGGCCGTTGCACCGTGGTGATCCTTTGACGAGGGCCACCGTCGACGCGAAATCCGAGGGCAAGTGGGTCCGGACGAAAGCACTCGAACTCAAGTGAAAGTGAGCGGCCGCACTCGGAAGTTCTGGCGATTTGAAACTCAAGGTCGTTCATCTGAGTCACCGTAGAAGAACGGTGTCTGGACTGCAACTGGAATTCTATCGACTGAGATGATCAGGGTCGGGTGTGCTGTCGCAGAACCTCGCCAGTTAACGTGTTCTTGGCCCAGCCTGTGCAGTCCTCAACTATGGCTTGGTGGCCTGTAGTGTCATGCTCGCTGTCCTGGCGGTCCGACTGCAGCCGGCGGCCGTCGGCCAGGTCGTACACCCGGTGGCGGACGTGTTACACTTCCAGCGCCGGGTCCCAAAGCTGCCCGGACCACCCGCGAGGGCGGTTAGGCCGCTG
>JAHCJH010000080.1 GCA_026126345.1 Phycisphaeraceae bacterium | reverse complement strand
CGCCGGCGATCGGCCGTTGAAGGTCGGCTTGATCGGCTGCGGCGGGCGCGGCACCGGGGCCGCGTGGCAGGCCCTGAACGCCGACACCGGGGTAACGCTGCACGCCATGGCCGACATGTTCCCCGACCGTCTGGCATCGTGCCTCAAGGGGCTCGAGGCGCAGGCGGCCGAACTGCGGACACAGGACCCGACGAAGAACCTCTCCGATCGCATCGCCGTGCCGCCCGAGCGTCGCTTCACCGGCTTCGACGGCTACAAGCGGCTCCTGGAGTGCGGGTGCGACGTGGTGCTGCTGTGCGCCTACCCGCATTTCCGCCCGGCACACCTGGAAGCGGCCGTCGCCGCCGGTTGCCACGTCTTCTGCGAGAAGCCGATGGCGGTGGACGCGCCGGGTCTGCGACGCGTCCGCGCCGCGGCGGAAGCCGCGCGGGCCCGGGGTCTGACGCTCGTGTCGGGCTTCTGCTGGCGCTACGCCGACGCCGAACGGGCGACCTACGAGCGCATCCACGCAGGAGCGATCGGCGACCTGGTGACCATCCACACGACGTACCACACCAGCACGCTCAGCCCGAGACCGCGCCGCCCGGATTGGAGCGACATGGAGTTCCAGCTCCGCAACTGGTGGCACTTCACGTGGCTCTCGGGCGACCACATCGTCGAGCAGGCGTGCCACTCCATCGACAAGATCTGCTGGGCCATGCGCAACGCGCCCCCGGTGCGGTGCGTCGCGCTCGGCGGTCGGGCGGCGCGACAGGGCGCCGAGTCGGGCCACGTGTTCGACCACTTCGCCGTGGTGTACGAGTACTGGGGCGGCGGGCGGGCGTTCCACACCACGCGCCAGATCGACCACTGCCCCAACGACAACAGCGACTACGTCTACGGCACCTCGGGCTCGGCCGAGATCAACGGCTGGAAGCCGGTGCACGAGATCCGCGACCGGTCGGGCAAGGTGACCTGGCGCTACGACGGCCAGCGCCGCGACATGTACCAGAACGAGCACGACGAGCTCTTCCGTTCGGTCCGTGCCGGCCAGGCCCGCAACGACGGCGACTTCATGTGCACCAGCACCATGATGTCGATCATGGGCCGCATGGCCGCGTACACCGGCCAGACCATAGCCTGGGACCAGGCGTGGAAGAGCGAAGAGGACCTCACGCCCGCGGCCTACGCCATGGGACCGCTGGCGGTGCCGCCGGTGGCGGTGCCGGGCGTGACGAAGTTCCGGTAGCGGTGGGGGGGCGCAGGCATGCGGTGGAGCGGCTCGCGGTGCTCGTCTTACCCCGGCGGGCCCGCGGCGGGCGTGGCGCCCGGCTCCTGCGCGATCAGGTCGCTGTACGAAGCGCTGACGGCCTCGCCCAGCACGGGCTGAAACGCCCGGCGCAGCAGCTCGACGGCCGAGCGGCACGCCTCGACCGGATGCTCGGGCGTCACCATCGCCTCGAACTCCAGGTAGTCGCCCAGCCCCTCGACGCGGTCGAGGTGGATCCGCGTGTTGATGTGCAGAAACACCTCGCGTGTCTTGCGGACCACCACCCACACCGGCAGATCCAGCGAACCGAACTGCCGGCGCGCCTCGGTCTCGCTGTAGATCGTGAACGTGCTCAGGCGCGGGCGGGCGCTGTTGTCGCGGTGGTAGAAGATGTACTCGCTGGGATGCCCGGCCGCGTCGCGCCGCTTCAGGCGGCCGTCGGCCAGCCGGTAGTAGGTGTCGGTCTGCGACAGCGTCTCGATCGGCACGGCCTTGATGTGAAGGCAGATCGACCGCGCCAGGGCCAGGTCGCGCAGCTCGGCTTTGAACTCGACGTTCTGCATCCGCTCGATTCTTCGGCTATCCGGCCGCGATTCCCCACTCTTTGAGCTCGCCCAGCAGCCGGGCCTCGTCCCACACCTCGACGCCCAGCTCCCTGGCCTTGTCGAGCTTCGATCCGGCGTTCTCGCCGGCGATCACCAGCGACGTCTTGCTCGATACCGACCCGGAAACTTTCGCCCCGAGCCCTTCGAGAATCCTCGACAGCGGGTCCCGCTCGTACGACGCCAGGGTGCCCGTGAGCACGATCGTCTTGCCCGACAACGGACCCGATCGCCCCGCGGCTCCGGGCGCGGCGTACTCGCGGCTCGACAGGTCCACCCCAAGCTCCCGCAGCTCCTTGAACGTCCGGCGGGCGCTGGCCGAATGCAGGTACGCGTGCACCACCGGAGCCGTGTCGGCGCCCAGGCCCGTCTCCGGCCTGTCTTTCGGGTCCTCTGGCAGGTTCGCCGCCCGCGCTTCGTCCTTTTTCAGCGTCTTGGGGCGCAGCAGCGACTCGGGGGCCGCCAGCAGCGCATCCACGTCCTTGAACACGCGGGCCAGCGCCCGCGCCGTCGAATCCCCCACGTGCCGGATGCCCATGCCCGCCAGCAGCCTGGCCATGCCCCGCCCCTTAGCCTGCTCGATGCCCGCCAGCAGATTGTCCACCTTCTTCTCGCCCATGCGGTCGAGCCCCACCAGCGCCTCGCGGTGGCGCGCCAGGCGGAAGATGTCGGCGAACGAGGCCAGCGGCACCGACGATTGCGCCCGGATCTGGTCGACCGTCTTCTCGCCGAGCCCTTCGATGTCCATCTGCTTGCGCCCGGCGAACCAGATGAGTTTCTCCCGCACCTGCGCCGGGCACTCGGGGTTCACGCAGAACCGCTGTGTCTCTTCCGCCGTGCCGTCGGTCCCCGGCGGCTCCACCTCCACCGTCCCGCCGCACTCCGGGCAGACGCGCGGCGCCCCGATCCGCTCGGCGTTCTTGGGGCGTTTGGACAGAACCACCCCCGGCACGTACGGGATGATCTCTCCGGCCTTCTCCACGTACACCGTGTCGCCGATGCGGATGTCGGTGCGCGGGGAGGTCGGGTCATCCGGGTCCGTCAGCGCATCGCGGATCCGCCCGTAGTTGTGCAGCGTCGCGTGCTGCACCGTCGTCCCCGCCAGCAGCACCGGCTTCATCACCGCGCGCGGCGTGATCTTGCCCGTCTTGCCCACCTGGTGGTCCACCCGCAGCAGCACCGTCGTCGTTCGCTCGGCCGGGTACTTGTACGCCACCACCCAGCGCGGGCTCTTGCTCGTCACGCCCAGCCGCTCCTGCAGCGCGAACGAATCCACCCGCACCACCACGCCATCGATCGCGTACGGCTGTCGCTTGCGACGTTCGTCGAATTCGCGCACCGCCGCGATCACCCGCCCGATGTCGGCCGTCGCCGCCAGCGGCGCGTTCACCGGCACCCCCAGCTCCGTCAGCCGCCGAAGAAACGCGGTGTGCGATTCCGCGAACCCGCCTCCGCTCACCTCGCCCCGGCCGTGCGCCGCAAACCCCAGCCGCCGGCGCGCCGTGATCCGCGGGTCCAGTTGCTTCAGCGTCCCGGCCGCGGCGTTCCGCGGATTCGCGAAGAGCTCCTCGCCCTCGGCCTCGCGCTCGGCGTTCACACGCTCGAACTCCTTGAGCGGGAAGTACACCTCCCCCCGGATCTCCAGCACCCGCGGCACCCCGTCGCCCTCCAGCACCAGCGGCACCGAGCGGATCGTCCTGACGTTGTGCGTCACGTCGTCGCCCCGCGTGCCGTCGCCGCGCGTCAGCGCCCGCACCAGCTTCCCGCCCTCGTAGCGCAGGCTCATCGCCACACCGTCGATCTTCGCGTCGGCCACCAGGTCCACGCGGCCGGCTTCCAGGGCCCGCAGCGTCCGCTGGTGCCAGGCCGCCAGCGACTCCTCGGCCTCATCCAGCTTGTACGTGTTGTCGATCGAGAGCATCGGCACCGCGTGCTCCGCGCTGGCAAAGGCCGACACCGCCTCGGCCCCCACGCGCTTGGTCGGCGACGATGGGTCGTCCAGCTCCGGGTGCGCCGCTTCCAGCGCCGCCAGCTCCTTGAGCAGGTCGTCGTACTCCCGGTCCGACATGATCGGGCGCGCCTCGGCGTAGTACGCCCGGTCCGCCCGCGCCAGCACCCGACGCAGTTCCTGCACGCGCGATGAAGCCCCGGCCGCCTTGCTCACGCCGCCAGACTAGCCGACCCGCCCGACATTCGGCAACCCGATACCCGCGCGTACCATCGCCCATGCCCGCACGCATCCTCGACGGCCGCGCCCTGGCCGACCAGTTCCGTGCCCGCCTGATCGAGCGCGTCCGCGCCGTCGAGGCCCGAGGCGGCAAGGTCCGCCTCGACGCGCTGCTGGTCGACTCGGGCGACTCCGCGGCACGCGTCTACGCTGAAAACCAGGGTAAGACCTGCACCGCCCTGGGCATCCAGTACCGCTTGCACCAACTCCCCGCCGGCGCCGCGTTCGATGACATCGCCGGCCGCGTGCTGCTGCTCAACACCCAGGACGACTGCACCGCCGTCATGCTGCACCTGCCCCTTCCGCAGGCCGTGGACCCGTACTCCGTCCAGCGGCTCATCGCCCCCGAGAAGGACGTCGAGGGCGTCAATCCCGCCAACATCGGCAACGTCGTCTACGGCCGCTCCAGCCTCGCCCCCTGCACCGCCCTGGCCGTCGTCAAGATGGTGGAGGCCACCGGCGTGCACATGCGCGGCAAGCGGGCCGTGGTCGTCGGTGCTTCCGACGTGGTCGGCAAGCCCATCGCCGTCCTGCTCATGCGCACCGACGCCACCGTCATCTCTTGCAACAAGTGGACCACCGGCATCCACGACCTCATGCGCTCGGCCGACGTGCTGGTCGCCGCCGCCGGCGTGCCCGGCCTGGTCACGCCCGATTGCGTGCGCCCCGGGGCCGTCGTGGTGGACGTCGGCGTCAACCGCGTGCCCGGCCCGGGCGGCAAGACCATCACGGTGGGAGATGTGGCGTTTGAAACGGTGCGTCAGACGCTCGGCGACGACGGGTGGATCAGCCCTGTTCCCGGGGGCGTGGGGCCCATGACCGTCATGATGCTGCTGCGGAACGTGGTCAAGGCGGCCGAACACGCCGTCGGCATCCACAGCGGCGATTGACGCCCGCCCAGGGGCAATCTCAGGCCCGGCGGAACGTTCTGCCGATGCTGGGCGTAGCATTACCGGTTACCAGCAGCCTCCTCGGAGCAGCCCATGGCCACCACCCTCGCGTTTCTGCAGAACATCGGCGTGATGGAGTGGGTCATCCTGCTCATCATCATGCTCCTGCTCTTCGGTCGCCGCCTGCCGGAAGTCGGCAAGAGCCTCGGCAAGGGAATCGTGGAGTTCAAGAAGGGCCTCAAGGGCGTGGACGACGACATCGAGTCGGCCTCCAACCCCAAGCCCCAGTGGCAGCAGCAGCAGTACCAGCAGCAGCTCCCCGGCGGCCAGCCCCAGACGCAGCCGCCCATGGGCCAGACGCAGACCGTCAGCCGCAACGACAAGGTCGAGTGACCCGCCAACGCCGGTCAATCACCCTCTGATCCGACCCACGCCGGGAGCCCTCTCCCGGCGTTGTTCTTGTGGCCGATGCACCAACGGCGTGCACGCCGCGGCTTCATCTGCGATACTCCGGCGGTGTCCACTCCGTTGCCGCTGATGCTGCTGTTGGCCGTCGCCGCCGACCCTCCGCCCGTGGTCATCGTCGACCGCGACAACGTTCAGATCGCCGCCGACTGCACCGTGCGCATCCCCGCCGGATCCGTCATCGCCGACGCCGATGGCGACGGCGTCATCCACATCACCGCCCCGTGCACCGTTCGGTTCGAGCCGGGCTCCGTGCTGCGAGGAACCGCCCCCGGCGTTCATCCCGACACCATCTCGGGCACCGGCATCCGCATCACCAGCCCCGGCGTCACACTCGCGGGCGACGACGCCGCGCCCATCGCCGTCGAGGGCTTCCGCATCGGCATCCACGCGACGGGCGCCGACGGCCTGTCGCTCGACCACGCCCGGCTCGACCACCTCTGGCGTCCCCGCCTGGCCAGCACGCCGCAGGCCGAAGCCTCCGGCGACTGGCTCTGGCCCCACGAAAACGACGCCGGCCAGTGGCGCACCAACTACGGCGGCGCGATCATCGTCGAACGCGCCTCCAGCATCTCCATCAGCAACTGCCGCGTCCGTCGCGCCCAGAACGGCATCATCCTCGACCGTGTCACCGCCTCCCGAATCTTCGACAACGACGCTTCCTTCCTCTCCGGCTGGGGCCTGGCCCTCTGGCGGGCGACCCACAACACCATCTCGCGCAACGCCTTCGACTTCTGCATCCGCGGCTACTCCCACGGCGTTTACAACCGGGGCCAGGACTCCGCCGGAATCCTCGCCTTCGAGCAGTGCACCCACAACACGTTCATCGAAAACTCCGCCACCCACGGCGGCGACGGCTTCTTCGGCTTCGCCGGCAAGGAAGCCCTCGGCGAGAAGCCCCCGCCCACGCCCGACTTCTCCTACGCCGCCCGCGGCAACACCAACAACGCGTTCATCGGCAACGACTTCTCCTACGCCGCCGCGCACGGGCTCGAGCTCACCTTCTCCTTCGGCAACCTCATCGCCCGCAACCGCTTCGTCGAAAACGCCATCTGCGGCATCTGGGGCGGTTACTCCTCGGCTTCCACCATCATCCTCAATCAGTTCACCGCCAACGGCGACGCCGGCTACGGCCTGGAGCGCGGCGGCATCAACATCGAGCACGGCTCGCGCAACCTCGTCGCCGCCAACACCTTCGAACGCAACGCCTGCGGCATCCACCTGTGGTGGGACGACGACCCAGGCATCGCCAAAACCCCCTGGGCCGCCGCCAACGGCGTCGCCTCCGAAGACAACTGGCTCCAGGACAACACCTTCACCGCCGACACCCTGGCCGTTCACCTCCGCAAGACCAAGAACACCACCATCCGCGGCCACACCTACGACCGCTGCCGCACCACCATCCAATCCGACGCCGACAGCGACATCGTCGACGCCCCCAAGGCTCGCCCCATCGCCGAGCCCGAGGCCAAGCCCCTGGGCGTCCGCACGCCCGTCGGCGCCCGCGCCGCCCTGGCCGGTCGGCACAACATCATCATGACCGAGTGGGGGCCCTGGTCGCACGATGAGCCCCTCGTCCGCCTCGCCGCGGCACGCGGCGCTTCAGACGTCTACGAGTTCTTCCAGCTCCCCGACGACACCAGCGTCACCATCGACGCCCCGCCCCAGGTGCAGGGGCTCATGTCCGAGCCGCAGGCCCCCGGCGCACCGGTCACGCTCTCCATCGCCGCCCGCTCACCCGGGCTCTACGAGTACGCGCTGAAGGTCTCCACGCCCCCCGGCGCCGCCGCCCCCTTCGCGCACACCGCCCGCGGCACGCTCATCGCCAGCACCTGGTCCATCACCGTCTTCCCCAGCGACATCGACCCCCGCACCGACCGCGCCGCCTGGCTGGCCCAGGCCCGACGCCCCTCGGCCCGCACCACCGAACGCGCCACGCTCGACCTGCCCTACGCCAACGGCGGCCCCAGCCAGCTCAACCTGTCCGACGAGATCACCGCCGCCAAGCTGCCGCGCGACCGCTTCGGCACCCTCGCCTCAACCCGCATCCCGCTGCCCGCCGGCCGCTACCGCATCACCACGCTCAGCGACGACGGCGTCCGCGTCACCGTCCGCCTCGGCGGCCTGGCGGGCCTGGTCGAAGGCGCCCCCGCCGAACCGACCACCGTCATCGAGAACTGGACGCACCACGGCCCGACCACCGATCGCGGCGAGTTCGTCGTGCCCGGCCCCGACGGCGCGGTGCAGATCGTCGAAATCGCCGTTGAACACTTCGAGCTCGACGGCTACGCCGTCCTGCGGCTGGCGCTCGAGCGGGCCGCGCCCCCGGCCGGCCCCGCGCCCGCACGCTGAACCGCGACATTCGGGCTCACGCCCCCGGGTTGTCGAAACCGCCAAACTGCCCCGGTACAATCCGTCCGACGCCGAGGTAGCTCAGCTGGTTTAGAGCGCTGGATTCATAACCCGGAGGTCGGCGGTTCGAGTCCGCCCCTCGGCATTCTCCCCCAAGACCATCGCTTCCCCATCCGGGCCGGCCTTCTGGCCCCGGACGGCGGTCGCATCGCACTGGTGTTCGGGCCCCCGCCGCATGACCACCCCCAGCCCGGCCAACCCCGCGTCCGACCCTCGCGACCCTTCCGCCCGCCAGCGCGATCTGACCGCCCTGCCCCTCTTCGGCCAGGCCCTGGTGGCCGCCCGCCTGGCTCGCCGCGCCGTCCTGGCCATGCTCTCCAGCACCGACCGCACCGCCGCCCTGGCCGCCTGCGACGCCGTCGAGGCCATCGCCCGCACGGGCTCGGGCTGGACCGACGACCACGCCGCCATCGCCCCCGCCCGGGCCATCCACCCCACCCGCCACACCGCCGCCGCCCTGGAAGCCATCCGCTGGGCCTTCGACTCCGTCGGCGCCGCCCAGGGCGCGTGGGACTTCCCCGTCGACGCCATCGTCGCCGCCTCGGCCCGGCGCTGCATCGACGCCGTCTGCGCCGACCGTCGCATCTCGGCCCTGCAGGTGTCCATCATCATCGTCGCCGACGTCGATCAGATCGCCTTCGCCTGCTCCGAGGCCAACATCCGCACCTACGACCCCCTGGGCGACGCCGTCTTCGCCCGCCTGGCCCCGTGCCACCCGCTGACGCTCACCGAGCCCACCCGCGCATCGCCCACCGAGGAGGAATGCCGATGACCTGGCTCACCATGCTGCTGGCGGGCTTGCTGGCGGCGATCGTCGGCGGCGCGGGCATGCTGGCCATCGCCACCCTGTGCGTGAAGTGGTACCGCATCTCCAGCTTCGAAGGCGGCGCGGGCTACTACGCCATCGGCCTCACCCTGCTGGGCATCATCGGCGGGTTCATCGCCGGGTGCCTCGCGGCCCGATTCGGGGTCGGCTACGCCGGCGACCGCTGGACCGTGCAGCTCGGCTGGGGCGTCGGGGCCGTCGCCGTGCTCCTGGCGATCGTGCTCATCATCACCTACATGGCCGCCGACCACGTGCCCGACAAGGGCGGCCGCGGCCTGACCGTCGCCTGGGAAATCCGCCTGCCCGTCGAATCGCCCGACGCCCCCTTCGGCCCCCGCGGCAACCCCGCCGACTGGCCCGACGAAGAACTCAAACTCCAGCTCGTCAGCGTCGTCGGCCGCACTCCCCGCGGCTCAGAATTGGCCGCCTTCGACCGCGCCGCCTTCCGCCAGGAAAACGGCCAGTGGATCCTCCCCGCCCGCGTGCCGCTCTTCACCAGCAAGGGCCAGTTCTGCGTCAACCTCACGCTCGGCGGCCGCGACGACGGCTTCTGGCCCCCCTTCAACGGCTTCCCGCACCCGTCGCAGTTCCGGTGGAGCGACTGGCTCCGCACGAATAAAGGCCGCGACAAACCCGCCGACGCCGCGGCGACCATGTACCGCTTCCGGTTCGAACAGGCCCCGCCGCCGGGGTGATCGTCGCCGCGCTCCGGTCTTGATTCCCTGTTGTTCGGCCTTCCCGCGTTGCCGCGTTCTTCGAGCCCTGCCCGGGCTCCGGCTCCGCGATGCACACCAGGCGGGCTCGTCGGTGCGCCACACCTCCCGCGGCTCTTTCCTGCAACCGTGTTGCATCTAGCGGCCGTCGCGGCTAGACTTCCATCGTGTTCGTGTCCGGTCGATTCCGCGCGTGGATCGGCGGAGTGGCGGCGTTCGCCATGCTCGCGGTGGCCGCCGCGCCCGCGTGGCACCGGCACGATGACGCCTGCGGGCCTCGCTCTACCAGCTCGCATGAACACGGCTGCGACCACGATGCCCCCGGCGGGCCCGACCACGATCCCCACGACCGCCCCGCCCACCCGGACTGCCCCGTGTGCGTCGCCGTGCACGCGCCGACCGGGGGCGGCCTGCCGTCGCCGGCCGTCGTGCCCCCGATGCTGCAGTGGACGGAGCGTCCGATCGAGCGGTTCGGCCCCGAGCCGACCGTTCACATGCTCCCGGTACTGTGGCCCTGCGGCCCGCCCGCTCCGAAGGCCTGAACACGCCGCACGCTCCTGACCCGCGCCCGCGCGTGGGTTCCAGCACCTTCGGAGATCCCTCCATGTCATCGCCCAACCCGCTCCGGCGGGCATGGCGCGCTCGGCACGCGTTCACGCTCATCGAACTGCTGGTCGTGATCGCCATCATCGCGCTGCTGGTCGGCATCCTGCTGCCGGCGCTCGGCGGGGCGCGTCGGGCGGCCCGCACCGCCGCCTGCCTCGCCAACGTGCGGAGCCTGCAAACGATCCAGATGCTCTACTGCAACGACTACAAGGAGTACCTCGTGGACGTGGGCCTTCCCCACGGCGGTGGCGGCGACCCTGCCCGTTCCTTCTTCAACGTCCTCTCCGGCTACTACGGCTCGCCGGTGGCGGTGCGCTCTCCGGGCGACCAGAGCGCGTACTGGCCCATCGATGAGGGCGGGCAGGGACTGACCGTCGGCGGCTATCCGCGCCGAACCTCCTACGGCATGAACAACTGGCTCAGCCGCACCTACAACCCCGGCCTCCATCCGAAGGAGCCCTTCGACAACCTCAAGAAGATCGCCACCCCGCACGCGACCGTGCAGTTCCTGCTCATGACCGAGGAAGGCTCCTTCGCCGTGAGCGACCACGTTCACGCCGAAGGGTGGGACCCTGGCCCCGCCGATGCCCCGCCCGCGCTCGCCTCCGGACAATCCAAGACCCACGCCTGGGGCGGACGGTCCCGGTCGTGGGACGCGGCGAGCAACTACGGGTTCCTCGACGGGCACGCGGCCACGCTCAAGTTCCGCGACGTGTTCACCAACCGCAACTCCAACCACTTCGACCCGACGATCGCGCACTAGCCGTCCGCTCGCGCCGCTCGCCGGTCTGCCCATCCATGCTTCCTGTCCCGGTGCTCAAGCACCTCACCCAACCGTAGAAAGAGATCAACCATGCGTACCCGCGAAATGCTCACCGTGGCCGCCGCCGGCCTTTCGTTCGTCCTGGTCTCGGCCGCGCACGCCCAGCACGCCGGCGATGTCGGGATCAACATCATCGACAACCACATCGTGACCGGCTCCTACAACCTGGGCGTCTTCACGCCCGGGCAGCGGGTCTTCGGCGCCGAATTCGGCGAGCTGTTCCCGAACTTCACCGACGAGCCGGGCTTCGACTCGCTCCCCGGGACATTCCCGACGACCTCCTCCATCTCCTTCAACGTGCTCGCCGCCCTGCGCCTGTGGGAGGGGGACCACTTCGGGAACCTCATCCCCGCCGTGCAGATCAGCATCGGCTTCGGCCCGGTCACCCCGGTGCTCACGCCGCTCACCGACGTGATCACGCCCGGCTTCTCGCTGGCGGTCGGGTCCAACGGCGAGTGGCACCGCCACCTCGAGTACACGCTCCAGGCCCCCGCCCCGGACGGCATCTACCTCCTGCAGATGAACCTGGTCGGCAACGATCCCACCATGCAGGCCTCGCTGCCGTTCTGGTTCGTCTTCAACCAGAACCGCCCGGAGGCCGAGCACGATGCGGCGATCGAGTGGGCCAACCAGAACCTCGTCCCCGCGCCCGGGGTGGGCGCTGCGCTGCTGGCCGCCGGTGGCTGCTTCGGTTTCCGCCGCCGCCGGACGCACGCGGCGGCATGATGGGCATCGCCCGCTGAGTTCCATGCGAGCGGGGCGGCCTTGACGGGCCGCCCCGCCGTTTCAACCCTCGCTCGCCCCGATGACCCCTCGGCCCCTCCGGGCCAGATCAGGGAAACAACGCAACCATCCACGGGTTCAGCAATCCGCGGCCTCGAACGCCCCAACGGCGCTTCGGGCCGCAGCCCACAGTCAAAGGCCTCAAACGCCCCAGGGGGGCGTCGGGGTGTCGCGAGCAGTCCGCATCCTTGAACGCCCCAACGGCGCATCGGGCCGCAGCCCGCAATCAACGGCCTCAAACGCCCCAGCGGGGCGTCGGGATGTAGCCACGGGTAGAGCGAGCGAGTCTTTGAGCGAGCGCAACCCGTGGAAGGTGGAGGCACGATCACCCCGCCCCGGCAGGGGCGGAGGAAGTTCCCGTCCACCGACACCCGCTCAACCGGGACTCGCTTCCAACCCATCCGTCACTGTGTCGCGCTGATGCAGAGAGGGCGTGCCGCCCTCTCCGCACCTCTCCCGGCTGCGAAGGGAACCGCCCGCCGCGATCGTCGTGCATTCCGACTGCCTTGAGCGGGGGTGCCGGGGGCGGCAGCCCCGGCATTGCAGTACACCTCCTCACCCCACGGCAGCGCAGCGCGTCACGATGCGATTCTGGTCCGCGAAGAGGGCGCCCTTTTCACGCCAGTTGAGGTCCGGATATTCGTCAATGCGCATGCTGCGTGCCACGGCATCGGCGCGACGCGGGAGCCACTGGGCGGGTGCCGCGTACACCTGCACCGATACCGGGCCATCGACCTCAAATGGAAGGCTCGCGGGCAGGAATCCTTCTTGCGCAGCGGTCAGGTGCCGCAGGATGCGCTGGCGAAGATTGGCGGTGCCACTCACAAAGATCGGTTTGCGCTTGCAGAGCATGCGGTAGACGCCACAACCCTCGGGAACGTCGTCTGGGTCTAGGCTTCGGAGCGGCGCGGTGAAGAGTGGCTCAGGAATGTCCACGCTTGCAAGCCGTTGAGCGGACTCCCGACCAGACTTGCGGTAGGCGAGGAGGATGAGGTGGCAACTCACAATGTCTGCGCCGTGATGGAGCGTCTGAACGTAGGTCTTGAACGCTTGACGTAGTTCTGGAGCGCACAGGATGTCATCGACCGAAGGAAGCACACGCCCCGTCGCGAACCACTCCCGCTGCACCAGGCTGGCGCCGATTTCCACGGCGTGGCCGATCTCGTCATACAGCCCGCGTCCAAGCCCTTGCACAGGCTCGCGGAGAATGT
>JAHCJH010000008.1 GCA_026126345.1 Phycisphaeraceae bacterium | reverse complement strand
ACGGGCGCCGCACGTGAGCCCTTCACCGCACAGCGAGAAGAGGCCCCGATCGCAGATGTAACGGAAGCGCCGAGCGCCGCAGAGTTCGCCGCGGACGCACGCATCATGCGCACGGGCAATGAGACCGTCGGCGACGGAACCGAACAGATCGAGCGCGGCATCGAAGCGGGTGCAGCGACCGCCAAGACGGACGATCTGACGAGCCAGGGGCGCCCAGGTCTCGACCCACGGCGCGAGCGCGAGGACGCTCCCGGGCAGGTCCAAGACGGCGTAGGCGGCGGCGGACGGCGCCGAGCCGTCGAGCGGATCGAAGTAGAGCCCGGCCGCCCCCCAGCGGATCGACGCGGCGACGTTGAACCGGCCGCGCCCGGCGAGCCCGGGACCGAGGATCGAGTCCATAGAGGCGCGCACGTCCTCAGCGAACCCCGCCGGGAACACCAGACGGACCCAATCCACGGTCACGGACTCGCCTTGTGAGTTTGCCCCCCGTAATACAGCCCGGGGGGCCGGGCAGGCGGGAGCCGCCGCCCCCGCTGAAGCGGGGGCGGCGGACTCCCCGAGCGTGGAGGCGCCCGTTACGCCGCCTTCGTGGGAGCGGCCGAAAGCGGCTTGCCGTCCAACTCCACGACCTTGACACCGGTGAAGCCCGGCGTCAGTTGACCCTTGAACGAGCGAGCCGGGGCCTCCACCTTGATGACGGAGCCCTTGCGGCAGAGGCGCCCCACCGCCGGATCCTCCAGGCGGAAGAAGAACGAGCCGCCCACCCACGAAACGTTCCCCGCCCAGGCGACCGCGCCCGTAGCCTTGTCGGTCGTCTCGCGGAGACCGTCGCAGAGACCGACCATCACGAACTTCGCCTCCCACTTGCTCGGATCCATGAGGGACCACCTTTCCGCCGGGGACACCGGCTGATTGAACGGGCGGCGTGATTGAGGACCGGTCAGGCTTTACGCGAGCCATGAGAGGCGCTCCGCCAGCAGCCCAAAGCGCCGGAGCGGTCGTCAGACCGCCCGGAGCCGAGACGAGCCAGCGCAGCCCAAGGCAGCACGGAGAACGCAGCACGGCACCACGACGCAGGCATAGACGGGTGCCGGAGCAGCCCGCCCAACCGTTGATCGTGATGCCGTGCTACGGTTCGCATACCTCGGCGCCCTTATCGCTGGGGTCACGCGCCCGGCTGGCTGGCACCAGCGCGGGCGTTTTTCTTTGCGGCGGATCGGGTCCCAAACCTTCCAGGGATTCTCGGACCTTGGATGGAGTGATCGTTTCCGCCCTGCGGGAGAGCCGATCGGCCCTCGGCCACCGGTCCCGACGCGGACGCCCTGACGGCTGGGCGTTGCGAGGGCGATGGTCTTCGGGCCGGTCGTACACTGCCCGCATGGCCAGGCGCAACGCTCCCGTGCGGCTCGATGGTTCCTCCCTGGAGGTTGGCGACGTCGTGGCCGTGGCCCGGGAGGGTCGGGCCGTGTCGCTCGCGCCTCAGGCGGTTGCGGCCATGAAGCGCTCCCGGGGCGTCGTGGAGTCGCTGCTGGACGACGGCAAGCCGCATTACGGGATCAACACAGGGTTTGGCTCGCTGGCCCGCCAGCGGATCGGCTCCGCCGACCTGGCGACGCTGCAGCGCAACCTGGTTCGGTCGCATGCCGCGGGCGTGCTCGACCCCCTGCCCGAGCCGGTGGTCCGGGCGATGATGCTGGTGCTGGCCGGGTCGCTGGCGCGGGGGATGTCGGGCGTGCGTCCGGTCGTTGCCGAGCGGCTGGTGGTTATGTTAAACCGAGGGGTGACGCCCATCGTGCCTTCGGTGGGATCGGTCGGGGCGTCGGGCGACCTGGCGCCGCTGGCGGCGATCGCGGCGGTGCTTCTCGGTGAGGGACGAGCCACCTTCCGTGGCCGCGCCGGCAGCGGCGGCGCAGCGCTCAAGGCCGCCGGACTCAAGCCGCTCGAGCTCGACGCCAAGGAAGGCCTGGCGCTGATCAACGGCACGCACCTGATGTGCGCGCAGGGCACGCTGTTGCTGCACGATGCGCACCGCCTGTTCGATGCCGCGTGCCTGGCCCTGGCCATGAGCATCGATGCCTGCCGCGCCTCGCACGCGTTCCTCGACGAACGCCTGTACAAGGCGCGCAACCAGACCTGGCCGCACATGGTGGCCGAGCAGATCGCCGCGATGCTCCGGGGCGGGCAGATCGTGCACAGCCATGCCGTGAATGATCCGCGGGTGCAGGACCCCTACTCGCTCCGCGCCGGGCCGACGGTGCTCGGGGCGGTCTTTGAGGCCCTGCTGCGCGTTGAGGAGCCGGTCGAGAACGAGCTGGGCGCGGTGACGGACAACCCGCTGGTCTTCGCGCGCGGCGTGCACGGCACGCGGCTGCCGGCCATCGTTTCCGGCGCCAACTTTCACGGCATGCCCCTGGCCATGCCGCTGGACTATCTCGCGATCGCGCTGTGCCACCTGGCGGGGATCAGCGAGCGCCGCACGTACCTCATGACCGGCGCCTTCGACCCCGAGAGCCACCTCAAGCCGTTCCTGACGCCTCGGCCGGGGCTGCAGAGCGGGCTGATGATCGCCCAGTACGCCGCCGCGGCGTGCGTGAACGAGATGATCGGCCTGGCCACGCCGGCGAGCGTCGCGAACATTTCGACGTGCGCGGGGATGGAGGATTACAACTCGTTCGGCCCGAGGGCGGCGGCGAAGGCGTCGCGTGCCATCGACCTGGCCCGGCGCGTGGTGGCGATCGAGTTGATCTGCGCCGCTCAGGGCGTCGAGTCGCACCGGCCGCTGAAGTCGGGCCGGCTGGTGGAGCGGGCGATCCGGACCGTGCGCTCCCGCGTCCGCCCGCTGGACGCCGACCGGGAGTTGACACCCGACATCGAAGCCGTGGCGGAACTGATCGCCGAAGGGGCGTTCGCGGCGGACGCGTGAATCCCCCTGGCCCGCAGGCCCGCCCGGCGGGCGAACGCAGCGACAATGGCCCCGCTCGGATTCGAACCGAGGACCAAGGGATTATGAGTCCCCTGCTCTAACCGCTGAGCTACAGGGCCGCGGCGGAGGACAGGATACCTCCCGGCCGACGGGCGTTACCATGTCGCCATGGCCGCGCGCTGCCGGAGCCTGTTGACCGTTCTTCCCGTCGGGCTTCTGGGGGCGTGCGCCGGCCCGTCGCAATCGCCGCTCCTGGTCGAGGTGCAGGGCGGGGAAGGCCAGCCGATCGTCGGGGCGTTCGTGCAATGCAGCCCCAGCAACCCGCGGCACCCGCTGCGGATCAGCGATCTCTTTGCCTCCGACCAGGAGCCCGGCCCCTGGGCACGGACCGATGCCGATGGTCGGGCGATCATTCAGGCCTTCGACGAGCACCCCGCGGCGATCGTGGTAATCGCGCCCGGCTTTGCCGCGTGGCAGCGGCATTTCGACGTTCACCCGTCGAGAACCGGCGGGGTCTGGCTGCCGGCCGAGGGGGCGCCGGCCGCGACGGCCACGGCCGACGGGCCGCGGATCAACGTGCGGTTTGGCAAGCCCTGACGCTTCCCGTCGGCCGGCGGCGGCACGGCCGATACACAGGCGATGGTCATCGGCCTGGATCTCGACGACACGATCACGCGACACCCGGCGTTCTTCGCCTGCATCGCGACGGCGTTGCGCGCGGCGGGCCACCGGGTGGTCGTCATCACGCACCGCGCTGATCCATCGGATGCGCGCCGGACGCTCGAGACCCTGGGCGTGCCGCACGATGGGCTGCACTGTCAGAGCCGGGCCGACCGCGACCGGCACGGGCTGGCGTGGAAAGCGCTGGTTTGTCGGGAGCTGGGCGTGGACGTGATGTTCGAGGACTGCCCCGAGACGGTCCGGCACATCGGGCCCGGGACGGTGTGCTTCGTTCCGTTCGACCCGGACTGGCACCGGCTGGAGGCGAGGTCGACCGGCGATTGAACGTCCCCGGCTGGATTCGAACCAGCGACCGACGGATTAGAAATCCGTTGCTCTATCCGGGCTGAGCTACGGGGACCTTTCGCCAAGTCTATCGGCCGAAACGGCAACTCCCGCCCCGCGGGGCTCGCCGCGAGCCGTCCGGCGGCGAACAATCAACCGTGCCCTCCCCGACGCCCGCGCTGGCGATGCACCTGGTGAAGCCTGACGCATCGCGTCCCGGTCCGGCCGCGGGCGGCGCGGACCAGGCTTCCGCCCGGCCCTCCACGCCCCCCCCACTGTCACCTCTGGGCCCGCTGCCGTCGCCCCCCAGCCCGGAGCATGACCGGCCCTCGGTCCGACGCCTGATGGCGGTCATGGAACTGACCAAGCCCCGGATTACGCGACTGGTCACGATGACGAGCCTGGTCGGGTTCGTGCTGTCGCTGCGGGTTCGCGCCGGGGCCCACAGCAATGCAGACCTGGCCGTTGCCGCCCTGGGATGCGGGCTGGGCACGTACCTGTCCAGCGCCGGGGCCAACGCGCTCAATCAGTGGCTCGAACGGGTGAGGGACGCTCGCATGCGTCGCACCGCTTCGCGCCCGTTGCCCACCGGCCGCCTCACCGCCGGCGGGGCGCTCGCGGCGGGTGTGGCGCTGTCGCTGCTGGGCGTGGGCCTGCTGTGCGTGCTCTGCGGGCCGGGGGCCGCGATGGTCAGCCTCAGCACGATCCTGATCTACGTGCTGCTGTACACGCCGACCAAGCCGCTGACGCCCCTGTCCACGCTCATCGGCGCGGTGCCGGGGGCGTTGCCGCCGCTGATCGGCTGGTCCGCCGCGGCCACCCTGGCCACCGGAGATCGCTCGTGGCTGGCCGGTCTGGGCGAGGCGGGAGGGTGGACGCTGTTTGTGCTGATGGCGGTGTGGCAGATCCCCCACTTTCTGGCGCTGGCGTGGATGTACCAGGACGATTACGCCGCGGGCGGGCACCGCATGCTGCCGCTGTACGACCGCACGGGCCGGCTGACGGCGGGCGTGACGCTGGGGTTCACGCTGATGCTCATCCCCGCGACGCTCGCCCCGGCGGTGTTCATGCCGACGCTGCTGGGGCCGGTGTACATCGCGGTCGCGGCGGTGTCCGGGGCGGTGTTCCTGGCCGCGTGCATCCGGCTGGCGCGGCAGATGTCGCCGGTGAACGCCCGGCGGGTGTTCATCGCGTCGGTGCTGCACCTGCCGCTGCTGCTGGCGGCGATGGTGGCGGAGGTTGTCGTGAGGGCCTTGCTGTGAGCCAGACGGGAACACAAGCCGCCCCGGGCCGGACGCCCCAGCCCCTGCCGCCTGGGTTCCGGGTGGTGCTGTGGCTGTTCGTGCCGCTGTTCATGCTGTCGGTGGGCGTGCTGATCGGGATTGTGTTTGCGACGCGATCCGGCCTGATGCAGCCGCGGGGCGCCACGCCGGACCAGGTTCCGGGCACGTTCGACCCGCTGCGGCCGGACACCGGGCTGGAGTCGTTTCGAATTCCAGCGTTCGACCTTGTGGATCAGTCGGGCCAGCGGCAGTCGCTGGATCTGTTCCGAGGGCGGGTGACGATCGTCGGGTTCGTGTTCACCAACTGCCCGCTGGCGTGCCCGGCGATGACGGCGCAGATGGCGAGCCTGCAGCAGGCGCTCAAGGACACATCGGTGCGGCTGGCGTCGGTGTCGCTCGATCCGGAGCACGACACGCCGGCGAAACTGAAGGCCTACGGAGAGAATGTGGGCGCCGATTTCACGCGGTGGGTGTTCCT
Organism: Phycisphaeraceae bacterium; assembly: GCA_026126345.1. Classification (GTDB taxonomy): domain Bacteria; phylum Planctomycetota; class Phycisphaerae; order Phycisphaerales; family UBA1924; genus JAHCJH01. Next base: position 42,750 of record JAHCJH010000008.1, on the reverse strand, counting down.
GACGCAGCCGGACGCGGGGACGAAGATCGCGCCCGACAAGGTGTGGAGCCGGCGGGCTTTGATTGAGCACCTGAAGATGCACGTGGCGCTGGACGCCAGCGTGGAGATTCCGCTGGCCGACGGGAGCACGATGGTGAACATCGTGCACCCGACGCGCCTGTTCCTGGTGAGCGACAACGGCCAGGTGCTCGGGACCTACGACACCAAGGACATGACGGACATGCGGGCCCTGCAGGATCGCGCCCGGCGGGCCGCGGTGGCGTTGACGATCCGGCCGTAGCGGTTGGTGCGAGCTCGGATCAGGCATGACGGATCGGTGCCGATCGGGCATCGATGAGGCTTCTTCTCTGTTCGGAAGGGCGGAGTCACCAGCGGGCCCTCCAACGATGCGGCTTTCCGAGGGAGTGTTCATGCCGCCGTCCTGGATCCGTCGGCGGTTGAAGATCGCCTCGCTCATCCCGAGCGCCTGCACGACTTGGGCGACAGCCTTCCGCTCCTTCCCCCGCCAGCATCGCGTCGGCCTCCCGCGGCTTGGTCACGACCTGTTCGGGTGTGTGCCTCGTCCACTTCATGCTGAGAGTCTCCTGGTCGCTCCCGGCGACCGTTGGGACTCTCGCAGGCATGGATCGGGATTCGGGGGGCAGGTCAGCCCTTCGTGTGTTAGGAACGCCCGCCGTCCTACTCGCTACTATCCGTGAAGGGTCGTTGACATGTTTGTCCTCTGCTTTGCATGTTCCCTCGGATCGCTTGGCTGTGCCATCGTGACAGATCTCTGGATCGGCCGAGAAGGCACGAAATTCAGACGGCGTGGCGTTTCATGCATGGCTTGTTCATACCAAACCGTCTCTCGGCGCGACATTTGTCCAGAGTGTGGAGCTGGGCGGCTGGTGCTATTGCGGAGTCGAGTGCGAAGAATCCGCGTGCTGAGGATCGTTCGCACGTGTGCAGTGTCAGCAACGGTTTTGCTATGGGTATGCGGTTGTTCGTGGATTCTTTTTGATGCCTTGCGTGGTCCGTTTGACTGAAGCCCCCGCCGCTGACCTGTCCCCGTTTTCTGTACCAGGTGCTATGAGGGTCGGGTGAGAGTAATCGAATACGCCGCGTACGCCGCCGGGACGGTGTTCAGGGGCGAGCCACCGGTTCGACCGGTCGCACCTCGACGTGCCGGGCCGTGATGCGGACGCGGGCGCGATTCCAGGTCAACTCGCGGGGGTCGGTCGCCGGCGATCGGATGATCCGCACCGCCTCGCGCACCGCACGATCCGTCAGTCGATCCCCCCCACCGCCGCACCGGGCCGCGGCCAGGCGCAGCGCCTGGCCGATCACCAGGGGGTTGGCCGCGCGCAGGTCGGCCCGTGCCCAGGGCCCGGGCCCCAGCGCCGTGGCCAGGTGCTGCACCAGGGCCTGGGCCTCGGCGGCGTGGCGCGACCAGCGGGCCGCCGCGCGGGCCGCGGCGGGCCTCAGCTCCAGCAGCGGCGGGAGCACCCGTGCCCGCAGCGCAGCGCGGAGGCGCGAAGGGTCGGCGTTGGTGGCGTCGGTCTGCCAGGCGAACCCGGCGGCGCGGCACAGGGTGCGGGCCCGCTGGGGGTCGACGCCCAGCATCGGGCGGACCAGAACCGTTCCGCCCGGGAGCACGCGACGCTCGGCCGTGGCCCGCCAGCCGCCCGGCCCGCTGCCCCGGACCAGGGCCATGAGCACCGATTCCAACTGATCGTGGGCCTGGTGCGCCGTCGCGATGAACCGCAGCGACGCTTCGGCCGCGAGGTGCGCCAGGGCCCGGTAGCGCTGCGTTCTCGCGGCGGCCTCGAGATTGCCATTGGCGGCCCGCACGCGGATCTCGGCCACGAGCACCGGAAGCCCCAGGCGAGCGCCCAGTTCCACGACCGCATCGCGGTCGGCCAGCGCCTCGGCCCGGGGACGCAGGTCGTGCACCACGTGGCCGAGGGACACCGGCGCCCCGGCGCTGGCCAGGGCTAGGGCCAGGAACGTCGAATCCGCACCGCCGGAACAGGCAACGAGCGTCGGGGCCCCGCGCCCGCCGCCGGTCAGCCGCCGCCATTGCAGGACGACCGAGGCGACCGTCGGATCGCGCCGATTCAAGGGCCGGGGCCGGCCGGGGTTGTCCACACGCGTGGCGTGGGCCATCGCGGGATGCTAGCGTGTGGCGACGTTCTACCCGAGTTGCCCGGCACGGAGGCCGCTTGCCGATGGTCCCGCTCACCCTAGCCCGGTCGCAAGCGCTGCTGGTCGCGGCGATACCCGATTGGGTGCCGTGGGCCATCGTGGGCGCCGGGATCGCCCTGCTGGGGGCGGTGGTGATCGGGGCGATGGTCGCCGGCCGGCGCGGGGCTGATCGGGCCCGCGCGGCGGCCCCGAGGGCCGACGCCGCTGAACTGAGGGACCTGACCGCCGGGGTGCTGGCCGAACTGGACCGCAAGACGCGGGAGCTCGAGCGGCTGATCGCCGCGGCCGACGAGCGGATCGAGGCGCTGCGGCGGACGGGCCCGGAGGTTGCGGCGAGGTCGGAGGCGCGGGCGGTTCGAACGCGGGCGCCGGCAACGGCGGTGGAAGCGCCGATGGACGCCCTGACGGCTGAGATCTGCCGGTTGAGCGAGGAGGGCCTGTCGCCGGTGGAGATCGCCGGGCGACTTGGGCAGCACGTGGGGAAGGTGGAACTGATCCTGGCGCTGCGGCGCTAGCGGTTCAGGCCCGGCGCGAGACGGCGTCGAGCGCGAGGATCTCGAACATCACGTGCGCCGCCAGCAGCGCGGTGTTGCCCGAAGGGTCCATGGCCGGCAGGACTTCCACGACATCGGCCCCGGCCAGGCGAACGCCGGCGAGGTGCCGCAGCATGGCGATCGCCTCGGCGGCGGAGAAGCCGCCGGGGCAGGGCGTGCCCGTGCCGGGGGCGTAGGCGGGGTCCACGACGTCGATATCGAAGGTGATGTAGACGGGGGTCTTGCCGAGGCGCTGGAGGAACTGGGTGATGGGCAGCAGGTTGAGCGTGGCGTGGCCGCTGGGCCTGGCCCGCAGGTCGATCTCGCTGACCACCGCGACGCCGTTGGCCCTGGCGAAGGCCAGATCGTCCGCCGAGTTGAGCGGGCCGCGCACGCCGACCGAGAGCATGTTTCTGGGGTCGACGAATCCCTCTTCCACGGCGCGGCGGAAGGGCGAGGCGTGGCTGAATTTCTCGCCCCAGACTTCGTCGACGGTGTCGAGGTGGGCGTCGAAGTGGATGAGGGCCAGGCCGCTGGCGGGCTCGCCGGCGCGGGCGTAGGCGGCGCGGATGTTGGCGTAGGAGATGCTGTGGTCGCCGCCGACGGCCAGGAGCCGGGTTCCCGGCGCGCCGTCGGCCAGCTCGGTGGCGAAGTCGGCGACGCGGTCGAGCGTGTCGTGGATGGAGAACGGGGCGACGGGCGCATCGCCGGCGTCGGCCATGGACAGCGCTTCGCAGACGTCGATGTTGTGCGTGAGGTGGAACCGCTTGACGTACTGGGACGCCTCGCGCACGGCGCGCGGGCCGAAGCGGGCCCCGGGCCGGTACGTCACCCCGCCGTCGAACGGAACACCGTAGATGGCCCAGTCCAGGGGCAGGTTGTCCGGGCGCACGTCGGCCAGACGCGGGTAGCGGCAGAAGGTCGCCAGCCCGGCGAACCGGGGCGACACGCGCGAATCGGGCAGGACGGTCTTGGGCACGGGGAGAGGTTAGCGATCCGGAGAATCCCGCGTGGGCCGTCTGATGCGGGCGCCGAAGGGACGATCGGCGGCGTTTGGGCGTGGCCGCACGCGGGGCACCGCTCGGTGGCCGGCCCCGAGTGGCGTCGCCCACAGGCCGGGCAACGGCGCACCGCGTCGCGCACCAGCCGTCGGATCGGTTTGTCGGCGAAGAACAGCAGGTATGTCCCCATCACGACCTGGCACGAGTAGATCGGCAATAGCGCGGCGATCCGGAGCAAGCGTTCGCCGGGCGGCAGCTCGACAAACGACGGGTCCGTCAGACCGTTCACGAGCATGAACACCCACTGGAACAACGGCGGCAGCCCGATGCCGATCAGGAGCAGGCCGGTGGCGCGAACGAGCAGCCGAAACCAGGTGTGCGGAGTCATGGCGGAAGCCTCCCGAAGAGCCGGAGCGCGACGGCCGGCGGGCGAATCAGGACCCAGAGGCCCAGGACGAAACCGGCCGGCGGCATCAAGGACGCCCAGGACGAAAGCCCACCCCACTTGGCGGCGAAGGCGCGCGCGATCGAGCGCCCGAAGCGCTCGATCCACCCGCCCGGCCCCATCTCCACTTCCGCCAGTCGCTCGACGGCCGTGATCAGCGGCTGAACCACGATGCCCATGAACATGGGCAGCGTGAGCCCCGCGACGATCAGCGCGGCGGCCTGCACCATGAGCACGCGTCCGCGGGGCGAGAACGGCACAACCGCCGACGCGTCCGGGCCGGCATCGCCGAGATCAGTTGGTCCGCCGTCCGGCCTCACGCCGAGACCATAGCAACAACCCGCCCGGATTCAACGCAGCCAACCATCATCAAACCGCATGCCCTCGGGGATGGTGGCCCCGGCCGCGGGAGAGGTTTCCACCATGGAAGCGGCGGGGTACGCGCAGTAGTCCAGGGCAAAGGCGCCGGCGGGGCGGTGGTTTCCCGAGAGCCCCAGCCCGCCGAAGGGGAGCTTGGAGGAGGCTCCGGCGGTGCCGGTGTTGACGTTCAGGCAGCCGGCGCGGCACTCGGCGACGAAGCGTTCGGCGTGGTCCGGGTTGGCCGTGAAGATGCTGGCCGCGAGCCCGTAGCGGGTGGCGTTGGCCTGGGCGATGGCTTCGTCGAGGCTGTTGACGGTGGTGAACCGCAGCAGCGGGCCGAAGACCTCGACGTCGGAGCCGGGGCGCAGGTCGGCGGCGCGGGGAGGCTCGGTGGGCTCGAAGCGATCGACGCGCATCACGCCCGGGGTGATGAACCAACCGCCGCCGGGGTTGTCCATCGGCCGGCAGGGCATGAGCACTTCGCCGCCGGCGTCGGCGGCGCGGGCCTGGAAGTCCAGCACCGCGTCCCGCGCGGCCTGGGAGATGATCGGACCGGTGAAGACCGGGTGCGGGGCTCGCGGGTCGCCGATGATGAGGTTGCTGGCCGCCTTGCAGACGGCGCTGACGAGCCGGGCGGCGACTTTTTCGTGCACGATGAGCCGGCGGGTGCAGGTGCAGCGCTGGCCGGTGGTGTTGAACGCGCATCGGACCAGTTCGATCGCGGCCGATCGAAGGTCGGCGTCGTCCATCACGATCGCGGGGTTGTTGCCGCCGAGTTCCAGCGCGATGATCCGCCCCGGGCGGTCGAGGTTGGCCTCCAGGATCCGCCGCCCCACCGGCCAGGAGCCGGTGAACGCGACGGCGTCGATGCCGTCGTGCCCCACCAGGCGGGACGCCACATCGGCCCCGCCCTGCACCAGGTTCACCACGCCGGGAATGTAGCCGTTACCGAGCTCCTGCCGCAGCGCATCGTCGAAGGCCTGCGCGAGCATCTGCCCGACCGCCGGGGCCTTGTCGCTGGGCTTGAACACGACCGTGTTGCCCATCGCCAGGGCGGGAACGATGTGCCCGTTGGGCAGGTGCGCGGGGAAGTTGAACGGCCCGACCACGGCCATGACGCCGTGGGGCTTGAAGATGGTCCGCCCCTGGCGGGTGGCCGAGAGCGCGATCGACGCGGGGGTGACGCGGTGCATGCCACCTTCCGGGGCCGGGTCGAGCGTGATCTCGACCTTGTTGACGACCGAGGCGACTTCGCCCCGGCACTCCCAGAGCACCTTGCCCACCTCGTCGCACAGCAGGCCGGCCAGGGCGTCGGCGCGCTGCTTGATGATCGACGCGAACCGGCGGAGCACGGCGTGCCGGCGTTCGGCGGGCAGGGCCGCCCACGGGCCCAGGGCCGATCTGGCGGCGGCGACGGCGTCATCGACGTGGGCCGGGACGGGACCGCAGGCGTACACGCACCGCTGAGGGTGCGCCGGGTTCGTCGAGCGCAGGGATTCGCCGGGGATCGGGACCCACCGGCCGGCGATCAGGTTGGCTGGCAACGTGCTCACGGGGGCGATGGTACGGGCCGCGCTGGTGCGCCGGTCAGCGTTTGGACGTCGGCCGGTTTCCGGCTCCGCCCCTGATGGGCCGCGGCTCGGGGCGGTCCGTGGGCGTGAAGCCCGCCTCGTCGCCCGGCTCGGCCCGGAGCGCGGCCATGAACTCGCGAGGAACGACCAGCCTGCCCTTGCGGTCGAGGTCGAAGGCCGACTGGACGGCGAAGAACTCGCCGTCGTCGCTGAGCACGCTGACCATGCCGAACCGCTTGAGCTTCGACGCATCGGCGGCCGGCGGGGCCAGCGGGGCGCGCTCGGTGTCGCGCACGATCGAGATCTCGTCGAGCATGGCCTCGAGGTGCGGGCCTCCGTCGAACGGGTCGACGCGGTTGTGGCTGCGGAAGCCGAGTTTCTCCAGCATGCGCTTGGCCGGCACCGTTTCGGGCCCCACCTGGCCGACGACCCTTCGCGCTTCGGGCGGCAGCAGCGACAGGTAGATCTCCTCCCGGGGGAACAGGGTGAGGATGAACTCCTTGGAGGTCTGGCAGAAGCGGTCGGCCTCGTCGTAGGTCAGGTTGATGAAGCAGCGGGTGCAGTGCTCCCAGAACGGGCTGAAGCCGTCGATGGTGATCTCGCCCATCATCTCCGCCAGCACGCGCTGCGAGAACATCGCCCGGTGCAGGCCCATGAAGTGAAACCGGATGAGCGAGAGGAACCGGCCGAGCTTCTGACGGTGGCTGCGGAACGACGGCTGGAGGATGAGCCCGCCGATCTCGGTGGGGCCCGTTTCGTCCAGGTGCATCCGCGCCGTGGTGTGCGTGACGCCGGTCTGGAGCGACTGGCTGAACATCTCCCGCCGGGCCAGTTGCAGCGACACGTTCGGCTGGCCGGGACCGCCCATCTGCGAGACGATCTGGCAGGTGCCGATCACGCCGCCGCCGGGGCCATCGGCGTCGGGGGCTTCCTCCAGGACGAACATGAACAGCGGCGAGCGTCCGGAGAGGGAGCGCAGGGGTTCGGACAACCCCGGCCCGTCGCCGGCCGCCTGGCCGGTGCGCCGGGACGGCTTGGCGGATTTGCGATGATCGTCGGCCTCGGCGGCGAGCATGAAGCACTGGCGCGACCAGACGGCCTTGTCGTCGAGAATTTCCTTGTCGGCCGGCAGATTGATGAAGTGGACCATCTTGGCCAGCTTCAGCAGCGTGGGAACGTCGTCGGCTGTGGCGCGGCGGATGATGAACATGGGGCACCGGGCGGACAGTCACTGGTCCACGAGCGAGGCAGCGTAGCGCTTCAGGTCCATCGGCCGCGCGGCAGGCCTTGCGCAGCGGGACGGCGGGTCCGGAGGCGGTTATTGTGTCGCCCGGCTGGACGGGGCACCGAGCAGGCCCCGATCGTGCACCCCGATGCGCATCTTGTACCTCAACGAGGTTCCCCCGCTGCCGGCACGCGCCGGGGTGAGGCAGCGCGCGGTGCACACGATCCGAGCGTTGCAGACCCTCGGGTCGGTGGACCTAGCTGTCATCTCCGACGGCCATTATCCCGCCGAGGACATCGAGACGTCGCGTCGGGCGTTCGGCACGTTGCACGTGGTGGCGCCGGAGCCGGGGCGGGCCAGCGCCGGTCTGGGGGACCGGTGGCGGCCCGGGCGCACGAGCGTGGAAGCCGCGGCCGGGGTTCGTGCTCGCGCGGCGGAGCTTGTTCGCGCGGGCGGCTATGACCTGGTGGTCGTGCGGCTGGCGTGGCTCGGCAGGCTGGTCGATGCGCCGCGCCTGGCGCCGGCGATCCTGGACGTGGATGATCTCGACTGGATGCTGCACGAGACGATGGCCGCGGCGAGTCCGTGGTGGTCGGTGCGTCGCCGACGGGCGCTGCGGCTGGCGCGGGTGGCCCGCGAGCACGCCCGGGCGGAGATTCTGCGGTACGGGCGGGTGATCGTCACCTGCCGGCGCGACGCCGAGGCGATCGGCCATGCGGCCACGTGGATCGCGCCGAATGTTCCGGTGCCTCCGGCGGGCGGTTGGTGCGAGCCGACGCACCAACCCCAGGGCGGGGTTGTGATGACCGTGGGCACGTGGTCGTGGTTCCCGAATGCCGAGGGACTCCGCTGGTTCCTGGAACGGTGCTGGCCCCGGCTGCGGCGAGCCCGCCCGGGCGCCCGGCTCCGGGTGGTCGGCGCGCCGCCTTCCGGCCGGCTGCTGCGGCTGTGCGAGCGGACGCCGGGCGTGGAACTGGCGGGGGTTGTGGAGGATCTGCGGGAGGAGTACGCCGCGGCCAGCGTGTGCGTGGCGCCGATCCGATTTGGCGCGGGGACGAAGATCAAGGTGCTCGAGGCGCTGGCGCACGGGCGGGCGACGGTGGCGTGCCCGCACGCGCTGAGCGGCCTGGAGGGGTCGGTCCGGGCCGGGGAGCACTGCCTGGTCGCCGACGATCCTGTGCGGTTTGCCCGCGCGTGCGCCGAGCTGCTGGCGGACCCGGCGGAGGCCGCTCGGCTCGGCCAGCGCGGCGCGCGAGCCGTCCGCGCCGCCTTCACGCCCGAGGTGTTTGCCGGAGCCGTGATCGGCGCCGTCCTGGGCCACCCGTCCCCGTGAATCGGTTCAGAGGACCTTGGCCAGCCCCCGTTCCACGCAGGCGAACACCCGGGGCCAGTCGCGTTCGTCGAACACGCCCAGGGGCGGCAGCATGCGGACGTGGTACGGGCCGTGCCCGCAGTAGAAGACGATGACGCCCTCGTCGAACAGGGCCTTGCAGGCCTTCATCACCTTGTCCTTGTCGCCGCCGAAGGGCGTGAAGCGCATCATGCCGCCGACGCCGCCGACGATATCGGCGAACTCGCCGCAGGGCCCGGTGCGCGGGAACCACTCGGGGCGCCGGGCGGCCAGCGCCCGCACCTGGTCGCAGAAGGCCCGGTGCTGGCGGGCGAAACGCCCTTCGGGGCCGTAGAAATCCGAGGCTCCGAGCCGCTCGAGCACACGCGAACCGACCGCGAAGGGCACGGACCCGCCGATGAACGTGCCCGACAGCAGGCCGGGCCCGGGGTTGTACTCGGCGGTGTAGAGCGTGGCGCACACTTGCGTCATCTTGCCGACGCAGAAGACGTCCACGTAGTCGCCGAGGTCCAGCGCCTCGTAGGCGAACATGCTGGTGGTGCGGCCGAAGGACTGGATCTCATCGTCCCACACCGCGATGCCGCTGGCCTTGCAGACGTCCATCAGCGCGGTGAAGTACTCGCGCGGCGCCGTGTTGAAGCCGCCCTCGCCCTGCACCAACTCGAAGATGAAGCAGGCGTGCTGGCGGGGGTACCGCTCGATGTACTGGCGCAGGTGCGACACGCACATGTCGATGTAGCGCCCCTGGCCCATGCGGGCCGCCGCCACGGGGTCGTAGAACGGCATGTAGTCGACCTGCGTCGACAGCGGCAGACCGATGCGATTGGCGGCGGCGTCGCCGATCTGGCTCATCGTCACCGACCGACCCATGAAGCAGTCCTTGAAGGCGATGACCCGGCTCGCCGGCGCGTGCTTCTGGTAGCAGACCTTCAGCGCGTTCTCGTTGGCCATGCAGCCGGAGGTGCTGAGGTACGCGTGCTTGAGGCGGCTGGACCGGCCGGCGGCCTTGAGCAGCAGGTCCATGAAGCGGTACGCGTCGCCGTTGGCCTGCAGGTTGCCCTGCATCACCGTATCGCCCAGGGCGCCGCGGAGCGCCGCGGCCGTGAGGTCCGGGTCGCTGTGGCCGAAGAAGTGCACGCCGATGCCGCAGATCATGTCCCACTTGACCGAGCCGTCCATGAGCTCGACCAGCGCCCCGTGACCCAGGCCCGAGCCGATGTACGGGTAGAGCAGCGCCCGGCCCCGCAGGTCGGCGCAACGCTTCATGTAATCCTCGTAGGTCTGGCGGGCGGCGGGGCTCGCCGGGCCGCGCACGTCGGTGATGCGGGCGGAGCGGGCGCGAACCTCCTTGACGATGGTGTCGACGGCCTGGGCCACCAGGGGTGATGCGTGCAGGTCGTCGGCCAGGGTGGCGGGCGCCGGGGCGTGACCGGACGCGGGCGGGTGCTTGGTGGCGGCGGCGTTCATGCGTGCTCCGTCGGAGGGTGCGGTCGGCGGATGATATTCGGCGGGGTGGTCGTGGCGGGAACGAAAAACGCCGCGGCGAGTCAGGCCGCGGCGCGTGAGGGAAGCTTCGTTGACCGGTTCAGTTGTGCGTGCGCATCGGCAGCCAGAAGGAGTAGGGGTAGGGCTTGGTCTGGGAGCTGCTGGTCATGTTGCCGATGGACATGTTGGCGTAGGGGTCCTCGGCGGTGGGGTTACGCCGTTCCATGGTGACGTAGTCGGCGTGGCCGTCGAGGAAGCCCATGACGGACTTGTTGATGTCGCCGAACTCGCCGACGAACCGGTTGGGCGCTGCGCCGAAGATCACGAGCGGGGCGGTCTGGTCGGAGAGGAGCACGAACTTGCTCGGGTCGACCTGCGACGAGCCCATGCGCTTGTTGCCGGCGTTGACCGCCTCAGTGAACGAAGCGAGGGTGGTGCTGTTGTTCCGGCGGAAGAGCTGGAACCAGACGACGTTCTGCATGTAGGACGAGCCGACGTCGTCGTAGCCGGTGATCGACTGGTCGACGCGCATCGCGCCGCCGAGGATGATGTCGGAGTTGATCGTGCCCTTGTCGCCGGGTGACTTGAAGGCCGGGAGGTCGATGGTCCCGCGGTTGGCGGTGTTCACCGTGGTGTCCAGGGCCACCGTGGGGTAGATGTACGCGTTCAGCGGCCGGTTGCCGGGGGCGACGTCGTAGGGCACGCCGTTCCAACGGGCGTCGTTGTACTTGCCGCCCATGGCCCAGGCGCAGATCACCCAGCCGCCGTTGACGTTCTGCACCAGGGGGAAGGGCAACTGGTCCTTGAAGTCCAGGCGGTAGGAGCCCATGGCGCCGGAGATCTGGCGCACGTTGCTCAGCGACACGCTCAGGCGGCTGGCCTGACGCGCCTTGCTCAGGGCCGGCAACAGGATGCCCACCAGCAGTGCGATGATCGCGATGACCACCAGCAGCTCGATGAGTGTGAATCCGCCGCGACGCATCTTCATGTTCCGCTCCATTTCGATTGCGGCCGGTCGCTGTGAGGCCGGCACGCAGTCCACCACACCGTGACCCATCACTTCAGCTCGCCCGGGGCCCTCTGGAAGCCCGGCGTCGTCGGCGACGGCGGCGGGGGCGGGGCCCCTTCCTGCGTCACCTCGGTCGCCGGACCCGCGGGGGTGCCGGGCAAGGGTTCGGACTTGAGCAACTGCCACGCGACCAGAGTGACACCCAGCACCAGGCACACTGACGCAACAATGAGCGTCAGGCGCTTGCGCTGATCTTCCGGCATGTCGCGATATCGCTCCAGCAGACTCATGCGACGCTCCGTGCCCGCGCTGTTCCGCCGATGGGCCCCTGGCCCCTTGAATCGGCGGGCGACCGGCGGGTCGCGACGTTAGGCCGTCGATTCACCCGAATGGGCTGACGCCGCCGGCGAGCTTCTCACGAGATCTTTTCGGGATTTGGCGGGCCTGGTTCCAGCCACTTGGTCAAAATCGATGGTCGAGACCACTCAACCGGCTCAGGACCACCCCAAATAGGGCGGATCGTTCCGTGAGGGAGCCGATTTCGATCCACTCCTCGGGCGTGTGCAGTCCACCGCCGCGGACGCCGAGCGTGTCGACTGTCGGCAGGCCGGCGGCCTGCAGGTTGTTCCCATCGCACACTCCCGCGGTACGGCCGAACGGGAGTGGTCTTCCCAGAGCCTCCGAGGCGGCTCGCACCACACCTCCGAGACGCTCGACGGCGGGGGTCATCGGCTTGGCGGGTCGGTTGAGGGTGGAGCGCACCGTGACCCCTGGCAGGCCCGACCTTCCCAGGGTCGACAGCGCGCGCTCGAGCTCCGCACCGGCCTGTGGGGTGGGGAATCTCAGGTTGCCCCACGCCGCGGCCCGATCGGGGACGACGTTCGGCGGCGTCGCACAGTGCAGCGGCCCGACGTTGACGCAGACTCCGAGCGACGGGCGCGACAGTTCCGACGCTTCGAGGATCGCCGACGCCAGCGCGTTCACGGCCGAGACGCCGCTGGCGAAGTCGCGGCCGACGTGCGCCGACCGTCCGGTGCATTCCAGCAGGAACTGGCCGGAGCCGCCCCGCTCGATGGCCAATTCACCCTTGCTCATGGCCGGCTCGAGGGCCAGCCCTGCGACGTAGCGCCCGGACGCCGCCTCGGCCCGCAGCGCCCGATCGGAACAGAACGAACCGGTCTCCTCATCGCTGTTGAGGATGAATGACCAGCCGATCGACTCGCCGCACTCGGCCAGGACCTCGAGCGCCGCCATGGCGATCACCAGGCCGCCCTTCATGTCCACGCAGCCGGGTCCCGTCGCGGTCGCGCCTCCGGGGGCGACCGACAGTTCCCGGAACGCCCCCCGCGGATCGTGCACCGTGTCGAGGTGCCCGGAGATGAGTACGTGCGGTGAGCCCTGGGGGCCGGGTCGGCGGCACACCAGCGTGGGCGGCGGGGCGATCTCCGCCGGCGCATCTCGGCCGCGTGCCCAGGCATCGATCCACGTCGGCTTCGGGTCGCCCGGGATCAGTTCGCACACTGCCCCGAGCGCAGCGCAACGGGCCGCCAGCCGCTCGCGGGATTCATCGAGCGCCGGCGCGTTGCCCATGCCGGTGGGCAGCCCGACGTGCAGCTTCAGGTCCGCGAGCAGGTCGCCCCGCCGTCGCTCGATGGCGGACACGAATCGTTGCTCACGGTCCGACAGGCTCATGGGAAACTCCCGCGTGCGTTCCGGGGTACTCATCGACCGCCGAGCCAATGTCCCTCGAAGACCTCCTCGGCGGGCCCGGTCATCAGCACGTGCCGGGTGTCCGAATCCCACCGCACGCGCAGCTCGCCGCCCGGGAGGGTGAGCACGGCGCTGCGATCCATCCGCCCGGTGAGCACGCCTGCGACGGCGACGGCGCACGCGCCCGTGCCGCACGCCTGGGTGAACCCGGCGCCGCGTTCCCAGGTTCGCACGGCCGCCCGCCCGCGGGCTTCGACGAAGGCGACGTGAACATTGATGCGCTGGGGGAACGCCGGATGACGCTCCAGCGCCGAGGGATCGCCGATGCCCGCGAAACCCGCCAGGCGGGCCGGGTCCTCCACGAAGCAGACCGCGTGCGGATTGCCCATCGACACGAACGCCCAGCGGAGCGACCCGCCGGGCCCGTCGTGCAGGGTGTGTTCGTGCTCCCGATCGGCGCGGCGAACGTGCCGCGGGTCGATCGGAATCAGGTGGGGTTCGAGCACCGGGGCGCCCATGTCCACGGTGGCCGAGCGGAATCGCCCGGCCCCGTCGAACTCACAAGCGATCTCCAGGACCCCCCGGCCGGTCTGCACGCGGATCGGCAGGCTCCGAACGCCTAAACGCTCGCGGGCGAACCGCGCGACGCACCGAATCCCGTTGCCGCACATCTGGGCCTCGGAGCCGTCGGCGTTGAACATGCGCATCCGAACGTCGGCCCCGGGCGCGGTCGGGCGGCAGATCAGGATCAGCCCATCGGAACCGATGCCGCGGTGCCGATCGCTCATGGCCCGCGCCAGCGCGGGCAGGTCATGCTCGGACTCCATGGCGGGAACGGTGACCGCGTCGAGGTAGACGTAGTCGTTGCCCAGGCCGTGCATCTTGACGAAGTTCATGGTCGGGTTGGGAGCTCTACAACGGCGGCCAGACAACCAGCGCGACGGCGCCCGCCGCCGCGGCGGCGCACGCGGCCTTCACCCAGCGTACCTGGCGGTCGATCGGGAAGCGATTCAAGGGCACGCCCCGCAGGGCTTCGATGCGTCGGATGCGTTCGGCGATGGAGCCGTGCCGCCAGGAGAATTGCTCGGGACGGATGTGGTTGATCCGGGCGACCGATTCGAGCATCGCCCGGGCCGAATCGACGGCTTCGTCGGTCGCAACGGCGGCGACGCGAGAGGCTTCATCGGGCGCGTCGGGGAGTGACTCCAGCGGGGGCGTGCGAGAGAGCGTCTGCACCGCGAAGGCGTCGGCCTGCCACTCGAACCGCCGGCTCACGAAGCCGAACGCGACCAGTCCGATCAGCAGGCAACCGATCGATAATCCGAGCGCCATCAGGTCCGTGGAGGGCGGCGGCTCGCCCGGCCGCACGGTCAGCAGGCCCGCCGCCCGGAGCGCCAGTTCGCCCAGCGATGCGGTGAGCCCAATGGACCCGAGCATCGTGACGCCGAGCCACACGATGTGCCGTCGCCGGACGTGCCCCAGTTCATGGGCCATGACACCCTCGACCTGCCGCATCGGCAACCGCTCCAGCAGGGCGTCGGTCAGGAGGATGATCCGAGTCGCCGGCGCCAGGCCGATGACCGCGCCGTTGAGCAGCGTGGACGCGGTGCGCCAGATCAGCACCCGCGCGGGCCGCACGCGCGCGCCGCGGCAGATCGCGTTCATCCGGTCGCTCAGCGGGCCCGAGGGCAGCCCTTCGACCTCCCAGATGACGGTGATGATGAGCGGCATCACGGTCAGCACGATGAGCACGCCGGTCAACTGCACCGCCGCCCCGACCCACGACGCCGTTTCACCTTCGGCCAGCCAGGCCGCGACGGCGTTGAGCCATCCTGAGGGATCGAGCCGCCCCAGCTCGTGAGCGCGCAGCAGGGAGTCGAAGGCCCACGCGGCCGATTCGTTCCAGGCGATGAGAAGGGACATGGGCACGAGCACCAGAAGGATCTGGTGCCGGACCTGCAGCGAGACGAATCTGCCCCGCGTGACGAGCGGCTCGGCGTGCCGGCCGTCGTCGATGGAACCCAGGAAGGCCGCTTCGGCGATGCGACGCTCGATGGAGTAGAAACTGGCCCACCCGATCGTAAACATGGCCAGCAGCGGCAGCATCGCCAGCAGTTCATCGGCGAGGATCAGGTCGCCGGTCACCGCGCGCACCGCGTCGAGCCACCCCAGCGCCAGCACGGCCGTCAGGTGCAGAGCCAAGCCGGCCCAGCGCGAGGCCGACAACGCCCGCTGCGCCAGCACCAGGGCCCGCCACTGGCCGCTGGTGTCCAGCACGCGCCCGGCCATGCTCATGGCGCCGTGGGTCATCGCTGCCAACGCGACCATCGGCAGCACGGTCGCGCCGAGAATCGCCCAGGGGCCGAGCCAGTCCAAGCCCGGGGGCGCGATCCGCAGTTGATCCCTGAGGATCAGCCCCGCGAACGCGACGATCAGCAGCACGTGCATGCCGACGGAGTCCTTTCCGGGCGGGCGAGACCTACTTGGTCGCTGCGGTGATGGTGCCCAGGTCGATGCGCACGCCGCCGGCCTGGTAATAGTCCACGTTGAGCACGCCGCGGCGCACCGGCGTGTATACCAGGCACAAGCGGCCCTGGTCGTCCGCGTATTCCATGTCGCCCGGGCCGGGGCCGGCGTAGTCGGCGTTGTCCACCGACTGCGCGTGGAAGTGGTAGTGGGCCAGCGCCAGAGCGCCTGCGGCGAGCATGTCGTCGGACGCCACGAAGCGCCGGTCGCCCGTGCGGGCCGTGCCCCGCGGCGGATAGAGCACGGCCTTGAACCCCCCACCGTCGGCGGAGATCAGCCCACCGAGTTCCGTGGTTCGATCCTTGAGATCGCGCTCGACGTGATCCCAGAGCGTTTCCGCCAGGCCGGGCGTCCGCACCGCCACGTCGATCACGAGCATGGAGAGCAGGTCGGCCCAGGTGAGCCGCGATTCGTACGTGCTGAGGCGCTCGCTCACGGCCTCGGAGGTGGTGTCGCCCTGCGTCCGCTGGTAGATCGTCCGCCCCTTCAGGCGGGCGTGCAGTTGCGACAGCAGCGCGGGCCGGTCGGCCCGGAGCCAGTCGGGCTGGTGAAGCGACGCCCAGCGGATCGGCTCGAGGTGCCTCAGCCGGAGGTCCGCCAGGTGCTCGGTGGCGCAGGCCGCCAGCGCCGCTCGAAGCTCCGTCATCCACTCGGGCGACTTGGCCGCCGATTCGCGGATCTGCCCCACCCAGGTGAGTTGCGAGGCCGTCAAGGGGATCGCCCGGAGCTCCGTCGCCGCGAAGCGGACGTTCTGGAGCATGGGGTCGTCGCTCGGGGCCGCGGCGGCCTGCTCGATCAGGGCTTTGCGCTTGGCGCCGGACTTGTCGAGCCTGCCGAGCAGCTCCCAGGCGGCGGAACGCGCTTTGTCCTCGCGGTCGCGCTGCTGGCCGGTGCCGGTCGCCGGGGTGGAGAAGACCTCGTAGACCAGTTCCTCGACGGGCCGAGCGCCGGCCAGAGCCGCCAGGGCCCGGCGCTCGGGCCGTTCGTCATCGGGACGCGACACGACGAACCTGGAGTACGACCGCACCAGCGGGCCGGCGAACTCGGGCCAGCGCTCGCGTTCGATGATGCGGCACAAGGCTTCGAGCACGGCGAAATCGCCCTCGGTGGGCACCATGAGGCGGAGCATGCTGCGGGTGTCGGCGTGGTCGGTGTCGCCGGGATCGTCCATCAGCAGTTCCAGGCACCGCACGCGGACAACCACGGCGCTGCGCTGAATCCAGAGGATGCTCTTGAGATCTTCCCGCCGGGCCTCGCGGGTCTTGTCCGTTTGCCAGGCGCGCTCGACGGCGCGGACCCGGTCGCTGGTGGCCAGGCGCTCGTCCTTGGCCTCCTTCACCGGGTCCTTGGGCTGGCCGAAGGCGGCCGCGGACACCAAGGCGATCACGCCGACGCAGGTGAAGCGGGCCAGTATTCGGGCGTCCATGAAGTACGGTAGACGGCCTGGGCCCTACCATCAGGCACGGAGACGCAGCGCGTGAACACCCCAACCGGCAATGCGACGGTCGTCGGCCAGGTGGAGAAGGTCTTGAGCCTGATCCGGCCCGCCGTGCAGGCGGACGGGGGCGACCTGGAACTGGTGGACGTTACCAGCGACGGCATCGTCCGAATCCGGCTTCACGGCGCGTGCGTGGGCTGCCCGTCGGCCAGCGCCACCCTGCAACTGGGCATCGAGCGGAATCTCCGGCAGCACGTGCCGCAGGTCAAGCGGGTCGAAGCGGTCGCATGACCGGGGGCGGTCATCCCCGGCCCATCCACGGGCCACTCCGCCGTAACCCCATGTCGAACAAGCACTTACGACGGTCCGGCCTCTGAATGGGTGCTTCCGGCAGTTTCCGATTGGTGCCCGGCGGCCGGGGTGGTATATTGGCCGGAGAGCTTCACCGGGGCCGGGTTGGTCCGGGGACAGGAGGTCCGCATGCTGGTCATCACGCGTCGCGAAGGTGAGGAGGTCGTCATCGGCGACCCGCGTAACCCCATCGGCGTGGTGCGGATCGCGTCGATTCGTGGCGACCGGGTGCGCATCGCCTTTGACTTCCCCAGGAACGTCGAAGTCCACCGCCGCGAGGTGGCCCAGCAGATCGCGACCGATCAGCCCGGGCCGCCCGAGGTGATCGCGTGCATCAACAACCAGCCGAACAAGTCCGCCGCGGGCGGCTGATGGGTTCGGCGGGCTCCACAATCCGGCTCGAATGGGCGGAAGTCGACGTCGAACCCACCGACGGCGAGGTCGAGGCGCCGACGCGCGATGACGTCCGGGCGATCGTGGAGCACCTGGCGGCCTGCGAGACGGGGTTTGTCATTCTCGCGGCGGGTGAGGGCGACTACATCCAGGCGGCCGCCATGGGCGGGGAAGGACTCCACGTGGAGTATCACGAGCCCGCTGGCGATGGCCACTTCCAGATCGCCGAGGAGCCGGTGTCGGCCGAGGACGCCGCGGCGGTGTTTCTGGCGTGGCTGGACGATCGCGCCACGATCGGCGAGCACGCCGACTGGACGCCGATGGAACTGTGATGGGGGCGGCTTACTCGGGCTTGCCGGCGGACATGTCGTAGACCCACGCGTCGCCGGCCCGCGACCACTCGAGCACCTCGCCGGGCTGGAAGAACAGCGCGAGTTCGCGTGCGGCGGCTTCGGGGCTGTCGGAGCCGTGGATCAGGTTGAACGAGTTGGAGACGCCGAAGTCGCCGCGGATCGTGCCCGGATTGGCCTTGGATCCGAAGGTGGCGCCCATCATGTTTCGGGCGATGGTGATGGCCCCGTTGCCGCGGACGGCCAGGACCAGGACCGGCGACGACGTCATGAACTTGACCAGGCCGGGGTAGAACCCCTTGGTCTTGTGCGCCTCGTAGTGCCGCTCAGCCAGGCTCATGGGGATCTTGGTGAGCTTGGCGCCGACGATCTGCAGACCCTTGTCTTCAAACCGGGCGATGATGCGTCCCATCAGGCCGCGTTGAACGGCGTCGGGCTTGAGGATGATCAGCGTCGTTTCCATGCGTGGCGGCTCCGTCGGACGGGTCGTGAAACGGGCGGCAAGGATAGGCGGGATCCTCACCGCCGCGTGCTGGCCGCAAGGCGCACCGCGGCGTTGATGAGCCCCAGGTGGGAGTACGCCTGGGGGTAGTTGCCGGCGGCGACGCCTTCGGTCGGTTCGAACTGCTCGGCCAACAGGCCGGTTGGGCCGGCGAGCTCGAGGTAGCGTGCGAACCGCCGGGCGGCCTCTTCGGTCCGGCCGATCAGGGCCAAGGCTTCGATCATCCACGCGGTGCAGATCAGGAACCCACCTTCCACTCCGGGCAGCCCATCGGGGCTGCGATACCGGCGAATCACCGGCCCCTGGCCGAGTTCCCGGTCGATGGCCTGGACCGTCGCCACGAAGCGGGCATCGTCCGGAGGGAGCAAGCCCGAGAGCCCGAGGTGCAACGCCGCGGCGTCCAGATCGGGGGTTCCGTAGGCGGCGGAGAACGCGCCGGCGTCGGCGTTCCAGCCCTGGGTGAGCACGTCGGCGGCGATGCGGTCGCGCAGCTCGATCCACCCGTCGGGCACGCGGCCGACGGCGGCGTCGGCGACGCGGATGCCGCGATCGACGGCCAGCCAGCACATCGCCTTGCTGTGGACGTGGTGTCGCGGCGCCGAGCGGACCTCCCAGATGCCGTGGTCGGGCTCCTGCCAGCGTCGCGCGACCGCCTGCACCATCGATTCCACCAGCCGCCAGTACTGGGGCGTGATCGGCGCGCCCGAATCGGTGAGCATCGCCACGAGTTCAACGATTGGGCCGAACATATCGAGCTGCAACTGACCGGCGGCGGCGTTTCCGATGCGCACCGGGCGGCTGCCGGCGTAGCCAGCCAGTTCGGAAAGCTCCGCCTCCGGCCCCAGTTCGGCGCCGGCGACCGTGTAGATGGGGCGCAGGCGGTCGGACGACTCGCACCGATCGACCACGCCGACCAGCCAGTCCAGCAGCTTCATGGCTGTGCCGGTGTTGCCCAGCCGCAGCAGCGATGCGGCGGCGAGCGCCGAATCCCGGGGCCAGCAGTAGCGGTAGTCCCAGTTGCGGGAGCCGCCGATGGGGGCGGGCAGGCTGGTGGTCGCGGCGGCGGCGATCGCGCCCGAGGGGCCGTGGCAGAGCGCCTTGAGCACCAGGGCGCTGCGGGCGACGGCCGTCCGAGCATCCGGCGGGAGATCTGGGATCGCCAGACTCGCGGCCCAGCCTGACCAGAATCGCTGCGTCTGGGCGCGGCGCGAGGTCTCGAAGATCGGCGAGGCGCGCAGGCTCGACGTTCCGATCCGCATTTCCATGAGAACGGGCCCGCGCTCGAGATTGATCGACGCGGTCGCCGAGTGGTGCCTGCCGTCCTCTTCCACGGTCCAGGCGACGCCCGGGGCGTAGAGGCACAGCGGCTCGTGCGCCCCTTCGACGACCAGGCCGTCGGACACAACGGCCAGGCGCGACGGCTGGCGGCCGAAGTCCAGTCGCGGCACGAAGCGAACGCGGACGGTTCCCACGCCTTCGATGACCCGGACCAGATCGGACCTGCCGGCCCGCTGGTAGGCGCGTCCGGCCGAGCAATCGAGGTAGTCGGTGATCTTCACGCCGCCCAGGTGGGTGGTGAGGATCATCGAGTCGGGCGCGTACGTCTGGCGCGCCGGGCCGGCGGGGTCGCCCTCCGGCTCGACGGACCACTCGCCCCGCCCCGGCCCGCCGAGAAGCGACGCGAACACAGCACCCGAGTCGATTCGCGGCGCGCACAGCCAGGCCACGCCGCCGCGGGGATTGATCAGCGCCACCGTGCGCTGGTCCGAGAGCATGGCGTGCGCGTTGATCGGTGTCGGCGCCGCGTGCGTCAACCAGGCCCTGCGCAACTCCCCCAGCCGGCGGAGCACGACGGCGACGTCCGCCTGCTGGGCGACCCGCAGCGCGGCGACCGTCGGGCCGGACCCGACCTTGATGCCGACGTCCGACGGCGCCAGGGCGGCGAAGGCGTGCTCGTCGGTCTCGTCGTCGCCGATGAACACCACGGACTTGGCGTCGGTGTGGAATTTCAGCCGCTCCAGGGCCCGGCCCTTGCCGGGTGTGGCGACGCACAGCTCGATGACCTTGTGGCCCCGGATCACCTGAACGCCGGGCCGGCCGCCGGGGCCGACCGAAACGGCGTCGAGCACGGGCCCGGGGTCGCCCGTCGCCAGCCGGTAGTGCAGGGCCACGCCGTAGGGCTTGACCTCGACGAGAGACCCGGCCAGTTCGGAAGCGATCGACCGCACTTCCCGCTCGATCTCCGTCAGCAGCGAACGATCGATGGCCGGCGCCGGTCCGAGCAACGGCGCTTCGGCCCCGTGGCTGCCGACCAGCAGCAGGCCCCGGCAGTCCTGGATCAGCCGCTCGATCTCGTCCACCCCGCGCCCGGAGATCACGGCCCCGTGCGTCCGCGCCAGGTCGTCGAGCTCGTGCAGCGCCCGAACCGCCTCCGCGTCCGGGCTGGCCTGGGACGGCGTCGGCGCGATGGGCGACAGCGTGCCGTCGAAGTCGCAGGCGATCAGGAGCATCGGCGCGGCGGCGGCGGTCCGCAACCGTTCTTCGAGCGCGGGGTCGATCGCGGGTTGGCGTTCGCCCGGGTTCATCGGCGCAGGGACTCCAGGAACGACTCGGCCCAGACGGCGACGTCGTGGCGGCGGACGATCATGCGGAGGATGCTCATCCGCTGGCGCGCGTCGCTCCTGGGCATGCTGAGCGCCTGCTCCATGGCGCTGGCAACGCCCTCGATGTCGCGCGGGTTGACCAGCAGCGCCCGACGCAGCTCCCTGGCGGCGCCGGCGAACTCGCTGAGCACCAGCACCCCGCTGCCGTCCAGGCGGGTCGCCACGAACTCCTTGGCGACCAGGTTCATCCCGTCGCGCAGCGGCGTGACGACCATGATGTCCGCGGCGCGGTAGTAGGCGACCAGTTCCTTTCGGGCCAGGCTCCTGCGGAAGTAGTGCACCGCGACGCGCCCGGGCTCGGAGTACTCGCCGTTGATCCGGCCCACGATCTGCTCGATCCGGGTGCGCATCTCGGCGTACTCGAACACCGGCTCGCGGCTGGGGACCGCGACCTGCATGAGCACGCAGTCACGCGCGGTGAACCGGCCGCGCTCCAGCAGCAGCTCGAACGCCCGCAGGCGGGTGTCGATGCCCTTGGTGTAGTCCAGACGGTCAACGCACAGGATGAGCTTGCGGTTGCCGCCGATGCGACGGCGGATGGTCGCCGCCTCGCGGACGGTTTCGGCCTCAGCCGCCTGGGCCTCGAACCACGGGGTGTCGATCGAGATCGGGTACGAACCGACGTGCACCGCCCGCCCCTCGAACTCCAGTTGTTCCTCGGGCCCCTCGGCGCCGGCGAACTGGCGTGCCGCCCGGACGAAGTTCAACGCGGAGGCGTGCGTCTGGAACCCGACGACGTCCGCCCCCAGGAGCCCGCGCAGGATCTTCTCCCGCCACGGCAGCCAGGCGAACAGTTCTTCGGGCGGGAAGGGGATGTGCAGGAAGAATCCGATTTTCACGTCCGGCCGCAGCTCGCGGATCATTCCGGGCACCAGTTGCAGGTGGTAGTCGTGCACCCAGACCAGGTCGCCCTTGCCGGCGACGCTGGCCGCGGCCCGGGCGTACCGCCGGTTGACTTCGAAGTACGGCCGCCACCAGCGGTGGTCGAAGTCGGGCGTGCGGATGGCGTCGTGGTAGAGAGGCCAGAAGGTCCGGTTGGACATCTGGTGATAGAACCCGTCCACTTCCGCCTCGGACAGGGTGACCGGGCGGATGCCGATGCCTTCGTGCGTGAAGGGACGAACGGCCGCCCCGCGTGAAGTCGCCGCACCGGTCCAGCCGACCCAGGCGCCGCGCTGGGCCCTGCACATCGGCACGAGCGCCGTCACCAGGCCCCCGCCGCTCTCGACCCAGCGTGCGCTGGGGCCGGAGCCGACGCGGTTGATGGGCAGTCTGTTGGCGACGACGATGAGCCGCGGGGGCTTGGGCATGCACCCTCCCTGGGTTTCCCACGAGGCCGAGCGATGCCTCTTGTATAGCCGCCTCGCCGGCCCGAGTCGCGTGGTCGGCACCGAAAATCTCGGCCCCGGCGCGGCCGGGCGCTGACCGTTCGGCGGGCACGGATCACGCCCGCGCGGGTATAGTGCCGATCGACGGTAGACGGACTCGAAAGGCCAGCCACGGAGGGCTGAACATGAACGCGGTGGTCGAGGCTCCAGTCGCAGAACCCAAGGTCGAGACCAAAGTCGTGAAGAAGAGAGAAGCGGCGCGTGCCACGGCGGAAACCATGGCCGCCCGGCAGCGCGACATTTCGGTGTCGGAGTTCTTCGCCAAGAACCGGCACCTGCTCGGGTTCGACAACCCCCGCAAGGCCCTGCTCACGACCGTCAAGGAGGCCGTCGACAACTCGCTGGACGCGTGCGAAGAGGCGGGCATCCTGCCGGACATCACCGTCGTGCTCGAGGACCTGCAGCCCGACAGGCCCGCCTCGGCCAAGAGCAGCCGCTACCGAGTGACCGTGGTCGACAACGGGCCGGGCATCGTCCGCAAGCAGGTTGAGCACATCTTCGGCCGGCTGCTCTACGGATCGAAGTTCCACCGCCTGAAGATGTCGCGCGGGCAGCAGGGAATCGGCATCTCCGCCGCGGGCATGTACGGGCTGATCACCACCGGCAAGCCGATGGCGATCTACACGCGGCCCGATGCGCGCAAGCCGGCCCACCACATCGAACTGGCGATCAACACCAAGACCAACCGCGCCGAGGTGACACAGGACCGCGAGACGAAGGAGTTTCCCCCGGCGCGATTGCGGGAGCTGAGCGCCTCGACGCGCCGGCTCGCGGCCGAGGGCACGCTGCTGAGCGCCGAGTCGCACCCCACCGGCACGTCGGTGAGCATCGAGCTCGACGGCAAGTATCAGCGCGGGCGGGGGTCGGTCGACGAGTTCCTGGAACTGACGGCGATCGCCAACCCGCACGCGCGGATCGCGTTCGTGCGCCCGACGCGCACAACCGACGAGGAAGAGGACACGCCGCTGCTCAAGCCGCGCCCCGCCGCCCCGTCGCCCGCGGACGCGGGCCCGGCGGCCGAACCCGCGCCGGCGGCCCCTGCCGTGACCGAGGACCTTGGCGACCTGGTCGTCTTCCCGCGCGCCGTGAACGAGCTGCCGCCAGAAACCAAGGAGATCCAGCCGCACCCCAAGGGCATCGAACTGGGCATCCTGCTGCAGATGCTCAAGGAAGCCGAGCTGGAAAAGCCCGGCGGCTCGCTGTACCACTTCCTGCAGGAGAAGTTCTGCCGCGTCAGTCCGGCCAGCGCCTCGGGGTTCTGCGAGAAGATCGGCGTGACCAGCCGCACCAAGGTGGCCGACATCGATCACGCGATGGCCGAACGGCTGTTCAAGGAGCTCCAGGACTCCAAACTCCCCCCGCCCCCCACCGACTGTCTGGCGCCGATCGGCGTGCAGCAGATGCTCAAGGGCATGTTCAAGGGCGTTCGCGCCGAGTTCTACGCGGCGTCGAGCCGCGAGGCGGCCATTTACCGGGGACGCCCGTTCCTGATCGAGACCGCCATCGCCTTCGGCGGCGAACTCCCGGCGGACGAGCCGTCGCGGGTCATCCGGTTTGCCAACCGCGTGCCGCTGCTGTTCCAGCAGTCGGCCTGCTCGTCGTTCAAGGCGGTCACGGAGACCAACTGGCGGAACTACGACCTGCAACACCCGCGCGGGGCCTTGCCGATCGGCCCGCTGGTCATCATGCTGCACATGGCCAGCGTCTGGGTGCCTTTCACCAGCGAGAGCAAGGAGGCGATCGCGGACTACGACGAGATCCGCAAGGAGATGAAGCTGGCGCTGATGGAGTGCGGCCGTAAACTCGGCACCTATCTGCGCAAGCGTCTGCGGATGAAGCGGGAGAGCGAACGCCGCGACATCTTCGAGCGCTACATCGGCGAGATCACCCAGGCCATCCACGCCATCAACAACACGGACGCGAAGAAGCTCTACGAGGCGCTCCAGGCCCAGGCCAAGAAGCGGACCGCCATCGCGGACCTGCAGCTCGATGAAGAGGGCAAGGCGCTTCGCGACGAGGACCCGGCCGACCAGGAGGGCGTGATCATCGTGGAAACCGGCGCCGTTTCGCCGGCGGCCACGCCCATCGAACCGGCCCCGACGCGCGCCGGCGGCGTGCGCCTCAAGCCCGATGAGGGGCCCGCGCTGTTGGACCTGGAGCCCCAGACCCGCCGGGCGGGCGCACGCAAGGCTCGAAGCGGCGGAAGGCCGTCATCCAAGGCCGGCGCATCGCCCGCCCGTCCGCGTGCTGACCTGAGCGACATTCCCGGCGGTAAGCCCACCAAGGCGGAAGCCGCGGCCCTGTCGGTCAACGCCGCGCAGCGGTCGGAAGAGGTCCCCTCCAAGCCCGTCAAGCCGCGCCTGCGGCTTGACCCGAAGACCGGCAAGCTCGCTCCGGCCGACGACGGCCCGCGCCTGTTCTGATCCATCCGGGGGATCCCATGACCGATGGCCACGCCACGCCCGCCGGCTCAGAAGGTGCAACCTTCGTCATTCGGCGGAAGGTGCTCAAGCTCTTCGGCGCGGCGTTCTACATCCGCGACCCCGCGGGGAGCCTGATCGGCTATTGCAAGCAGCGTGCCTTCAAACTGAAAGAGGACATCCGCATCTACGCCGACGAGGCCTGCACGTCGGAGTGGATCACCATCAAGGCCCGTTCGATCATCGATTTCGGCTCCACCTACGACGTGGCCCGGCCCGACGGGCGTGTGCTGGGATCGCTGCGGCGTCGCGGGCTGGCTTCGACGTTCGTCCGCGATTCGTGGCTTGTGTTCGACGCCGGCGGGCGCGAGGTGGCCCAGGTGCGGGAGGACGGCTCGGCCTTGCCGGTGCTGCGTCGCTTCGTCGATTTCGTGGCGGTGCTCTTCCCGCAACGGTACTCGCTGGTGCGGAACGACGGCGCGGTCCTGGCCACCTTCCGCCAGCGATTCAACCCCTTCATCTACCAGCTCGAGGTTCGTATCGCCCACGTCGATCCCGCGGTGGAGGATGCGCTGATCCTGGCTGTCGGCTGCCTCATCACCGCCATCGAAGGCTACCAGGCCGGAGGATGACCCAGCGCATGCGTCCGGAGATCGTCCTGTACATCGCGGCGTCGATCGACGGGTTCATCGCCGACGGCGACGGCTCGGTCGCGTGGCTCGACCCGTTCGCCGACGCGCTGGCGGGCTTCGACGAGTTCCTGAGCTCCGTCGACGCGCTGGCCATGGGCCGCGTTACCTTCGAGTTCGCCCTGCGGCACCCGTGGACCTATGGCCCGCGTCCGACCTTGGTCTTTGCCGGTCGCCCGCTGCCGGACGGTCCGGCCGGGGCCCGCGTGCTTCCCGTCCGGGGTCATCCGGGCGCCGCCGTCGACGCGTTGCCCGCGGCGACCCGCCGGGTGTGGCTGGTCGGCGGCGGCGAGACCAACGCCGCGTTCCTCGAATCGGGGCTCATCGATCGGATCCGCCTGTTCGTCGTCCCGATGGTCCTGGGCTCGGGGGTGCGACTGTTCGGGCGCGGCGTGGAGGCCCACGCTCCGAGACGTTTCGCCGCGCGGCGGACGGAGCGGTTCGCCTCGGGCGTCGTTGAGCTGGAGTTCACCAGGTCCTGACCGGCGCCGCGTTCCCGCGGCCTCCGCCGTACACTCGACCGCAATACCCCCACGGCAACGGAGTGCCGCGACATGGCCAAAGGCAAGTCCAACACCGCCACGCTGAAGCAGCGGGACCACAAGACGATCTCCAAGCTGGTGCAACTGGCCGATGACGTGGCCAGGAAGGCGCTGGCCGGGCGCGAGCCGAAGCTGGATATCCCCACGCGCACCAAGAGCAACACGCTCTGGAACAAGAAGCGGGGCATCCTGGAGATGGGCTCGGCCACCGCCGAGCGCGAGCTGTTCAACCTGAACCAGGCCAAGCAGTTCATGCAGACCATGCTCCACGCCAGCACCATCAAGGACCTGGTCGAGGCGGGCAAGACCGCGAGCCTCCGCGGCGTGTTCTACAAGGCCAAGCACACCGTCGCCGGCACCAGGGAGAACACCTTCGACACCCAGGACGAGAGCGACCCGATCCTGGAGGATCTGGAGGTCGCGCTGGGCTCGCTGCGGGAAGAGCTGCACATCTTCGCCGAGAACCGCGGGGCCATGGTCGGCAACATCACCGTCGTGGACAAGGGCGACGAGATCGATTGCCGCCGCATGGGCTCGGGCGGCTACGCGATGCCGAGCATCGTCGAACCCGACGTGATCCAGTTCAAGAAGTGCGAGGCCAAGTTCGTTCTTCACGTCGAGAAGGGCACCGTCTGGAATCGCTTCAACGAAGACCGGTTCTGGGAAAAGAACAACTGCGTGCTGACGCACGGGTCGGGTCAACCGCCGCGCGGGTGCCGCCGCCTGCTCCAGCGCCTCAACCAGGAGCTGGGGCTGCCGATCATCTGCCTGCTCGACTGCGACCCCTGGGGGCACTACATCTACAGCGTCATCAAGCAAGGGTCCATCAGCCTGGCGTTCGAGAGCACGCGCCTGGCGATCCCCGAGGCCCGCTTCCTGGGCATCCGCGCCAAGGACTACAAGGAGTGCGGACTCCCGGAGGCTGTCAAGATCGACCTGACGGAGAACGACGTCAAGCGGGCCAAGGAGATCCTCGCCTACCCGTGGTTCGAGGACAACCGAGCCTGGCAGAAGGAAATCCAGGGACTGCTCAACAATGGCTTCAAGATGGAAGTCGAATCGCTCATCGCCAAGGACATCTCCTACGTCACCGAGGAGTACGTTCCCCAGCGGCTCAAGGCCAAGGATTGGCTCGATTGACGCCCCGCCCGGCCGCCCGGGCCACAGCAAGGACCCGACCGCATGCCCTCATTCGACATCGTCTCGCGCTTCAACTTCGCCGAACTCGACAACGCCATCAACAACACCCTCAAGGCCATCGCCTCGCGCTTCGATTTCCGCGGCGCGACCGCGGAGATCTCGGTGGATCGGAAGGAGAAGAAGCTCAGGATTCTGACCGACGACGGCACCAAGCTCCGCGGCATCCGCGAGATGTTCGAGTCCGCCGCGCACCGGCGGGGGCTGGATCTCAAGGCCTTCAAGTGGGGCGAGGGCGAGGCCGGCGCCGCCGGCAAGCTCAAGTGCGAGGTGAAGATCCAGGACGGCATCGAGCAGGACATCGCCAAGCAGATCGTCAAGCAGATCAAGGACTCCAAGCTCAAGGTCCAGGCGTCCATCCAGGGCGAAGAGGTGCGCGTCAACGGCAAGCAGATCGACGACCTGCAGTCGGTCATCCGCCTGCTCAACGGGGCCAACCTCGGCCTGCCGCTGCAATTCGTCAACATGAAGAGCTGAGAACGCCGACCGCGCTCCGACCACCGCGACTTCTACCGCGCGGGGATCCGGATCGTCTCGTCGCCCGGCTCCCGCACGGTCCGCGGCAGCCGCTTCCAGGCGACCAGCACCGGGACCAGGGCTATCGCGCAGACCGCGGCGCTGGCGTAGAAGTTCGCCCCCGGCACCTTCACCGCCGCGTCGTGGTGCGTGAAGAGCCGGAACACGCCCGTGCCCATCAGGTACCCGAGCACCTGCGACACGCACGCCAGGCTCGCCAACGAGCCCTGCAGCATTCCTTGCTCGGTCGGCGGGATGGACTTGGACATGACACCCTGCATCGCCGGCCCCGCGACGGCGCCGATCGACGCCGCCGCGATGATGGCGTACATCATCCATCCGTGCGTCGCCGCGCCGTAGCCGATGTAGGCGAAGACGCCGATCACCAGGCCTCCAAGCAGGCACGCCCGCTCGCCCAGGGCCGGGATGATCCGCCGCGCCAACCCGCCCTGCACGATCGCGGCCGACAGTCCGACGATGAACAGCGACCACCCCACGTCGGTGTTGCTCCACTGGAACCGCAGCCCCATCGCCAGCACCCATGTCGCGTGCAGCGCGAACTGGGAGATGTTGAGCAGGAACACCGAGGCCGCCAGCGTGGCCACCAGCCTGTGCGTGCCCAGCCAGGCGAGCGAACCGAACGCGTTGGCCCGTCGCCAGCTGAACGGTCGGCGGTGCTCCTTCGGCAGCGACTCGGGAAGCACCAGCAACCCGTACAGCCAGTTCGCCAGCGTCAGGCCCGCCGCGACCATGAACGGCACCCGCAGGCCGAACTCGGCGAGGTAGCTGCCCGCCAGCGGACCGATGACGAACCCGATGCCGAAGGCGGCGCCCACGATGCCGAAGCCCGCGGCCCGGCGCTCCGGCGGCGTGACGTCGGCGATGTACGCGCTGCACGCGGTGATGTTCGCCCCGCTGAGCCCGTTAATCGCCCGCGTGATGAACAGCACGGCCAGGTTCGGCGCCAGCGCCGCGGCGATGTAATCCAGCCCCGAGCCCAACAGCGAAATCAGGATCACCGGCCGCCGGCCGAAGCGGTCCGACAGCGACCCGAGCACGGGCGCGAAGAAGAACTGCATGGCGGCGTACGTCGCCACCAGCAGGCCGTACTCGAGGCTCGTCTCGCTCTCGCTCCCGCGGATCGGCAGGCCCTGCACCTCGGCCACGAGCTTGGGCGCCACGGGGATCAGCAGGCTGAACCCCAGCACGTCCAGCAGCAGGGTCAGGAAGATGAAATTGAGGTTGGCCTTGCGGTGCGGCGGCGCTGGGCTGGGCTGGATCGGCGTGGGCGTGCTCATCGGGTCGGCTGCCGGGAGGGAGGGGCCGCGTGAGCATAGCGGGCGCGGGCCCGGTGGCGGTACGCTTGGCCACCATGAAGAGCAAGGCGGAGATCGTGCGCGACTGGCTCCCCCGTTACACCGGCTTGCCCATCGACCGCTTCGGCAAGTACATCCTGCTGACGAACTTCATGAACTACGTCGAGATGTTCGCCGAGCGGTTCGGGGTTCCCGTGCTCGGACGCGACCGGCCCATGCAGACCGCCTCCGCCCGGAACATCACCATCCTGAACTTCGGCATGGGTTCGGCCATGGCCGCGACGACCATGGACCTGCTCGCCGCCGTGGAGCCGAGCGCCGTTCTCTTCCTGGGCAAGTGCGGCGGCCTGAAGAAGGCCAAGGTCGGCGATTTCGTTCTGCCGATCGCGGCGATCCGTGGCGAGGGGACCAGCAACGAGTACATGCCCCCGGAGGTGCCCGCGCTGCCCTCGTTCCGCCTGCAGCGGGCCGTCAGCGCGTCGATCGTCCAGCATCACTGCGACTACTGGACCGGAACCGTCTACACGACCAACCGTCGCGTCTGGGAGCACGACGAGCACTTCCGCGAGTACCTGCGGCGCATCCGGGCGATCGGGATCGACATGGAGACGGCGACGATCTTCCTGGTGGGGTTCGTGAATTCCATCCCCAAGGGAGCGCTGCTGCTGGTCTCCGACAGCCCCATGACCCCCGAGGGCGTCAAGACCGCCGACAGCGACCGGGCGGTCACCGAAGCGTTCGTCCGCACGCACCTGGAGATCGGCATCGAGGCGCTGGTGGACCTGCGCGACTCCGGCGAGAGCGTCAAGCACCTGCGCTTTGAGTAGGGCGTCCGTCGGAACCGCCCGGGCCCGGGCCGGACCTCAGGTCGGGCGCGCCGCGCCCCCACCGCTCGTTGATGCGCCGGCTGAACGGGCCCATGAGATTCTCCAACCGCACCTCCGGCCAGGGCACCGGCGCTGCGCCAGGGCGTACCTTCGCCGCCAGCAGCCGCAGGAACCGCAGCGGCGAGCCGAACCGCTGCCCGATCGTCGGCCGCGGCTTGAGGCCGTTGGGCCGCATGACCAGGATGGTGACGTCGTCCTTCGGTTCGGCGCCGCCGCACCGCCGAACCACCTCGTCGTACAGTCGCCGGGCGAACGATGCGCCGTCGGACGGATCGAGCGTGCGGGCCGCATCCAGAAGCCCCCTCTCACCCAGCTCGCGACCGTCGGGAAGCCGGGCCTCAATCAGCGCATCGCTGTAGAAGACCACCAGGTCGCCCGAGCGCAGCCGAACGGCGAACTGCTCGTACCGGGATTCGTCGATGATCCCCAGGGGCAGATTCGTCGGTTCGCCCCCGGCCGGTTCGCCCGGGGATTCGTCCCGCAGCACCTGCCAGGAGCGATGCCGGCCGCTGTAGGCGATCGGCGGCGGGTGGCCGGCGTTGCAGGCCACCAGGTAGTCCGTCGGCGCCCAGAAGGTCGCGACCACGGCCGTCGCGAACCGACCCGACTGCTCCATCGCCGCGAACTCCCGGTTCATCCGTTCCACCAGGCGCGTCTGGTCCACGTAGTTCACGTACCGCCGCATCATGTTGCGCAGCGCCACCGCCAGGTCCGCGACCTGCCGGCCGTGGCCCGAGACGTCGGCCACCAGCACGCGGCTGATCCGGCCCGTGCCGCACGACGACACGTAGTGGATGTCGCCCCCCTCGGCCTGCCCCTCGTACGGGCGGGCGAGCACCCAGGCGTCCAGACCCGGCATCGTCACGCCGTTGTCGCCCGCCCCGTTGCCGCCCCACACCTCCATGCACTGCATGGTGCGCGGCGGCGGGGTGGTCGGCTCGTCGGCCATGCTTGCGTGAGTCCCGCTCGAGCCGACGCCGGCCGGGATGGTGTCAGAGCACCATGTCCAGCAGTTCGGGGATTCCCTTGCCCATGGTCGCGACGGTCTCGGCGATCGGCTTGCGGCCCGCGACGTCGCGGAGATTCTTCACCAGTTCGTTCTGGCCCGGGTAGTCGGCCTTGTTGCACACGAACACGTCGGCGATCTCCAGGATGCCCGCCTTGTCCATCTGGATGGCGTCGCCCATGCCCGGAGTGAGGAGCACCAGCGTGCGATCCACGTGCTTGCGGATGCGCGTCTCGTTCTGCCCCGCGCCGACCGTCTCGACGAACACGGTCTCGAACGCGCCGCCTCCGGACGGAGCGCAGCCGCCGATGAGTTGGATGATCTCGTCCAGCGCGTGGTAGTCTTC
Organism: Phycisphaeraceae bacterium; assembly: GCA_026126345.1. GTDB lineage: Bacteria > Planctomycetota > Phycisphaerae > Phycisphaerales > UBA1924 > JAHCJH01. Next base: position 11,346 of record JAHCJH010000008.1, on the reverse strand, counting down.
GCCGCTGATGGCCAGCGATCGGTAGAAGATGCTGTCGTCGAGGTTGTTGAAGTCGACGCGCAGGCGGTCTCCCAGCAGCGCGCCGCTGGTCAGCGGGCTCACCGGATCGAACGCCACCACGGCGGCGCGTCCCATGCCCGGATTGTCCTTGGCGCGCCGGGCGTACTCGCCCACGAGCTGCGCCACCAGGGTGCTCTTGCCGGCGCCCGGGGAACCCGTGACTCCGATCACCCGCCTCGGGCGGCGACGCGGCGCATCGGTCCGGATCGGCCGGCCCGCGTGCAGCAGGCTGATGTCGCGGGCCAACTGCGCCACCGGGTGACCGCCCGGCACGCGCTGGGCCATCGGCCTGACCGACCCCTTGACCGCCTCGACGATGTCCAGCAACCCCGTGCCCGTCGTGAAGCACTTGGCGATGCCCTCCTTCAGCAACTGGGGGATGTCCTCCGAAGGAAGAATGCCACCCATGTACACCGGAAGGTCGTCGCGCCCCAGGGCCTTCAGATCCGCCACCAGGCGCGGCCCCAGCACCAGGTGCGAGTTGCTCATCATGCTCGCGGCGATCACGTCGCAGTCCTCGTCGCGAGCCGAGATCGCCAGGCTTCGCGGCGTCTGCCACAGGCCGCTGTAGATCACGTGCACGCCGCTGTCGCGCAGCGCCCGGGCGATCACCTTGACCCCGCGGTCGTGCCCGTCGAGACCCATTTTGCCCAGCAGCACGCGCGGGCGATGGTCCAGATCCGCGCAGCGGTCGAGTTTCTCGAATTCCGTCGTCGGCGTGTGGAGCACCTGGGTCATGGCGCAAGCGTATTCACGGCGACGCCGCGCCATCGGGCGGCGACCGCCGGTAGACCCGGACCGAGGTCGGCGCCGCGGACCGGTCCTGGTGACAGAGCGCGAACCCGCTGCCGAGGGTCCGCAGCGCGTCATCCTCGCAACTGCCCGCGTACACCAGCACCGTGTCGGCGCCGAGTTCCCGCAGCATCCGCACCCAGGCGCCGATCGACTCCGATCCAAACGCCGGCGAACGCGTCTTGTCGAGATCGATCGGCCAGGCCGCCGCGGGACGGTGCTCCACGCGGTACGTGTACCGGGCGTTGTGCAGCAGCGTGGTCGCGCCGTGAACGGCGCTGATCAGGAGCCCACCGTCGGGCGTGGATTCTCGTGCCGCGGCCCTGGCCTCGGCGCCCGGCCAGCGGGGCTCCGGTCCCGCCGACGAATCGAGCCAGACGCCGTTGCGCCGGGAGGTCCACGGGCTTTGCCCGTGCGGCTCGGTCGCGGCGTGCAACCGTTCCTGCTGCTGCACCAGGCCCCGGGCCAGCAGCGCGATGTTCCCGAGCATCAGCAGCCCCACCAGCGCCGCCAGCCCGGTGCGCCAGGCCCGATCCGGAACGCTCACGCCGAGCCAGCACGCGAACAGGCTCGCTGGCATGAGCACGTGCAGCCCGTACCGGCCCGCGTGCATCTGCGGTCCGACGAAGACCGACAGCACCGCCAACGCCATCAGCAGCCAGCCCGCCGATCGGGTCACGACAGCCGCGGCCACCCCCGCCAGCATCGCCGGCGCCAGCAGCACGCCGAACAACGGCCCTTGATTCCCGAATGAATCGGGCGTCAATTCCGCGAACCAACCGGTCCACTGCTGGGCGAATCGCTGCACGACCTCGGCGTGCCCGGGCGTGAGCGTCCCCATCGGGTGCGGCCCATCGAAGATGGTCCATCCGACGACTTCGAGCCGGATCGGCCACACCGGCGAGCCGTACCGCATCCATGTCACCAGGTACGGACAGGCCGCCGCGAGCACTGCCACCCCTGCGAGCAACGCGAACCGCCCCAGTGGTTGACGGCTCCCCCGGCCGGCGATGGCGAGCCGGAAGGCGAGCACCAGACCGACGACGAGGCAGGCCGAGAACTTCATCCAGAGCGCCAGCACCCCGCCCGCCAGGCACGGAGCCAACGCCGAACGGCTCCAGTCTTCGCCCGCCCTTGGTACCGCGAACGCCAGGCACGCCGCGACGCACGCCGAAACGTCAAGATCCGCGTATCCGATCCCCGTCAGCAGGCCGAAGATCGGCGCGGTGGGGACCAGCGCCGCCGCCAGCAGGCCCGCGGTCCTGGCCATGCCCAGCCGACGGCCGGCGACGCACACCGCGAGCATGAACACACCCCCCCACCACCACGAAACGATGTTGATCGCCGCGTCGGTGCCGCTCACCCGCATCGCCCAGAACTTCAGCAGGCTCGCCGCGCGCGGGTACGAATCGGCCCAGACCACCGACGCGTGGACCGGACCGAGCCGGCCGTCCTGCCACGGTTGCAGAACCTGCGGCACGTGGTACAGCGTCGCGTCGGCCAACCAATCAACGTTCCACGCCGCGTAGAAACCCAGCACGGCGTACCAGGCCGCCGCCAGGAGAACCAGCGGGCGGACCGCGAGCGATGCGCCGATCTGTGTGGCCGCCCCGGCCGGGGGCGCAGCCGGTGGAACGGCGCCGGTCCGGCGAAGCGCGATCCACGCCAGGCCCGCCACGACCGCCACGTGCAGCCACGGCAGAAGGTCCAGCGGCCGGGCCACGATTGCGGCGGGGAGGTAGCCCAGACACCCAACCTCCGCGAGCACCAGCAGCGCCAGCAGCAGCGCTCCGGCCAGCGCCCGCTCGGAGGCGGTCAGCCCCGGCCACCGTCGGGCCGCGACGATGCACAGCAGGGCCCACGCCGGCAGCGTGAGCCCTGCGAGGAAGATCAGCCTGACGCCGACGTCCAACACCGGTTCGTCACGTCACTTCTTCTTGCGGGTCATCTCGATCGTCGGGCCCTCGGTTCGTTTGCCGTTCTCGAACGAGGCCCACACCTGCGTCAGGTTGTCGCCCTTGATCTTGACGACCAGCTCGCCCATGTACGACTGACCGGGCTTGCCGTTGCTCACTTTGTCCAGGGTGAAGGTGTAGACGCCGTCCTTGGGCGGCGGGCTGGTCATGCGGGGCTGGTTGCCGATGGCGCAGTAGTGCGTCATGGCGACCTTCTCGCCGTCCATGTGATACACGTTCACCATCTCGTGTTCGGAGCCGGGGAACATGGTCTCGTGCACCACCGATCCGGCCGCGGTCAGCTTGACCACCAGCGCGGTCATGCGCTTGCCGTCGGGGCCGGTGGCCTCCCACTCGCCCACCAGGCTCTTGAGCGGCTCGAGGGCCGGCGCCGGAGCCGGCTTGTGGTGCTCCTTGTGCTCGTCCTTGTCGCCGGGCGGCGGGAACGCCGCGACCGCGCTCAGCGCCAGCGCCGCCGCCCCCAGCATCGAGACCAGAACGGTGACTCTCCGCGTGCTCATGCGTGCTCCTTCGATGCCCCACCCCGACCCGGACACCGGCGGGAGCATACCACGCCGCCCGGCGCGGCACCCGGTGGTACCATCGACCCGAGCCCGGCACGCACCGAACGGAAGGGACCCTGTGCCCGAACACGCTACGGAATCCAGCCCATCGGATCGGCAGGAGCCTGGCCCCCAGCCGCCGGCGTTCGGCCCGGCGCAGGCCGTCTACGTCTGGCTGACCGCCGCCTTTGTGACCTGCCTGCTGCTGGCCAACATCGTCGGCAGCAAGTTCTTCTCGTTCGGCACGGTGAACCTGCTGGGCGTCGAACTGCACATCGAACACTCGGTGGGGATGTTCGCGTTCCCGGTCACGTTCCTGCTCACCGACCTGCTGAACGAGTACTTCGGGCCGCGCGGGGCGCGGCGCGTGACCTACATCGGCCTGGCGATGTCGCTGTTCGCGTTCGGGTTCCTCTGGCTGGCGACCAACGCCCCGCCCGCGCCGCCGGAACGCACCTTCATCGACGAGACGAAGTTCGACGCCGTGCTGGGCGGGTCGGCCACCATGATCTTCGCGTCCATGATCGCCTACATGATCGGCCAGTTCGTGGACATCGCCTCGTTCCAGGCGGCCAAGCGACTCACCGGCAACCGCCTGCTGTGGCTTCGGGCCACCGGCAGCACGATCATCTCCCAGGCGGTCGACAGCGCCTGCATCATGACCGTGCTGTACTTCAGCTCGACCCTGGCCAGCGGCAAGCCGCCGGACCTGGCGTTCACGCTCGAAGCCGCCGCCAAGGGCTACGCCATCAAGTTCTGCATCGCGCTGCTCACCACGCCGTTCATGTACCTCGGTCGGGCCATCATCCAGAGCGTGTTCGGCCTCACGCCCCTGCCGGCGACGCGGCGCATCTGGTGAGTACGACGATCGTCAGATCGTCCACCAGTACGCCGCGCTGGTAGTCCACGATCGCTTCGCGCACGAACGCCGCGATGCCCGCGGCGTGCTGCGGCGCGCCGCGACTGATCAGGTCCACCAGCCGCTGTTCGCCGTACATCCGCCCGCCGGGGTCGCGGGCTTCGGTCACGCCGTCGGTGTACAGCAGCAGCGACTCGCCGGGCGCGAGGCTCAACGATTCCTGCGAGAACTCGCTCTCGCCGGCGGCTCCGAGGACGGGCCCGGTGATCTGGCCGAAGAGTGCCGCGGGCCGTCCGGCGGCGATGCGCAGGGGCTGGGGGTGGCCCGCGTTGCCGTAGATCAGCGTGCCGTCGGAAGGGTCGAACACGGCCAGGAACGCCGAGACGAACATGCCGTTGTCGTTGTCCTCGCTCAGCAGCGCGTTGGCGGTGCTGAGCGTCTGGGCCGGCGTCTGGCCCAGGCGCAGGATCTCGCGCAGCATCATCCGCGTCACGGACATGACCATCGCCGCCGGAACCCCCTTGCCGGACACGTCGGCGATCACCAGGCCGATGCGACCCCCGGGCAACTCGAACCAGTCGTAGAAATCCCCCCCCACCCATCGGGCCGGGTCGTTGGTTCCGAAGACCTCCGCCCCGGGCATCGTCGGCGTCCGGCGCGGCAGCATGGAGAGCTGGATCTCGCGGGCGACCTTGAGTTCCGTCTCGGCGGCCTGCCGCTGGGCGGTCACCCGGGTGAGTTGCTGCACCTGTTCGCGCAGGCGGCTGGTCATGGTGTTGAAGCCGCGGGCGAGGTCGCCGACCTCGTCGCGCAGATGGAAATCATCGGCGTGGGCCTCGAGATTGCCGGAGGAAAGTTCGCCGACGGCCCGCGACAGCCTGCGGATGGGCCGGGTGATCCTCACCGACACGACCAGCAGCACGAGCGTGATGACGGTGATCCCGATGAGCCCCCAGAGCAACTGGGTCCAGAGGTGCCGATACACCGGGGCCAACACCTGCCGCTCGTCGAGCGAGGTGTACACGCTCCAACCCGTCGAAGGGATGGGCGCGAAAGCGACGATATCGATCCGGTCGGCCCGCTCCAGGTCCGCCAGGCGCAGCAGCCCGGGCCTGCCCGCGATCATCTGCCGGCCCAGTTCCGCGATGTCCGGCCGCCTGAATCGCTCGGCAACGGTGAACATCGACCAGCGCATGATCGCGTCCCGATCCGGGAACGACAGCAGCGTGCCCTTGCGGCTGATGATCGCCAGTTCCTCGCCCGGCAGAGCGCCCTCCAGTTCCAGCGGGTGAATGTCCTCCAGGCGCACGTCCACGGTGGCGACGCCGGCCAAGACGCCGTTGCGCAGGAACGGGACCGCGTGCGTGCACATCACCACGTTGCCCCCGCCCTCGTCGAAGTACGGCTCGGTCCACACGGCGGTGCCCAGTCGAGTCGGCTCCCGGTACCACTCCCACTTCGGGTCGGTGTAGTCGTACCCGCCTGTGGCCAGGTCCTTCTCTCGCAGGGCGCCCGCGGGGCCCTGGGGGTCCCGATAGACATACGGCGCAAACAGCCGGGTTCCGGGCTGGTGCGCGAACGGCGCGAAGGCGATGCACGACCCGAACACCAACGGGTTCACCTGCACCGTCGCGCGGGCGATGCCGTACACCTCCGCGTCGGTGAGCTGCTGATCGCTGGCGACGTACGACCCCGCCAGCGCCGCCGAGCGCGCCGCGGCTCGGAACACCTCGTCCAGCCGCGCCGCCAGGGCCTGGGCCCGAGACGCGATCTGCTGCTCCAGGATCTCCGTGGCGTTCTTCAGTTCGCGCCGAGCCCCCGCGTAGACGATCGCGCTGACGACCACCACCATCGGGACGATGATGCTCGCGGCGAGCTTGGTTCGGATGGAAAGCCGGAGCCTCATCGTTTGGCGGATTCGTGGGGCGGTACGCCGATGTCCTCGTCCCAGAGGTCGGGGCGCGATGCGATGAACTGCCGCATCAGCCGCACGCACCGCGGATCGCCGACGATCCGCACGGGAATCCCCGCCCCGCGCAACCAATCCTCCTTGCCCTTGAACGATTCGTTCTCGCCGATGACCACCCGGCTGATGCGGTGCAGCACCGCGGTGCCCGAGCACATGGCGCAGGGCGACAGCGTGGTGGCCATCGTCAGCGTGTGCCAGTCGCGCCGGCGGCCGGCCGCGCGGATGCACGCCGTCTCGGCGTGGGCCGTGGGGTCGCCGGCCTGCACGCGCAGGTTGTGCCCGCGGGCGACCACGACGCCGTCGGGGTTGATCAGCGCAGCGCCGATGGGAATGCCGCCCTCGGCCAGGCCGATGCACGCCTGCTCGTAGGCGGCTTCCAGGGCCAGCAAGTCCAGGTACTCGGGACTCATGGGGCCAGCGTAGCGAGGCGCCGCGGATCCGTGGCGGGCGGCGCGTGCAGAGCCGGACGCCGGCCAGCCGATGCACCCACCGTGGCAGTCGTCGTTCGAATCCTGGCCCTTCTGCTGCTGGGAGGGGGCGTCGCCCTGCTGGTGCTGGGCCTCAACGCTCACCAGTCGGGCGCCAGCAGCGTCGCCCGGTTCCTCACCGGCTCGCCCACCAAACAGGCCGTCATGCTGCTGACCGGCGGCGGGGCCCTGGTCCTGGCCGGCGTGGCGCTCATCGGCGCGCCGGAGCGCAAAGTCCGCCGCCGCTGATCGACCCCGTTACTGACCGACCGGCGTCCCGCGCGGGTCGCCGACGGCGGCGACGAAGAGGATCTGCCCGTTGCCGTGACGGATGATCAGCAGAAACGGACGGTCGACCCGCATCTCCGCGGGCTCGGCTACCGGCGGCGCGGACGTGGGGCGCATCTCCACGGCCGTCGCGGCGGCGGCTTCGGCCCCGTTCTCATCCACGCGGATGTCCACGGCGTGCTTCACGTCGCCGATCATCAGCGCCGTGCTCGACGAGATTCCCGAGAAGTCCGCCGCGTCGGTGAACGCGGCTCGAATCCCCATGGCACCCAGAATCTGCTTGACGCTCTCGAGGCTGGAAACGGAGATGCGGGGCAGCGACAGACGAACTTCGTTGTACGCGAGCTTCGCGATGGTCTGCTCCAGCAGTTCGGGCGTCAGCGAACCGATGGCCTTGTCCGTACGATCCTCGGCGGGCAGGATGATCAGCATCTCGGCTCCGCCGACGAAGTCGAGCCGAAGCACCTGCCCCAGATCGGTCTTCGCGTAGGGGTAGAACGCCGTGCGGCGCATCATCTTGACGGTGGCCGTCCTGCCCGCGCCGAGGTTGAAGGCGCCGTCGTGGGTCGCCGCGACGGCGAACTGCTCGCTCCAGGCGCCCTTGAAGTACACGGCGTTGGTGATGATCGCGCCCCGAGGCGTGATCCCGGCTGGCGAGGTGATCCGGGCGATCCGCCCCTTGGTCTGCTCATGAACCCAGCGGTTGATCGTGTCGGCCGCGGCGGGAGCATCGGAGAAGTTCAACGCGGCCAGGTCCGCGCCGTGGTGCCGGCGCAGTGCCTCCCGGTACTCCGGCAGGACTTCCAGCTGCCCGTCGGCCCAGAAGCGGTTGGCGACCGTGAGCTGGAACGGGCTGAGCTGCCGCTGGCGATCGAACGCCGACGGTTGTCCGGGGGCGAGCGACGCGGCCAGGTCGGCCAGGGCGGCGTCGAGTTCCGGCGACGGGAGAGGGAATCGCATGGCGTCTGCGATCTGCCGTCGCGTCGCGTCCCGGGCGCCGGCGTGCGCCATGGCGATGGCCGTGGCGATGCTGTGGGGGCTGAACGCGAAGTTCGCACGCCCCGGATCGGCGGCGATCGACGCCCGCAGGAAATCAAAGGCGAAGGCCTGATTGGAACGGATGAGCGACTTCACGTCCCGAGACCCCGGCTGAACCGCTGGGGGCGTGCCGCCGGCGATGTGAGGACCGGGGCAGGAAAGCACGGCGCCCAACGCGAGGGTCGCCCCGGCAAGCAACGGAACCATGAGGGATCTCCCGAGCAGGAATGGTCCACCGACGCATGGTACAGGCGGGAGGGCACGACCCGGGTTCAATCGGATCGGCCAAAAAGCAAACCGCCCCGCGTTGCAACACGCGGGGCGGTGTGTGGTGTCCAACGATCGATCAGGACCGGTGATTACCAGCCGCCGCGACGGCCACCGCCGCCGCCGCCACCGCCACCGAACCCGCCGCGGCTGCCGCCGCCGCCGAAGCCGCCGCCACGCGGACGATCCTCGCGGGGACGGGCCTCGTTGACGGTCAGGTCGCGGCCGTCGAGGTTCTTGCCGTGCATGCCCTCGATGGCGGCCTTCGCCTGCGCATCATCGGCCATCTCGACGAAGCCGAAGCCGCGGGGGCGGCCGGTTTCACGGTCGAGCACCAGCGAAGCGCTGGAGACGGCGCCGAACTGCTCGAACGCAGCGCGGAGCTGATCCTCGGTGGTCTTGAACGACAGGTTGCCAACATACAGCTTCATCAGAAGCTCACTTTCTTCCGCCCGATCCTGAAACTCTTTGACACGTGCACGAGTCGGGCGAGACGAGCGCGGTCGATACGGGAGGGAACAGCGGAACGACCGCACGAGCCCTGACGAATCAAGTCAAGTCTAGGCAGCCCGCCGGCCCATGTCGAGTGTCAACCACCCCGACCGGGGGGTGCCGCCGCCGGCTCCTCTTCCTTGATCCCCAGGCGGTCGTGTGCCGCATCACGGCGCTTGGCCATTTCGTCGAGCTTGGCGGCCGCGTCGGCGGTTTTGCCGGCGAGCACCGCTTCCTCGGCGTCCAGAGCCAGTCGAACGATGGCGATGAGGTCGGCCCGGAACCACTTGCTCATGTCGGCCTTGGCGGCGTCGTCCTTGGCGTGTTCGAGCACCTTGGCCGGCAGGGGTTGGCCCTTGGACAGCACGGCGAACCGCTGCACCTCGCCCAGCAGCCGGAGATTCTCGTCCTTCTTGCCGGCGTCGGCGATCTGGGCCTTGAGCGTCCGCATGGCCCGGTTCATGCCCTTCATGGCGTTCTCCAGGCTCACGCCCTCGCCCCGCGGACCGCCGCGGCCTTCGCCGGGAGCACGCTTGCCGGGGCCGGGCTGGCCCGGCTGCTGGCCGGGCTGGGGCGGCTGGCCACCGCCGGGACCGCCCGGCTGCAGCGCGATGCTGGCGCCTGCCAGGAGGGACAGCGAAATGACAGCGAGTGAGAAACCGACAGAACGTTTGAACATGGGGAAACTCCGGACCCACGAGATGGGGGGTCCGAAGTCTAACGGTCCCGATCAGGAGTTATTTCCTCCTCGGGACCGCCGCGGCGCTCACCCGTTCCCTTCCACGGCCTCGTCGTCGTCGGGCTCGACGGGGCGTCCATTGACCGGCGGCAGGGTCGGGAACTCCACCAGGTGGAGCCCGCACTGGACGGCGATCCGAGCCAATTCGACCCGATTCCGCGCGTTGAGTTTCTTGCCGAGCATCTGCCGATGAGCTTCGATCGTCTTGCGTGACCGGAACATCTGGCGAGCAATGCCCTCGGTGGAGAGCCCTCGCCCGATGAGCGCCAGCACGTGGATTTCGCGGGGCGTCAACCCCGCGAGGGGGCCTTGATCGAGGTGCTTGGACTCGACGAACTCCGACGTGCTGTGCACGGGGTGCTGGTCGAGGTCCTGCGGGCGCAGGCCGCGGCAGATCACCATCGCCGCGTGCTCACCACCATCGGAAGCGGAGACGGCGCGGTACACGGTGAGGGTGCGGACACCCTGCCACGCGGTGCGGACGACGACCGCCTTGCCGGTTTCAATCGCGCGTTGTACGAAACCGAGCATTTCCTCAGCGAGACCGCGGGGTTGCAACTCGGTGAGGTGCTTGCCGATGTGATCGAGCGCGGGTCCGCGCTTGGGCCACCACTGCGGCCAATCGGGGCACCAGAGGACATGCCCCGACCCTGAGATCAGGCATACATCCGCGCCGGCGTCCACGACCAACGCGGTCCAGAGCGTGGCGGCTCGCGGAGATTCGAAGAACCTTTCGAATGCAGCTGGGATCACCCCGTTGGCTGCCTGAAACCCCGAGCTTGACATTCAACGCCCCCAACGGTTACGGCCACCCCGAACGCGCCGATCACTCGATCGGGCATCGCGGCTACCGTTTACCTTACGACTCGGGTGTATACCAGTTCCACTGCGAATTGCGTCGCGGTGCGAATTCAGTAAAACTACCTAGATGTACGAAGCACGTTGTTTCAAACTCCGAGCAGAATCCGCTCGGGGTTCTCGATGGCCTTCTTGACGGCCACCAGGAACGTCACGGCTTCCTGCCCGTCGAGCAGGCGGTGGTCGTACGACATCGCCAGGTACATCATCGGGCGGATGGCGACTTCACCGGGGCGATCGGGGTGTTCGACCGCGCGGTTCTTGATCGCGTGCATGCCGAGGATGGCGGTCTGCGGGGGGTTGAGGATGGGCGTGCTCATGAGCGAACCGAAGACGCCGCCGTTGGTGATGGTGAACGTACCGCCCTGCAGATCGTCGAGTGAGAGTTTGCCGTCGCGGGCGCGCATCGCCAGGTCCTTGATGCCCCCTTCGATCTGGGCGAAGGAGAGGTCCTGGCAGTTGCGCAGCACGGGAACGGTGAGGCCCTTGGGGGTGCTCACGGCGACGGCGATGTGGGCGTAGTCGTGGTGCTCCACTTCGAGCTGGCCGTCGGCGCCGGGCACGATGTGCGCGTTGACCACGGGCATGACCTTCATGGCGTTGACCACGGCCTTGACGAAGAAGGCCATGAACCCCAGGCCCACGCCGTGCTTCTTCTCGAATTCTTCCTTGTGACGCGCCCGCAGATTCATAATCGCCGTCATGTCCACCTCGTTGAACGTGGTGAGCATCGCGGCGTTGTGCTGCGCGTCGACCAGCCGCTGCGCCAGGCGCTGCCGGAGCGGGCTGAGCCGCTCGCGGCGGATGCCGGCGCCCGCCGGTGCGGGCGTCGTCGGCGCGGCGGCGGCGCGGCTTGGCGCCGGTGCGACGGCCACCGCCTGAGGGGCGGCGGAGCCCGAGCGGGCGGAGACCGCCGCGAGCACGTCCTGCTCGCGCACGCGCCCGGCAGCCCCGGTGCCCTGGATGCGGGACAGGTCTACGCCGTGCTCCTCGGCCAGC